>DASVMK010000084.1:0-3094 GCA_036384395.1 Novosphingobium sp.
ATCAACGTGAGCTACGGCACGCCGGATCCGAACGGCGCGACCAACCAGTCGATCAACAACAGCTCCAGCTTCACTGGCATCGCGGGCATCACCGCGATCAACCAGAACACGGGCGTTGGGGCTTCGCAGCAGGCTGCGATCACGCTCTCGGTTACCACCGGCGACGTGACGTTCTGATCTGACGATCCGACGAAAGGGACCGGCACGCCATCATGGCGTGCCGGTTTCCCGCCCACCGGGTCCTGATACGACCTTCAGGGGAGTGGGTAGGATGAAAACACTTCTCGAAGCACGAACAAACGGCCAACCACGGGTGAACGGTATGCGCGTATTTGTTCCTCTGGCGATGATGATCGTGCCCGGCGCTGCCTATGCGCAGCCTCTGGAGCAGGCCGAGCCCGCCACCGCCACCGCCCTTCCGGCTCCGTGGATCGCTGAGGCCGCGACGGCCCCGTTCCGCGTCGATGCCACCGCGCCTCTCGCGCTCTTCGATCTTTCCGCGCCGACGGCCGAGGCGCAGGCCGCCCCGGCGGAGGCCGCGCTCCCGGCGATGATCCTCACCGAGGCCGCCGCCGATGCCGCTGAGGCCGATCTTCAGCCCATCGCCATCGCGACCGCGCTGACCAGCCTCGCGCTGGCCGATGCGGCCTTGGCCCCCGCGGCGCCGAGCCCGATCAACCCGGCCGATGCTGTCCTGCTCGCCAGCGACGCCGCCGAGGCTGTCGACACGACCCCCGCCCCCGTCGCGCTCGCCGATCAGGCCGATGCGCTGTTCGCGACCGCGCCGGTGTCCGAAAACGAACTCGCCGAAACCACGGGCAGGGCGCTCGACAACCCGATGGTGGCGATGGCCAACAGCAGTTCCAACGTGAACAACAACTATGTGGGCGCCAACAGCACCACCGGCACCGTCAACATCTCGGACACCGCCTTCCAGGGTTCGAGCGGATTCGCGATGGTGAACATCAACACCGGCAACGCCAGCTCGATCATTGGCACCATGAGCGTCAACGTGCAGATCAACTATGCACCGATGGGGCAATGATCGCCAAACGGGCCTCCTCGCGGGAAAGATTTGTTAATCGTTCCCGGCCCAGCATCGCGAAGATGCGCACGACGCTTGCCTTCCTGGGCTGCCTGATCGCAGCCCCCGCCGCGGCGACCACCCACTTCGTCATCCCGACTATGCCTGGCGGCGGCTTCTACGTCGATATGAGCACGATGCTCGACCGGCGCTTCTACACGGTCGTGCGTCAGCGCTATGATTTCAGCTGCGGGTCGGCCGCGCTCGCGACGCTGCTCCGCTATCACTACGGCGTGCGCAATGCCGACGAGGAGCTGACCTTCAACGGCATGTGGGAGCATGGCGATCAGGCGCAGATCAAGAAATTCGGCTTTTCGCTGCTCGACATGAAGCGCTTCCTGGAGACGATCAAGCTGCAGACGCAAGGCTTTCGCGTCACGCTGGACCAGATCGCTCAGACGCGCGTGCCCGGCATCGCGCTCACGACGACCCGCGGCTACAAGCATTTCGTGGTGATCAAGGGCGTCAGCAAGGATTACGTTCTGATCGGCGATCCCTCGCGCGGGTTGCTGCGCATTTCGCGGCCCGAATTCGAGAAGATGTGGGACGGACTCTTCTTCGTCATCACCGATGCGCGTCAGATCGGTCAGTCTTCGTTCAATCGCGCCGGCCAATGGGCCATGGTCGGCCACGTCCCATTCGGGGCTCTCTCGTCGCGCCCGGTCGACCTCGATACGCTCCGCACCGCGATCACCAACCCCGTGTTGGGCGAGCAGTAGGATGCGCAGGCTTTTCCTTCTCGGCCTCGCGATGCTGACCTTCCCGGGCCGGGCCTACGCGAACGGCGAGCCGCTGTTCGCATCCGAGCCGCTCAACGACGAGGAACTGGCCGAAGCGCGGGGCGGCTTTTCGTTGCCCGGTGGCATCGAAGTCGCATTCGGCGCGATGATCACCACGAGCGTGGGTGGCGACAGCCTGCTGCAGACGACCATGCAACTGACCGAACAGGGCTGGTCGGCGACAGGCCAGTGGGCCAACGGGGTTCCGGTCCAGGTTGCAGGCACCAACACGAGCGCGGGTGCGAACGGTATCGTGATCACGCCCGCCGGTTCTTCGGCGCCCTATGTCACGTTGACCGTCGAGCAGGCGGACCTTTTCGTCCAGCATGCGTTCGGCGACAGGATTTCCTCGACGGTCATCAACACGGCAGACAATCGGATCATCGACAGCCAGGTGTCCCTCTATCTGCAACTCGACAACGTCAGTCCGCTGGCCGTAGGGTCGGCGGGTTTCCAGGTGGAAGCGCTGGGTATCGACGCCGCGAGCTTCCGGGTTCCTTAGGGGGGGTAAGAGGGCGATGCCAGGATTCAGGGGGCTGGTGCAGTCCTATGTCGTGCCGCTTGGCTGCCTCGCTGCGGCGCTGCCGGCACCGGCTTTCGCGCAGCAGGCAACCGCGGACGCGCGGACCACCGTCAGTGACGTCGAGGCGCTCCGTGCGGAACTGGCGCAGGCGCGCGCGCAGATCGCCGAGCAGAGCCAGAAGCTGACCGAGCAGCAGCGCCGACTCGACCTGATGGAGCAGCGCCTTTCCGGCCTCGCCCAGACCACCCAGCAGATCCGCAACGAGGCGCTCGCCGCCGCCGCGCCCGCCGCGCCGACGGGTAGCGCGTCTCGGGCGACGACCGTGGGCGAGCCGCCGAAGGACTCCGATCGTCCGCCCGTGGTCGCGGTGCTCGACCAACAGGGCTCGGTGGTCACCCGCAAGGGTGAACTGGTCGCTGAACTCGGGATCGACTACACCCGGTCGGATCGCAACCGCACGCTCTTCCGGGGCACCGGCCTCGTCAACACCGTGCTCGTCGGCGTGTTCGACATCAACGAGTCCCGGCAGGATCTTATCACCGAATCGGTGGCGGCGCGCTATGGCCTGACCGATCGGCTGGAGATCGGCGTGCGCGTGCCGTTCGTCTATCGTTCGGACGAGCAGGTCACCGTCCCGCTTCAGGATCCGGACCAGGACGGCAGCGGCACGCTCAGCAGGAATCGCCAGACCGCGACGGCCAAGGGTCT
>DASVMK010000085.1:0-2550 GCA_036384395.1 Novosphingobium sp.
GGTGCAATTGCAAATGGTTAGCAGGCACAGCAGATTTTGCCGCCGAGCTGTCGATTCCCTACAATTCTTTCGGCGCAACTGGACCTAGAGCGGCCCTGCGACCCGAAGGGCTCGAGCCTCGGCACGAGTTCCTGACTTTTATGGCGGTTCCCCGAGCAATTGGGGGACCGCCCTTTTTTTGGCAGTGCCTGACGGTTCTGGATCGGATCGTGCCGATCTGATCGGGCCAGCGCGTTAGATATCCTCCCAGACACCTGCGCTCGATCGGCTAAAGCGGTTGTCGATCACGGCATCGCGATCGATACGAATAGGCGCTGCTACGTCGTGGCCGGGGGCATTCCGAATGCGGCGGACATAAAAAAAGCGGGGCGCGAGGCCCCGCTTTCCTTCAACTGAACCTGACGGATCAGCCAGCCGACGACGGCGAATCGTCGTCGTTGTCGGCGAGCAGGAAAATACCCGCGCCGAGGGCAACCACGCCCAGAATGACCAGCAGGGTGGATTCACCACCAATGCTGCTCTCGCCCGAAACGGGAGCAAGAGTGCGGCCGAGATCGGCCGAAGCCGCCTCAGCGACCACCGGAGCGGCGGTCAGGGAAAGAGCTGCCAGAGCAGCAAGGCTACGGAACTTCATCGAGACGTCTCCTCTTGGGTCGCCGAGCCGCGCCCATGGCAAGTACGTAAACGTACAAGACAGTAGCCGCGTACCGAAAAACCCCAAAAAAAAGCAGCCGTTGGCGGCTTACCTTTTTCGCCACCGCAACCACGATGACGGCGGGTCGGATACCAGCAACGAACACTCTTGAAAACCGTGAAAATCGGTCTTTCAGCGAGCCCTCTGGCGATCCGTTCCGAATTTGCGCCTAAAGTGCAACACTTTACGTAATGTTAAATCCGCATTGCTCCGTAACGGTGCAATCTATCGCACCGACGCGGCGGGCGGTTTCGATTATTTCGTTCGCTCCCAGCCAAGACGCCCCGATTCCACGGGGCGCGGCCTGGGGCTCGCGTGGCGAGCTGGATGTGGTCGACCGCTTGGCGTTTCGTCATGCTTCGCCGAGCGACCCGAAGCATTTGCTTTTTTGCATGCTTTGCGCCGGCGCGTGTTGCAATGCCGGAAGCGCGTATCTAGGTGAAACCGGAACGAATCGATCCGATTTGAACCGACGGGACCGGACATGCGCCTTTCGAGCATGGCAGACTACGCCATCGTCACAATGGCCGCCGCCGCGCGCCATTGCGGCGCCGCGCGCGTGTCGGCCGGGCAACTCGCCTCGGAGACCGGCTTGCCGGCGCCCACCGTGCAGAAGCTGGTCAGCCGGCTGACCGCGGCCGGGCTGCTGCGCAGCGCGCGCGGCGTCGGCGGCGGGCTCAAGCTCGCGCGTCCCGCCGCGGCGATCACGCTGGCCGATATCGTCGAGGCGGTCGAGGGGCCGATCGCGCTCACCGCCTGCGTCGAGCAGGGCAAGCACGATTGCACGCTGGAGCAGCAGTGCTGCGTCCGCCCGCATTGGCCGGCGGTGAATCAGGCGCTACGCGGCGCGCTGGCGGGCGTCCCGCTGACCCAACTGGCAGAGACCGTCCAATGACCGAGGAAACGCAAGTCCAGAACGTGCCCGAGCGGGACCAGGCCGCCCGGGACGCCGCCGCGCGCGTCGCCGACTATGAGCACGGCTGGGTCGCCGACATCGAGCAGGAATACGGCCCCAAGGGCCTGTCCGAGGATACCGTCCGCTTCATCTCGGCCAAGAAGGACGAGCCCGAGTGGATGCTCGAATGGCGGCTCAAGGCCTATCGCCTGTGGCTGACGATGACGCCGCCCGATTGGGCGAAGCTCGCGGTTCCGCCGATCGACTACCAGGAAGCCTATTACTGGGCCGCGCCCAAGGCCAAGCCCAAGCTCGGCAGCCTTGAGGAGGTCGATCCCGAGATCCTCAAGATCTACGAGAAGCTGGGCATCCCGCTGGAAGAGCAGAAAGTGCTCGCCGGCGTGGAAGGCGCGCGCAAGGTCGCGGTCGACGCGGTGTTCGATTCGGTCTCGGTCGCCACCACCTTCCGCAAGGAGCTGGAGCAGGCGGGGGTCATCTTCCGCTCGATCAGCGAGGCGATCCGCGAATATCCCGAGCTGGTGAAGAAGTGGCTCGGCAAGGTCGTGCCGCAGCATGACAACTACTTCGCGGCGCTCAATTGCGCGGTCTTTTCCGACGGCACCTTCGTCTATGTGCCCGAGGGCGTGCGCTGCCCGATGGAGCTCAGCACCTATTTTCGCATCAATGCGGAGAACACCGGCCAGTTCGAACGGACGCTGATCGTCGCGGATAAAGGCGCCTACGTCAGCTACCTCGAAGGCTGCACCGCGCCGATGCGCGACGAGAACCAGCTCCACGCCGCGGTGGTCGAACTGGTCGCGCTCGACGATGCCGAGATCAAGTATAGCACCGTGCAGAACTGGTATCCCGGCAATGCCGAGGGGAAGGGCGGCATCTACAACTTCGTCACCAAGCGCGCGCTGTGCCAGGGCAAGCGCAGCAAGGTGAGCTGGACCCAGGT
>DASVMK010000086.1:0-2666 GCA_036384395.1 Novosphingobium sp.
GGCAGCACCAGCGTCGGCGCCGCATCCTGCGCGGCGCCAGGGGTCGATCCGAGCGCCAGCGCGGTGGAAATCGCCACGGCGGCACAAAGCGAGCGGGGGGAAATCTGGGTCATCCCACCGCTAACGCCGCAACCGCGCCCCATGTTTGCGACGAATCGATCAGCCGAGCCGCCCGGCGGGACGAGCCGAGCAATCCCCTATTTGACGCCCCGTTTGACGCCCCGTTTGACTCCGGCCCGCCCGCTTCCTATATGCGCACTCGCCCACCGCTTCGAGCAAGGCGAATCCATGCGCGGGGATTCGTCCAGGAAGGGAGCGACATCGGGTTCCACTGACGCGAAGGCTGCGGGCCTGCCGTTCGAAAGGACGGCGGATGCCATGCGGCCTTTTCGCGTTTGCTGGTGCCACACCCACGCATGGCAAATTTCTCCGCCGGTCCCCCCGGCGCACAAGCGAAGAGGCAATATCCCCTCATGGCGACTCTAACCCCCGGCAACGGCCGCACTTCGGCGAAGAAGCGCATCCGCAAGATCTTCGGCGACATCCACGAAGTGGTCCAGATGCCGAACCTGATCGAGGTTCAGCGCGAAAGCTACGAGCAGTTCCTGCGCTCCGACCCGTCGATCGGCTATGTCTCGGGCCTGGAGAAGACGCTGCGCTCGGTGTTCCCGATCCGCGACTTCGCCGGCACCAGCGAGCTCGACTTCGTCCACTACGAGCTCGAGGATCCCAAGTACGACACCACCGAATGCCGCCAGCGCGGCATCACCTACGCGGCGCCGATGAAGGTGACGCTGCGGCTGATCGTGTTCGAGGTGGACCAGGAGACCGAAACCCGCTCCGTGCTCGATATCAAGGAGCAGGACGTGTACATGGGCGACATGCCGCTCATGACCGAGAACGGCACCTTCATCGTCAACGGCACCGAGCGCGTCATCGTCAGCCAGATGCACCGTTCGCCGGGCGTGCTGTTCGATCACGACCGCGGCAAGACGCACTCATCGGGCAAGTTCCTGTTCGCCGCGCGCGTCATTCCCTATCGCGGCTCGTGGCTGGACTTCGAGTTCGACGCCAAGGACATCGTCAACGTCCGTATCGACCGCAAGCGCAAGCTGCCGGTCACCGCGCTGCTGCACGCGCTGGGCCTCGACGACGAGCAGATCCTCTCGCACTTCTACCACACCGTCGCCTGGAACCGCGGTGAAGGTGGCTGGCGCGTGCCTTACAGCGCCGACCAATGGCGCGGCACCAAGCCGGCCTTCGACATCGTCGACGCCAAGTCGGGCGAAGTGATCTTCGCCGCCGGCAGCAAGATCAGCCCGCGCGCCGCCAACAAGGCGGAAAAGGATGGCCTGACCGAACTGCTGATCCCGACCGAGGAAATCTTCGGCCGCTATTCGGCGGTGGACGTCATCGACGAGAGCACCGGGCGCATCTACATCGAGGCCGGCGACGAAGTCAGCCCCGAGAACCTCGACGCGCTCGACAAGGCGGGGATCGACCACCTCGACCTGCTCGACATCGACCACGTCAACACCGGTCCGTGGATCCGCAACACGCTGAAGGCCGACAAGGCGCCCGACCGCGACCACGCGCTGGCCGATATCTACCGCGTCATGCGCCCCGGCGAACCGCCGACGCGCGAGACCGCCGAAGCGCTATTCGGCGGCCTGTTCTTCGACGCGGACCGCTACGACCTGTCGGCCGTGGGCCGCGTCAAGCTCAACATGCGCCTGTCGCTCGACGCCGAGGACACCGTCACCACGCTGCGCACCGAGGACATCCTCGCCGTGGTCAAGGAGCTGGTGAACCTCAAGGACGGAAAGGGCGAGATCGACGACATCGACAACCTCGGCAACCGCCGCGTGCGTTCGGTGGGCGAGCTGCTCGAGAACCAGTACCGCGTCGGCCTGCTGCGCATGGAGCGCGCGGTGAAGGAACGGATGAGCTCGGTCGACGTGTCGACGGTGATGCCGAACGACCTGATCAACGCCAAGCCGGCGGTGGCCGCGGTGCGCGAGTTCTTCGGCTCGTCGCAGCTGTCGCAGTTCATGGACCAGACCAACCCGCTGTCCGAAGTCACCCACAAGCGCCGCGTCTCGGCGCTCGGGCCGGGCGGTCTGACCCGCGAGCGCGCGGGCTTCGAAGTCCGCGACGTCCACCCGACGCACTACGGCCGCATCTGCCCGATCGAGACGCCGGAAGGCCCGAACATCGGCCTGATCAACTCGCTGTCGACCTTCGCCCGCGTCAACAAGTACGGCTTCATCGAGACGCCGTACCGCAAGGTCGTCGACGGCAAGGTGACCAAGGACGTCGTCTATCTGTCGGCGATGGAAGAGCAGAAGCACACGGTCGCGCAGGCCTCGGCCGAAACCAGCGCCGATGGTTCGTTCGTCGAGGAGCTGGTCTCCGCGCGTGAGAGCGGCGAGTTCGTCATGGCGCCGCGCGACCAGATCACGCTGATGGACGTCAGCCCCAAGCAGCTCGTCTCGGTGGCCGCCTCGCTCATTCCGTTCCTGGAAAACGACGACGCCAACCGCGCGCTGATGGGCTCGAACATGCAGCGCCAGGCGGTGCCGCTGGTCAAGGCCGACGCGCCGTTCGTGGGCACCGGCATGGAAGAGACCGTGGCGCGCGATTCGGGCGCGGCGATCTCGGCGCTG
>DASVMK010000087.1:0-30201 GCA_036384395.1 Novosphingobium sp.
ACGCCGCCGGCCATCGAGATGCCGGTGCCGCCGTGAACGAACTGCTTGACCTCGCCATTGCGTATCGGCTGCGGAAGGACACCGTCGGCATGCTTGGGATCTGGCTTGAACGGCGCGAGCGTGCTGACGATGCGCGGCTCGGCGATGACATAGCCCGCCCCCCGCTTGCGCAGCTCGCCGGTGAACACGGCGGCCGAGAAATTGGACAGCAGCGTCGTCCAGGCGATGTGGCGGTTGTCGGGCGCGATGATCATTTCCGACCAGCGGTGCGCGATATGCGGCCCGTCCGCCACTTCGGCCGGGTAGGTCACGAGCAGCAGCGTCGACTTGTCGCAGGCGTCGAGGCTCGGCGCGCATTCGAGCACGAAATCGCCCATGAAGATCCGGCGGTTGTCGTTGAACGGCATGAAGCGGATGCCGTTGTCCTTCGGTCGCTCCGGGACCGCTTGCGAGAAGATCGTCCGTAACCCGGTGCCGTCGTCGTTCAACACCGCGAGATTGACGGCGCGGCGGTCGTTCGAGCCGGGCTTGCTATAGGACATCAGCACTTTGCCGGAGGGCAGATAAGTCCCGCTGCGCACGATCATGCCCTCGGGCACCGGCAGCGTGCGAATGGTGTGGCGTCCGATCGTGGAGGGTGCGGGCATGGGAGAAGCGGTGGGCGCGGCCTGCTGCGCATAGGCCGCGGGCGCCGCGGTGATGGCGAGCAGGATGAGGAGATTCCCGCGGAACGCATTGTTCACTGCACGTCTCCCTTCACGGTCCTCTGATCGCGACGCAAGGCATCGCGGCCGGCTGCCTACACCAGGCACGCCGCGCATTCCTGTATCAGAGTGTTTTGGAGAGTCGCAGTCGATGCAACTGCCGCCGCCGGCGGCGAAAACGCTTCGGAAAAAAGCGAAAGGCCCGGCGGTCCTGCGACCGCCGGGCCCCTGCCCCAATTCCTGGTATCGCTGGGCTTAGCGCAGCAGCGACAGGACGTTCTGCTGGCTCTGGTTGGCCTGCGAGAGCATCGCGGTCGAAGCCTGGCTCAGGATCTGGGCCTTCGCGAGCGCGGTGGTTTCCGACGAGTAGTCGGTGTCCTGGATCCGCGAACGGGCGTCCGACAGGTTGGTCATGTTGGTCGTCAGGTTGTTGACCACCGATTCCAGGCGGCTCTGCGCGGCACCGAGCGTGGCGCGGGCGGTGTTCACCGTCGCCAGGTTGGTGTCCATGTTGGCGATCGTCGTGGTGGCGTTGGCGACCGTGTCGACCTTGAAGTTGGCAGCCACGAAGTTATCGCTGTCGAGGAACGCCTTGTCGATGTCGACGGTGGCGGTAGCGGCCGAACCGGCCTGAATGGTGATCGCGTCCGAAGCCGTGTCGGTGGCGGCGAAATCGAACACCGCAACGCCGTTGAACTTGGTGTTGGTCAGGATGTCGGTGACCTGCGCCTGCAGCTGGGTGGCTTCCGTGTCCAGGTTGGTGCGATCGGTGGCGCTATAGGTGCCCGACTTCGACTGGATGGCCAGTTCGCGGACGCGCTGCAGCATGTTGCCGACTTCGTTCAGCGCGCCTTCGGCCGTCTGAGCGAACGAGATACCGTCATTGGCGTTGCGCACGGCCTGACTCATGCCGCGGATTTCCGAGGTCATGCCGCTGGCGATGGCGAGGCCGGCGGCGTCGTCCTTGGCGCTGTTGATGCGCTTGCCGGTCGAAAGGCGCTCCATCGCGGTGCCGAGCGCCTTGCTCGCCTGGGTCGATGCGTTCTGGGCCTTCATGGCGCTGATATTGGTGTTGATGACGGACATGGTTTACTCCCCAAAGTAGTCCCGAAAGGGCTTGTCCACCCGGCCGATCCGTGCGGTTGCCAGGAGCTAGATCGGCGGAAAGCGCGGAAGTTTAAGGTTGCCGCGAAATTTTCCAGGCAGCCCGTCCCCCTCACGTGCGCGACGCGCACGCATGAAAAAAATGTACATTAGGGGTTTTTACGGGGACTTAAATTACAACCTTCTTTGTCGTTACGCCCGCAAATGGCCCTACGAATTATGGTTAATTCGGGGGGCAACAGGGTTATGCGCGGACTTGAGTTCGCTTGCGATGCCGGACGTCGGCATGCGCCATTGGTTCAGCGGGCAGCCGCGATTGTCGCGGCACTGGGCCAGGACGATGTGATCGCACTGCGCGATGCGGAGGACCGCTCGCCGGCCGACGCGCGCGCCGCCGGCGTGGTGCTCGAGCGCACCGACAAGCCGGCGATCCTGCGCGATGGGTCGCGCCGCTTCACCTTGCGCTACCAGGACCCGACGAGCGAAACCTCGCTCGCCGCACTGGTCGCCTGTGTGATCCGACCCGGCGCGCCGATCGCCGCCGATCCCGAGAGCCTCTCGATCCTGGCGTTGGCCGAACGTCTCGCCGCCAGCGACATTCCCGTGCTGATCAACGGCCCGACCGGAACCGGCAAGGAAGTGCTCTCGCGCTTCATCCACGACCGCAGCGAGCGCCGCACCGGGCCCTTCGTCGCCATCAACTGCGCGGCGATGCCCGAGGCGATGCTCGAAGCGCTGCTGTTCGGACACAAGAAGGGCGCCTTCACCGGCGCCACCGAAGCGAGCGAGGGCTTCTTTCGCGCCGCCGACGGCGGCACGCTGCTGCTTGACGAGATCGCCGAGATGCCGATCGGGCTCCAGGCGAAGCTGCTGCGCGCGCTCCAGGAAGGCGAAGTCGTGCCGATCGGCTCGACCCAGCCGATCAAGATCGACGTCCGCATCATCGCCTGCGCCAACCGCGATCTGCCGACCGAGGTGGCCGAGGGCCGGTTCCGCGCCGATCTCTACTACCGCCTCAACGTGTTCCCCCTGGCGCTGCGCCCGCTGCGCGAGCGTGCGGACGACATCGCCGCGCTGGCTTTCGCGCTGCTGCTGCGCCACGCGCCCCAAGGTAAGAACGCGCCCTGGATCTCGGACGCCGCGCTCGCCATGCTCAAGCTGCACGGCTGGCCGGGCAACGTCCGCGAGCTGGAGAACGTCATCCGCCGCGCGCTGCTGCTGGCCGACCGCCAGGACGAGATCAGCCCCGAGCACATCGTGTTCGACAGCCCCGCCCGCCTGGTCGGCAGCGACCTCACGGCGCTCGCCCCGGTCGCGGTCGAGGCGGAGCCGAACGGCAAGCTCTCCAACATCGTTCAGCTTTCCGAGGCTCGCGCC
Source organism: Novosphingobium sp. (assembly GCA_036384395.1). Taxonomy (GTDB): domain Bacteria; phylum Pseudomonadota; class Alphaproteobacteria; order Sphingomonadales; family Sphingomonadaceae; genus Novosphingobium. The sequence goes on from DASVMK010000087.1 coordinate 3,186, forward strand.
ATCATGGAAACGCTGGAAGCCTGCGGCGGCAGCCGCGTCGCCGCCGCGCGCCAGCTCGGCATCTCGGAGCGCACGCTCCGCTACCGGCTCGCCTCGTTTCGTGAGGCCGGGCTCGCGGTCGCAGGAGGCCGTCGATGAGCAGTTCAGGGGGAATCGGGGGATTGGGCGCCGGAGGCGGCATCCAGCAAATCATGGCCATGCGCCAGCAGCTGATCGACAAGTCGCAGCTGCTCCAGGGCCTCAACCCGACCGAAGGCGCTGGCGCGGCCGCGCCGGCGAAGGCGGACGGCCCGGCCGGCGGCTTCTCCAACGCGCTGCAATCGGCGCTCGAGAACGTCAGCCAGACGCAAAACAAGGCCGAGGACGTTACCGCCGCCTACGAGCGCGGCGAAGTGACCGACGTCGCCAAGGTCATGCTCGCCCGGCAGGAAGCCGGCGTCGCGTTCGAAGCAACCCTCCAGGTCCGCAATAGGCTGCTCTCGGCCTATCAGGACATCATGCGAATGGGGGCCTGATAGATGAGCGAACTCATCCCAGCACAGGCGGGAGCGGGTCAGGGCGTGTCCGTCCTCTCCTCGTTCACCGGCGCATTCGGCGGCAGTCCGCTGGATCGCCTCAAGAGCTTCGCCGCGCAGCCGGCGATCCGCAAGACGCTGCCCTGGTTCGTCGGGGTCGCGGCGTTGGGCGGCGCGGCGCTGACCTGGAGCATGGTCGCGCCCTCCCCCCAGCGCACGCTCTATTCGCAGCTCGACGACAAGGAACGCGCGAGCGTGGTCGACGCGCTCGACAAGGCGTCGATCCCCTACAAGATCGACGGCAACACCGGCGCGCTGACGGTCAACGAGGCCGATCTCTACAAGGCGCGGATGACGGTCGCCTCGGACGGCGCGCTCGCCACGCCCGACAGCGGCGGCGATGCGCTGTCCGATCTGCCGATCGGCGCCAGCCGCACGCTCGAGGGCGAGCGCCTGCGAGCCTCCAAGGAGAAGGAGCTCCAGCTCACCATCCAGGAGATCGACGGCGTCGAAGCGGTGCGCGTCCACCTCGCCGAGGGCGAGAAGAGCGCGTTCGTGCGCGACAACCTGCCGCCGACCGCCTCGGTCATGCTGCGCCTCGCGCGCGGGCGCCAGCTGTCCGAAAGCCAGGTCATGGCCATCGTCAACCTCGTCGCCGGCTCGGTGCCGGGGTTGAGCATCGACGGTGTCAAGGTGATCGACCAGCATGGCCGCCTGCTCTCCGAGAAGGGCGCCAGCGCCGAATCCGACCGGATCGAACTGCAGAGCCGCATGGAGGAGAAGCTGCGCCAGCAGGTCAGCCAGCTCCTCACCCCGATGATCGGCGAGGGCAACTTCTCGGCCCAGATCCAGGTCGATCTCGACATGGACCAGGTCACCTCGGCGCGCGAGAGCTACGACAAGAACGGCGTGCTGCGTTCGGAAACGCAGCAGCAGTCGCAGTCCGGCGCCGCCGCGGGCACCGCCGTCGGCGTGCCCGGCGCGCTGTCCAACACGCCGCCGCCGCAGACCACCGCCCAGCCGGGCGCGCCCGCCGCGGGCGCCGCCGTGCCGCCCGCCACCGTCGCCGCCGCGCCGCAAGCCAACGGCGAGTCCAGCGCGACCCGCAACTACGAGCTCGGCCGCGAGGTCGCGGTCGCCAATTCAACCCCGGGCAAGATCAAGCGCGTCTCGGTCGCGGTGGCGCTCAGCGCCGCAGCGATGAAGGGCGGCAAGGCCACCGACACCGACCAGATCAAGCAGCTTGTCAGCGCCGCCGTCGGCGCCGACGCCGCGCGCGGCGATCAGGTCGCGGTCATGGTCCGCAAGTTCGACGCCACCGAAGTCGAAGCGCTGCCGTTCTACGAAGCGCCGTGGTTCGCCACCGTGCTGCGCAACGGCGTGGCGCTGATCGCGCTGCTGCTGGTGTTGCTGCTCGGCGTGCGTCCGCTGATCAAGGCGGTGCGCCGCCAGCCCGGCGAACGCGACGACGAGGACGCCGCGGTGCCGGCCAGCCCAGCACTGCCGACGATGCCAGGCGCCACGACCGCCGGAACGCCGCCCACGCCGCTGTCCGGCGCGGTCGACAACGCCCTGCTCGGCCAGCAGATCAGCCTGGCCCAGCGGATGATCGAGGAACGCCCCGATAGCGCCGTGGTCGCGCTGCGACAGATGCTCAAGACTCAAGCGGAGAAGGCCCAGTGAACCTTGCTTTCGAACTCGACGAGGGCGATCGCGCCGCCGTCATGGTCATGCTGCTCGAGGAAGAGCAGGCGTCGAAGATCCTCGCCGAGCTGGAGCCCGAGGAACTGCGCGTGCTGGGCGAGAAGATGTGCGCGCTCGGCGAAATCCGCCCCGAATACATCACCCACGCCATCACCGGCTTCGTCAACGCCAACGACCAGATCGGCATCCCGTCGCACAACCGAGTCGGCCAAGTGCGCTCGCTGATGACCCGCGCGGTGGGCGAAGTGAAAGCCGACAGCCTGATGCAGCGCATCGCGCCCGACGCGCCGGCGGCCTCGCCGCTGGAACTGGTGCGCTGGCTGACGCCCCAGAAGCTCACCCCGCTGATCCGCGACGAGCACCCGCAGGCGATCGCCGTGCTGCTGATGCAGCTCGATCCGGAGATCGCCGCCGAAGTGCTGCACGGCCTGCCCTGGAAGGTGCAGCCCGAAGTCGTCCACCGCATCGCCACGCTCGGACCGATCGCGCCCGACGCGCTCGTCATGCTGGAGGAGATGCTGGCTCGCCGCATCGCCGAGACGCACGGCCAGGCCGCGCTTTCGATGGGCGGCCCGCGCGAGGCGGCCGACCTCATCAACAATTCGGGCAAGGCGGTCGAGCGCCGCGTGATGCCGGAGATCACCCGCGCCGACAAGGCGCTGGCCAAGCTGATCGAAGCCGAGATGTTCAAGTTCGAGCACCTCTTCGCGCTCGATCCGCAAGCGATGGGCACGCTGCTGCGCGACGTCGAGAGCGAGACGCTGATCGACGCGCTGAAGGGCGTCGTCGAGGAGGAACGCGACGTGTTCTTCCGCGCGATGTCGAGCCGCGCCGCCGAGGGCGTCAAGGACGAGATCGCCGCGCGCGGCCGGGTCAAGATGGCCGACGTGATCGAGGCGCAGAAGCAGATCGTCGCGGTCGCCCGCCGCCTGGCCGCCGACGGGGCGATCTCGTTCGGCCAGGGCGACGACGACTATGTCTAGCCTGCACGCGCTCAGCGGCATGGGCCAGGGCGGCGGGTTCTCCCGCGACCTGCGCTTCGTCTCGGGCGCGGCGGCGACTCCGATGGGGGAAGCGCCAGCCGATCCGGTGGCGCTCGCCTTCGCCGAAGGGCACGCCGCCGGCTATGCCGAAGCGCGCGCGCAGGCCGAGGCCGAGGAGCGCGCCGCGGCCGAAGCGCGCACGCGCCTGGGCTTCTCCTTCGCGCGGCTCGACACCGATCTTGCCGAACAACTCCGCCACAAGCTGCACGAGACCGTGACCGCGCTCTGCGAGGCAACGCTGGCGCCCTTGGCGCTCGATACCGAGGCGCTGGCGCGCCGCGTCCGGACCGCCGTGTCTATGTTCGTGCGCGCCGACGACGAGCGCGTCATCCGCCTCCATCCCGAGGACATCGCGCTGGTCGCCGATCAACTTCCGCCCGATTGGCAGTTCCTCGCCGACCCCGCGCTCGAGCGCGGCGCGCTGCGCGTCGAGACCGCCACCGGCGGCATCGAGGACGGCCCGGCACAGTGGCGCATCGCCATCACCGAGGCGCTGCGGCTGTGCTGAAAATGTTCGAACCGCTGCTCGATTGCATGGGCGGTGGGCAGATCGACCTCACCCCGCGCCGCTTCGGCCTCGTCGCCGCCTGCGATGGTGGGCTGCTCGAAGTCACCGGGCTGCCGATGCCTGTCGGCGGGCTGTGCCGCGTCGCGCACGGCCACGGCGAGCTTTCGGCCGAAGTCATCGGCTTCCGCAACGGCCGGACGCTGATGATGCTGCTCGGCGACACGGTCCTACTCCGCCCCGGCGCGCGTGTGCGTCCCGAAGGGCGTCCGGGCCTGCTGCCGGTGGGCGAAGCCTTCCTCGGCCGCGCGGTCGACGGCGAAGGCAAGCCGATCGACGGCCTGGGCCCGCTGCACCACCGCGCCGAATGGCCGGCGGGCGGCGTCCGCGCCGGCGCGCTGGAACGCAGCCCGGTACGCGAAAGCTTCGACACCGGCGTGCGCGCGCTGAACGCGCTCACCACTTTCGGCATCGGCCAGCGCATCGGCGTGATGGCCGGTTCGGGCGTCGGCAAGTCCGTCCTGATCGACATGATCGCCCACGGCGCCGAGGCCGAGGTCGTCGTCGTGGGCCTGATCGGCGAGCGCGCGCGCGAGGTCTCGGACTTCGTCGAGCGCCACATGGCCGGGCACAAGCGCGCCCGCACCTGCGTCGTCGCGGTGCCGGCGGACCACGCCCCCAACTTACGCCTGCGCGGCGCGATGATGGCCACCAGCCTGGCCGAATACTTCCGCGCGCAAGGCAAGCGCGTGCTGCTGATCATGGACAGCCTGACCCGCGTGGCCCACGCCGCGCGCGAGATCGGCCTGCTGCTCGGCGAACCGGGCGCGGCGCGCGGCTATCCGCCTTCGGCGCTGGCGACGATCACCAAGCTGGTCGAACGCGCGGGCAACGCCGCCTCGACCGGCGGCTCGATCACCGGGATCTACACGGTGCTGGCCGATGGCGACAACCAGGACGACCCGGTGGTCGACACCGCCCGCTCGATCCTCGACGGCCATATTGTGCTGTCGCGCGATCTCGCCCAGCGCGGGCAATATCCGGCGATCGACATCGCCGCCTCGCTGAGCCGCGTGATGAACGACATCACCCTGCCCGAGCACCAGCAGCTCGCGCGGACTTTCCGAGCTCTGGTCGCCAGTTACGAGGCGAACCGCGACCTGGTTCTGATGGGCGCGTACCGCGCCGGCGCCGACCCGCAGCTCGACCGCGCGATCGCCATGCACGAGGCCCTGACCGGCTTCCTGTGCCAGACCGCCGGTTCGGTGGTGTCGCTGGACGACAGCGTGATGGCGCTGATCGCGCTGCTGACCCGTGAAGGCTGATCCCAAGCGGCTTCTGCGCCTGCAGCGCCTGGAAAAAGTGCGCGCCATCGCCAAGCAGGCGGCGGCGAACGCGGCGGCCGAGGCGGAGGGCACCCTCGCCCAGCTCGAAGCGCTCGCGGCGCGGACCGGCAGCATGGCCGAGGGCTATGCGGGCCGTCTCGACGCCCGCGACGGCCTGACGCTACGCGAGATCGGCCGCTTCGCCGACGGCTTGCGCGGCATCAGCACATCGACCCTCGCCGACGCCGCCCGCGCGCGGACTATCGCCGATGCCCGCCAGATCGAACTGGCCAAGGCCGAACGCCGCCGCGCCACGGTGGAGGAACGCGCCGCGCGCGAGGCGCTGGGGCTTTCCGCGCAGGCGCAAGCCCCGGTTCTGGGCGGCCGCAAGGGAATTGGCACGAAGCTTGATTAGGAATCCGTACGCCATCGCGACGGGGTCTGCTTCATGTTCGATATTTCCGCCTTCCTGTCTCTGAAACCCGCCACCCCCGGACTCGATCCGGTCTCGGCCCAGGGAACGGCAACGGCGGACTTCCCGGCCTTCGGCGCGATCCTGGCCGGCCAGGTCGGCGAACAGGCGGCCGCCGCCGCGCCGACGCCGATCCAACGGCCCGTCCCCGGCTTCATCCCCGGAAACGCCTTGCCGCTTGCCGGCAACCGGCAAGGTAGCGGCAACATCTTGCCGGATGGCTTGCCGGTGCTGCCGGGGACGTTGGCGGATGCGCCGACCGGCACGCTGCCGGCCATGCCCCGCCCGCTCCCGACCGCCATGGCGCCCGCGCCCCTCCCGACAGCCGCGAGCCCGGACACTGCCGCGCCGGCGATCGCACCGATGATCGCAGGCGCCATCGCAAACGACGCCGAAATGCCCCAGATCCCCGTGTTGCCCGTCGTCATCGTGCGGCCGGCGAAGGTCGCATCTACCGGCAAGCCGCTCACCGAGATCCTCACCGATCGCGCCGAGGCGCAGGCGCCGACCAGCCCGGCCGCTCAGGCCGCCCAATCCGCCGCGCCGATGCCGGCGCAAGCCGCGGCCCGCATCGTCGCCGGTGCGACGGGCAAGCGTGCCGGCGATGCCAAGGCCTCGGCGACCGACACGCCGCCCGAAACCGTGGACACCCCGCAGGACGACGCTCCGACAGCTAGCGCAGCCACAGCCACGCCGGAGGCCCGCGCCACACCCGTCATCACCGCGGCGATGGCATTCATGCCGCAGCTCGCCATGCCCGCTCTGGCGGCGCCGACCGCAGAACCGGCAAGCCCCGCACCCGCGCGCACCGCTGCCGTGCCGGCGCAAGCGCAGCCGGTCGCCACCAGCCTGGTCGCGCTCGCCGTGGCCCAGCCCGCGATCCGCCAGGCCGCCGCGCCGACACCCGGCACCACCGCCGTGCCGGCGCACCCCTCCGCTTCGAAAGCCGACGCCACCGCCCCTGCGTCGGCGGCTCCGGCGCCGCTGCCGGTGCTCACCGTCGCGGGGACCGAGCACGAGACGCCACCCGCCCTCCAGGCCGGGCCGATCGCGGTCCAGGCGACGTCCGCCGCAATCCAGGCCGCACCGCAAGCCAATCGCTTCCGCGTGGTCGCCGAGAGCGGGAAGCCCGCCGAGCCTTCCGAACCCGCGCTCATCGCGTCGCACGCAGTCGCCACCAAAGCCTCGGCCAAGGCCGAGGCCCCCGCGCTGTCGCTGTTCCAGCCCGCACCGGGGGCGACCGACGGCCAGGTCGCGTTCCAGCCGGCCGCCCCTGCCCCCGCCGGCATCCATTATGCGACATCGCCGGCCCAGCCGAGCCACGACTTCGCCGGGCTCGTCGACCGGTTGATCGAAGCCCGCGACGCCGCCGCGACGCAATCGGTCCAGGCGTCGATCGCGCATGCCGATTTCGGCCAGGTCTCGCTCCACTTCCAGCACGACGACGCCGGCCTGACAGTGGCGATGAGCAGCGCCGATCCCGACTTCGCCCCCGCCGTCCAGGCGGCGATGCCCGCGCAGCACGGCGGCATGGGCGGCGACAGCCAGCAGCAGAACGCCGGCCAAAGCCAATCTTCGCAGAGCCAGTCCTCGCAGGGCGGCGCCGCCGCGGCGCAGCAGGACGCCTCGGGCCAGCGCGGCGCCGACACCGGCGCGCAGGCGCGCACGGAGCGCAATGCCCGCGCGGCTGCCAACGCATCGCAGCCCGAGCGCGACGACGACCCGCGCCAAAGCCGTAACGGCATCTTTGCATAATATTAACCATATTTGCCGATCTGAGGACCGACCATGAGCAGCGACAAGAAGCCCGCCGACGACGCCAAGCCAAAGAAGGGCAAAGGCCTGATCGTGAAACTGGTGCTCGGCCTGGTGCTGGTCGGCGCGGGCGGCGGCGGCGCCTTCGCGCTGATGCAGTCGGGCATGATCGCCGGCGCCGAGCACAAGAAGGAAGACAACAAGCCCAAGCTGATCCGCAAGGGCGAGGAAGATCCCTACGCGCCCAAGGCCGAAGGCGGCAAGGAAGGCGCCGCCCTGCCCGACATCGATGGCGAAGGCGGCAGCGAATATCGCACGTCTTACTATAGCTTTGCCGAGGACTTCACGTCGAACCTGAAGAACTCCGACGGGCTCATCCAGATCAGTCTGGCCGCTTCCACCCGCCGCGACGGCCGCGTGCTGATGTGGCTCAAGAAGCATGAGCTAGCGGTCCGCTCGGCGATTCTCGGCGTGCTTGCCGACACGCCCGAGGAGGACGCCTACAACATCGACGGCAAGCAGCGCCTGCAAAAGCGCCTGACCGCCGCGATCAACAAGGTGCTGACCGACACCGAGGGCTTCGGCGGCATCGACAACGTGTACTTCAAGAGCTTCCTGGTTCAGTGAAGCCGATCCGCAGCCTCGTCGCGGAACGCCCGCTCGCGCAGCACTGCGCCGAGCTGCTGCGCGAAGGCGCGGGTGGCGGCGCTCGTCCCGGCGACCTCGCGCCGGGCCTCGCGCGCCTTGGCGAGAAGCTGGCGCGGGGGCTGGCCGTCGCGCTCGCGCCGCTGGTCGGCGGCGAAGCGCCGGCGATCGCCTGCGCCGAAGTGCGCGAATGCGACATGGCGACGCTGCTGGCCGAGACCGCGCCGCTCGCCGCCCACTGCCTGATGAGCGCAGGCCCGGTCTCCGCGCCGCTGCTCGCCACAATCGACGCCGCAGCGGTGCTGCGGATCGTCGACCGCACGTTCGGCGGCAAGGGCATCGCCCCTTCCCCGCTGCCCGACGTGTTCTCGCTGTCCGCGCAGATCATGGTCAAGCGGCTCGAAACGCTCGTCGCCGCCGGCCTGGCCGATGCGCTCGGCGCCGCGGTGCACCCGGTGCGCCACGGCGGCGCGCTGCGCGAGCTCGAAGCGTTTCCACCGGCCGCGCAGCTCGCGGTCCTGACGCTGACCGTCGAGGAAGCGAGCCGCGACACCTGGCAGCTCACCCTGGCACTGCCGACCGCCACGCTCACCGCGCTGTTCGGCGAAGGCAAGCAGACCCGCCCGCGCGCGCCCGCGCGCCCGGTCAGCGCCATCGACGAACCCTTCGGCGACGTGCCGCTGACCGTCTCGGCCATCGTCGTCGACATGCGCCTGGCGATGTCGGCGCTGACCAACCTGCGCCCGGGCATGGTGCTGCCGGTCTCGGTCGCGCGCAACGTGCCGCTGCGCATCGGCGACAAGACCGTGGCCCACGGCAGCATCGGCGCGGTCGACGACCGCGTCGCCATCCAGATCACCCAAGCCTTCTGACCCTAAGAGGACTTTTTCCATGACCGTCCAACCCCGCGGCTTCGATTTCCTCAAGGATGTCGACGTGCGCCTTTCGGTCGAGCTCGGCCGCACCGACATGAAGCTGAAGGACGTGCTGTCGCTGTCGGAGGAAAGCGTGGTCATGCTCGACCGCCTGACCGATGAACTGCTCGACGTCATGGTCAACGGCAAGCCGATCGCCAAGGGCGAGATCGTCGCCCAGGGCAACCGCTTCGCGCTGCGCATCGTCGAAATCGCCGGCGAGACCGAGGGACCCGAAGCCTGATGGGCTGGTACATCCTCAAGCTGCTGATCCTGCTGCCGACGATCGCGCTGCTGGCCTGGGGCTGCCTCAAGCTGGCGCAGAAGATGCAGGCCAAAGCCGGCGGTCCGGCCGGCGGCAAGGCGGTCAAGGTGATCGAGACGACGATGCTCTCCCCCACGCTGAAGCTGGCCGTGCTCGAATTCCACGGACGCGAGATTCTCGTCTCGGTCTCGCGCCAGGGCCTCACCCGCCTGGCCGAAGCCCCGGCGCGCGGCGTTTCCGCGCTCGGCCCTGCCTTCAGCGCGGAGCCGCAGGCGTGAAGCGCATCGCCGCGATTGTCGCAGCGCTGCCCGCCCTGCTCCTGCCCGCCGTCGCGTGGGCGCAAGTGGCGACCCAAGCCGCCCTCCCCGCCCCGGCCGCGCCCGCAGCCGCCGCGGTTCCCGGCGCCATCGACCGCGCGTTCAGTTCGATGAACGGCGGCCAGGCCTCGGGCCTCAGCATGTCCCTGCAGCTCCTGCTCATCATGGGGCTGCTGACGATCCTGCCCAGCCTCATCCTGATGATGACGAGCTTCACGCGGATCCTCGTCGTGCTGTCGATCCTGCGCCAGGCGCTAGGGCTGCAACAATCGCCGCCCAACCAGGTGCTGGTCGGGCTGTCGCTGTTCCTCTCGCTGTTCGTCATGGCGCCGACGCTGGAAAAGGTGAACGCCAACGCCATCGCCCCCTATTCCGCCGGCACGATCGGCGCCGACGTGGCGATCCAGAAGGGCGGCGACGAGTTCCACGCCTTCATGATCCGCCAGACCCGCAAGCACGACCTCGAGATGTTCGCCGAAATGGCCAAGGCGCCCAAGTTCGCGCGGACGCAGGACGTGCCGTTCTCGATCCTGCTGCCGGCCTTCGTCACCAGCGAATTGAAGACCGCCTTCCAGATCGGCTTCATGCTGTTCCTGCCGTTCCTGGTGATCGACCTCGTCGTCTCGTCGGTGCTGATGTCGCTCGGCATGATGATGATGAGCCCGACGATCGTCTCGCTGCCCTTCAAGCTGCTGCTGTTCGTCCTGGTGGACGGCTGGGCGCTGCTGATGGGCTCGCTCGCCTCGAGTTTCGGGTAGCCGCATGGAAGACGCGGCCCTCCTCGCGCTCGCCGACCGCACTCTCTGGGTGACGGCGCTGGTCGCCGCGCCGGTGCTCCTCGCCACGCTGGGCGTCGGCCTCGTCGTCGGCATCATCCAGGCGGCGACCTCGGTCAACGAGCAGACGCTGACCTTCGTGCCCAAGCTGCTCGTCACCGCCTTCGTGCTGGTGGTGTTCGGCGGCACGATGATGACCTTCATCGGCGACTTCACCCAGGAAATCTTCGCCACCATCGCCCGCGGCGTGGACACGCCGTGATCGCGCTGCAATTCGGTTTCGGCTCGGTCGAGGCCGAATTCTGGCGCTGGCTCTTCGTGATGACGCGCATCGGCGCCGCCATGCTGGCCGCGCCGTTCTTCGGGGCGAGCAGCGTGCCGGTGCAGCTCCGCGTCGTGCTGACCGGCGCCGTCGCGGTGCTGGTCTGCGCCTGGACCGAGGTCGCCGCTCCGCCCGCGCTGCTGTCGGTCGCCGGACTGCTGGCGGTCGCCGGCGAGGCGCTGGTCGGCCTGACGCTCGGCTTCGTGCTCCAGCTCTCGTTCGCCGCCCCGGTGATCGCGGCCGAAGTGATCGGCGGGGGCATGGGCATGAACATGGCCGCCTCGGTCGATCCCAACACCGGGGCGCATTCGCCCGCACTGGGGCAATACTTCACTATCGTCCTGACGCTGATCTTCCTGGCGACAGGCGCGCATCTCCAGTTCTTCGCCCTGGTGATCGACAGCTACGCCACCTTCCCGCCCGGACAGACCTGGCTGGGCGCCGATCGGCTCGCAGGCATCGCCGCGTTCGGCTCGACGATGTTCCTCACCGCCGTCGCCATCGCCCTGCCGGTGACGCTGATCCTGCTGGTCGTCCAGCTTGTCAGCGGCGTGCTCAGCCGTTCGGCGCCGGCGCTCAACCTCTTCGCGCTCGGTCTGCCGGCCGGCGTGCTCGCCGGCATCGCCGCGCTGATCGTCTCGGCGCCGCTGCTCACCGACCAGATGACCGAGCTGTCCGCCCAGGCCATCGACGAAGCCGGACAGGTGATCGCGCGATGAGCGAGAGCGCCGGCGAAAAGACCTTCGCCCCATCCGAAAAGCGGCTGAAGGATGCGATCAGGAACGGCGACGTTCTGCGCTCGCAGGATCTCGGCACCGCCATCGCCATGCTGATCGGCGCGGCCTGGCTGCACTTCGCCGGGCCCTGGCTGTTCGATGGACTCCAGCAATCGCTTCGCGCCGGCTTCGTCTGGGACCGGCAGGCGCTCGACGACTTTTCGCCTGGCCGGCTCATGCTCGACATCGGCACCACCGTGCTGCCGCCGCTGCTGCTGCTGGGCGGCGCGATCATCGCGGGTGCGCTGGTCTCGCAACTCGGCATGGGCGGCGGCGCCTTCATCGGCGGCAATCTTGCCCCCAAGGGCTCGCGCATCAACCCGATGTCGGGGCTCAAGCGCATGTTCGGCCCGCACGGCTGGATCGAGCTCGGCAAGGGCCTGCTCAAGGTCGCGCTGCTCGGCGCCATCGTCTGGTCTTGGTCGCGCGGGCGCATTCCCGAGATCATCGGCCTGGGGCGCGCCAACTTGTCCGCGCAGCTTTCGCAGGGGTGGGACGCGCTGACCTCGCTGTTCTTCGCGCTCGCCGCCGGGCTGGTGATCATCGCGCTGATCGATTTCCCGATCCAGTGGGTGCGCCGCTACTTGCGGCTGCGCATGAGCCACCAGGAAATGCGCGACGAGCACAAGGAATCCGAAGGCTCACCCGAGAAGAAGGCCGCGATCCGCAACCGCCAGCGCCAGATCGCGATGGGCGGCGTCGCCCAGGCCATGCGCGAGGCGCAGTTCGTCATTACCAACCCGACGCACTTCTCGGTGGCGATCACCTACGATCCCGCAATCGCGCCGGCACCGATCGTGCTGGCCAAGGGGCGCGGCGAGAAGGCGCTGGCGATGCGCGAGCTGGCCGCCGAGCTGGCGGTGCCGGTGCTCGAATACCCGGCGCTCGCGCGCTCGGTCTATTACACCACGCGCGAGCGGCAGGTGATACGCGAGGAGCTCTATTCGGCGGTCGCCGGCGTGCTCGCCTTCGTGCTGTCGCTCAAGCGCGGCGAGCGTCCGCTGCGGCCCGACGTCGATGTTCCGGTGGCAATCCGCTTCGATGCCGACGGGCGTCCGGATCCCCGGGCGACGGCTTAAGAGGAGCGGCGTTTCGCCGTACTAGACGATATGGCCACCACCAGCGCGACCTCCTCCTCGACAACCGCCGCCACTTCGTCGCTCGTCTCGGCGCTGGGCGGCGGCAGCGGCGTCGACATGACCAAGCTGGCGAGCGACCTCGCGGTCGCGCAGTTCGCCGACAAGACCAACCGGCTGACCACCAAGTCCGAGACGCTGGATCGCCAGATCTCCGCCGCCTCGTCGATCAAGAGCATGCTGACCAGCGTCTCGGTCTCGCTCGGCACGCGGGTACGCGAGGGCGACCTTTCGCCGCAGCCGCAGATCGCCAACGCCGCGGTCGCGAAGGGCAAGCTTTCCGGCACGTCGCAGCCGAGCGGAACCTATTCGCTGGAGGTGACCAAGCTGGCGTCGAGCCAGACGCTGGCCAGCCAGGGCTTCACCCCTGCGGACCAGGCAGTCGGCTCGGGCACGCTGACGCTGCGCTTCGGCACGGTGGCCGGCGGCGCGTTCACCGCCGACGGCGACCGCGCGGCGGTCGACATCGCGATCCCGGCCGGCGCGACGCTGACCGACATCGCCAATGCCATCACCGGCAGCGGCGCGGGCGTCACCGCCTATGTCGCCAACTCCGCGGATGGCGCCAAGCTGGTGCTCAAGGGCGCCGAAGGCGCGGCCAACGGCTTCGTGCTTGAGGCGACAGAGGCCGTCGGCGATCCAGGGCTGGCCCAGCTCGCCTGGAATCCCGGGATGGCCGCCCCCGACCGCCTGCTCGCCAACGCCGGTGACGCGGCGTTCAAGATTGACGGCATCGCGATGACGTCGAAAACCAACGCGGTGGCCGATGCGGTGCCCGGCGTGAACCTGACGCTGACCGGGACCAACGCCGGCCTGCCCACCACCATCTCCTTCGCCGACACCAGCAGCGCCGTCTCGGCGGTGATGCAGGACCTGACCTCGGTGCTCAACGAGATCGCCGCCGAACTCAACACCGCGACCAATCCGCAAGGCGGTGACCTCGCGCGCGACAGCGGCGCGCTGGCGCTGCGCCGTTCGCTGTCGCAGATCACCACTGCCGTGGTGATGCCGAACGCCCCCGAAGGCACGCCGCGCACGCTGAGCGACCTTGGCCTCTCGGTTCAGCGCGACGGCACCTTCACGCTCGATACCAAGCGGCTGAGCGAAACTTTGGCGAAGAACCCGCAGGCCGCGGGGGCGATGTTCACCAACGGCCTCTACGGCGTCTATGCCACCATCGACGGCGTCGTGCGCAAGGCCACGGCGGCGGGCGATCCGGGTACGCTGGCCGGCTCGATCAGCCGCTATACCTCGCAGAAGAGCAGCGTCAGCGAGGACCAGGCCAAGCTCGCCGAGCAGCAGGAATCGCTGCGCGCGCGCATGGTCGCGCGCTTCGCCGCTGCCGACAGCCGGATCGGCGTATCGAAATCGACACTGTCGTTCCTGCAGAATCAGATCGACGCCTGGAACAAGAGCAGCGACTGATGCTCGCCCCCCGCACCCCCAGCGAAGCCTATCGCCGCGTCAGCTTCGACGCCCGCGTCGCCTCGGCCCAGCCGCAGGAGCTCGTCCTGCTCTGCCTCGAGGAGTTCGTTATCGCGCTCGGCAGCGCGCTGGTCGCGCACGAACGCGGCGACAACCAGCTCAAGAGTTCGGCGATGACGCGGGCGCTCTCGGCGCTGACCGCGCTCCTGCTCGGGATCGATCACAAGAGCGGCATCGCCGGCGCGCTCAGCCAGCTTTACGAAGCCGCGCGCAGCACCCTGCTTGACAGCGTGCTGCGGTTCGATCCGGCAGCCGTGGGGGTGATCCGCCAGGACTTCATGGAAATCAGCCGCGCGATGTCGGCCCAGGCCCACGCGGCGTAACGCGGCCCCTGCGTCCGCAAAAGCGGGTTGCGCGATATCTGAATCGCCAAATCCCATCTACGATTTTGTTTTCACATCGCTATTTTCGGAAAACCGCTTCCCTCTTTTCCGCGCGATGCTCTAGGGGCCCGGCGCTCGCCGGCCGTCCGCGCCGGATCGCTTGGATAGCTGCTGCTCAAGGACGGTCAGCGCCATGTTAGCGTAAGCCGCCGCCAGCTTCTCGCCCGCGGCGTCGAGCCGTCCGACGGCGTGCCTGAGGCTCACCGCGATCTCGGCCATGTCCGCGCTGTCGCGATGCGAAGATCCCCCCGGATCCTCCATACGGTCTGCCCCAAAAATGACAGCCCGACTATAGCCGGTCACCCCTGGAATGGATGCAAAATCTCCGCCGCTGGGGCGATATCGGGGTAAACCCCTATTCCGCTTGGGGATTTTGTCGACCCCCTTCCACCCCGCCGTCGCAAAGGCGGCAGGGTGCGGGCATTCACGCACCCTGCCGCCGGTTTCGACTCGCCGTCAGGCCGCGTCGACAAGGACGATCTCGCTGTCCTCCAGTGCGGTGACGACGATTTCCTCGACTTCGGTGATCGCCGCGCCGTCGCGCGCATTCACTTCGACCCCGCCGATCAGAACCCGGCCGCTTGCCGGCACCAGATAGGCGTGGCGATCGGGCGTGAGCGCATACGTCGCGGTTTCCCCCGCCTTCAGCGTCGCGCCCAGGACGCGCGCATCGGTGCGGATCGGCAGCGCCTCGTCGTCGCCCGCCACGCCCGAGGCGAGCGCGACGAACCTCCCCGAGCGTCCCTCGCGCGGGAACGGCCGCGCGCCCCAGCTCGGTTCGCCGCCGCGCGCATCGGGCAGGATCCAAATCTGGAACAGCGTCGTCGCCTCGTCCTCCATGTTGTATTCGGCGTGCTGGATACCGCTGCCGGCGCTCATCACCTGCACGTCGCCCGCTTCGGTGCGGCCTTCGTTGCCCAGGCTGTCGCGGTGCGTGATCGCGCCTTTGCGGACGTAAGTGATGATCTCCATGTCGCGATGCGGATGTGGCGGAAAGCCGGTTTTCGGCGCGATCGTATCGTCGTTCCACACGCGCAGTCGGCCCCAGTGGGTGCGCGCCGGATCGTGGTATTCGGCGAAGGAGAAGTGGTGGTGCGCGTCGAGCCAGCCGTGGTTGGCGCCGCCGAGCGTGGCGAAAGGACGAAGGTCGATCATCGGGTGTCTCCATCGAAGCGGATGCTTGGGGAGACAGATAGGGATCGCCGTCGCGTCCTTGAATGGCACGCGATTCTCCGCGGAATTCCGTCAGTCGGGCGGCGGCGGGGTCTCCGGGATCTGGCGGTCGGGCCGATCGAAGTCAGGCGCGTTGGGCACGACTTCGGGCGGCTGCCGCACCGGGGTCTCCTGCGGCGGCGAATCCGGCGGCATTTCAGGCGGAGACTGCGGCTCGATGGTGTCGGGCTGGGGTATTTCGGGCTGGGTGGCCATGACGGGCTCCAAGTGGTTACCCCTGTCAAACCGCATTGGAGGAATCCGGTTCCCCAGCCCCTCAGGTGTCCCTCAAATGCCCTGAAATGCCCCTCAAGTCCTCCGAGGTCGCCGTCCAGTACCCTGAAAACAGGCCGTCCGGCCCGAACAGCGCCGCCGCGATGCCATCGGCGCCCGCCTCCGCCCACAGCGTCCGCAACCGATCGGCCATCGGATCGGACACCAGCGCCGGATCCCCGCGCAAGTGATCGAGCCAGCCGCCGAGCGCTTGCAGGATCGCCGGGCACGAGCGTCCGTGCCCCTGGTGGTGCGCGAGCGTCTCGAGCCAGCGCTGCGGGATCTTCTGGCTGCCGTCCATCGCGATCTGCGCGAGCTTGTGATTGAGCGCCGGGTTGGCGAAGCGCGCGAGCAGCGCCTCGGCATAGGCGGGCATGTCCTGGCCGGGCGCGGGGGCGATGCTGGGCGCCGCTTCATCGAGCATCAGGCGGCGGACCACGGCGGCGACCTCGGGATCGGCCACCGCCTGGTGGACGAAAGTATGCCCGCGCGGCAGGCCGAGGTAGGCGAGCGCCGAGTGCGCGCCGTTGAGCATGCGCAGCTTGGCGGTCTCGTAAGGCGCGACGTCCGCCACCAGTTCGGCGCCGACCGCGTCCCAGGCCGGGCGGCCGGCGGCGAAGCGGTCCTCGATCACCCACTGGCTGAACGGCTCGGTCATCACCGCGGCCGCGTCGTCGACGCCGAGCGCCGCGGCCATAGCGGCGCGGTCGGCCTCGGTCGTCGCGGGCACGATGCGGTCGACCATCGTCGAGGGGCAGGCGCATTCGGCTTCGAACCAGGCGCGCAGCGACGGGTCCGCGCGGTCCAGATATTCGCCCAGCAGCCGCGCGAGCTGGCGGCCGTTCTCGGCCAGGTTGTCGCACGACATCAGGGTGAGGCCCGGCAACCCCGCGTCGCGACGGCGGCGCAACCCTTCGGCGAGGAAGCGGTAGATGCTCCCCTCGCCCGCCTGGGCGAAATCGAGCGCGCCATCGGCGGCGCGGCAATAGCCCTTTTCGGTCACGGTGAAGCTGACGATCCGCACCGAGGGCGCCGCCAGCAGCGCGATCACGCGCTCGGGATCGGCGGGCGCGACGAGCACTTCGCGCACCGCGCCGACGACGCGGCTCCTCGCCCCGTCCGCGCCGCGCTCGTTGACCGTGTAGAGCCCGTCCTGCGGGTTCATCTGCTCGGCGACATCGGCCGAGCGCAGCGAGACGCCGGCGATCAGCCAGTCGCGATCAGCGGAGTCCATCGCCCGGTCGGTGTACCAGGCCTGGTGCGCGCGGTGGAACGCGCCGATGCCGAAGTGGACGATCCCGATCGCCTGGTCGGCGCGGTCGTAGTCGAAGCGCTCGACGGCGGCGGGCACCTGGGCGAGCGTGGCTTCAGCCAGCCTCACTTGCGCGCTCACAGCTTGTAGGCCCGCTTGGCGAGGTTGTAGGTCAGGTCGACCGCCAGTTCGGCGGCCTCCCAATCCTCCAGCCGATGCTCGACCACCAGCCGCGCCAGGAAGGCGCAATCGACGCGCCGCGCGACGTCGTGCCGCGCCGGGATCGACAGGAAGGCGCGGGTATCGTCATTGAAGCCGACGGTGTTGTAGAAGCCGGCGGTCTCGGTGGTCATCTCGCGGAAGCGGCGCATGCCCTCTGGGCTGTCGTGGAACCACCACGCGGGGCCGAGCTTGAGGCACGGATAGTGCCCGGCGAGCGGCGCCAGCTCGCGCGCATAGCTGCTTTCATCCAGCGTGAAGAGGATGATCGACAGCCCGGACGCGTTGCCCAAGCGGTCGAGCAGCGGCTTGAGCGCGTGGACGTATTCGGTCCGGATCGGGATATCGGCGCCCTTGTCGCGGCCGAAGCGCGCGAAGACATCGGCGTTGTGGTTGCGGAACACGCCGGGATGGATCTGCATGACCATGCCGTCCTCGACGCTCATCGCCGCCATCTCGGTCAGCATCTGGGCGCGGAACAGCTCGGCGTCCGCGGCGGTGAAATCACCGCGCGAAACCTTGGCGAACAGCGCCTCGGCCTCCGCGGGGGAAAGATCGGCGGTGCGCGCGGTGGGATGGCCGTGGTCGGTCGAGGTCGCGCCCATCTGCGCGAAGAAGGCGCGGCGCTGGCGATGCGCGGCGAGATAGCCCTGCCAGCTCATGCAGTCCTCGCCGGTCAGTTCGGAGAAGCGGCCGAGGTTGGCGCGGAAGCCCTCAAACTCCGGGTCGATCACCGGATCGGGGCGATAGGCGGTCAGCACCCTGCCCTGCCAGCCGCCGGGTCGCTGGTTCTCCGCACGGATCGCAGCGTGATGCTCGAGGCTGTCGAGCGGACTCTCGGTGGTGGCGATCACCTCGATGCCATAGCGGTCGAACAGCGCGCGCGGGCGGAAGGCGTCGCTGGCCAGCGCCTCGGTGATACGGTCGAAATAGAGGTCCGAAGTCTCCGCCTCGAGCCGCACGTCGATCCCGAAGGCCTCGGCGAAGACCCAATCGAGCCACATGCGCGAGGGCGTGCCCCGGAACAGGTGGTAGTTCTGGGCGAAGAGGCGCCATGCCGCGCGCGGATCGGCCTGCGGATTGCGGATGCCGAGCGATTCAAGCGCGATGCCCTGCGAATGGAGCATCCGGAAAACGTAGTGGTCCGGCACCAGCAGCAGATCGGTCGCGTTGCCGAAGGTCTCGTCGCCGGCGAACCAGGCGGGATCGGTGTGGCCGTGGGGGCTGACGATCGGCAGGTTGCCGACTTCGGCATAAAGCGCGCGCGCCACGGCCCGCGCGCCCGGCTCGGCGGGCAGAAGGCGATCGGGGTGAAGGTTGAGAGGCTTGGGCATGGTCTGGCGTCTCTGGAACGGAGGAATGGGGGGGTTAAGACCTAGGCATCTGGAACCCAAGTAGCCCTGATCACGGTAATCGGGTGTCCTTTGGTTTCATCATACCGGGGATTTCGACATACTTAGGCCTGGGTGGCATAGCGGGCGCGCTTTGCCCGGATCGCGCGGCGGGCGTCCTCGACCGCTTTCTCCTCGGTGGCGAAGAGCAGGCTGTCGAGCACCGCGGCGAGATGCGCGCGCATTGCGGCGCGGGCGGCCGCGGGGTCGCGCCGACGCAGCGCCTCAAGCACGGCGGTATGCTCGTCCACCACCGGCTTGACGTTGGCGGTGCGCGCCTTCGCGTGCAGCAGCGCCGCCTCGGGCGAGGTGTAGCGCAAGTTCCACAGGTTCTCGACCGTCTCCAGCACCGCGTTGTTTCGCGTGGCGCGGGCGATGGCGATGTGGAAGGCGCGGTCGGCCGCGTTCTGGTCCGCGCCGGATGGCTTCTGGTTCTCGCTCGCGATATCGCGCACCAGCACCTCGATCTCCGCGAGCTCGGCATCGGTGATCTGCGCCGCCGCCAGCGCCGCCGCCTCGCCCTCGAACAGCAGCCGCGCCTCGGTCAGTTCAAACGCGGTGATGTTGAAGCCCGGCACGTCGCCGCTGCCCGGCTGGCGCAGCACATAGGCGCCCGAGCCGATCCGCACTTCGACCAGCCCTTGCACTTCCAGCGCGATGATCGCCTCGCGCACGGTGGGCCGGCTGACGTCGAACTGCGCGGCCAGCTCGCGTTCAGCCGGCAGGCGGCCGCCGACGACGTACCTCCCGGCGGCGAGCTCGGCAATGAGCTTGCGCGCGAGGTCCTGGTAGAGTCGCGGATTGGATGAGAGCTTTTCTATCAACATTGGTCTTACCAATTCTTGACAGCGCCGGTTGGCAAGGTCAAGACCAGACGCTAGCCAGTGTAACACACCCGCGCAGCAGGAAGGTTGCGATTATGAAGATTCTCTCCGCGAAAGTCATCGTCACGTGTCCCGGCCGCAACTTCGTGACGCTGAAGATCGAGACCGACCAGGGCGTCTATGGCATAGGCGACGGTACGCTCAATGGCCGTGAGCTCGCCGTGGTCTCCTATCTGGAGGATCACGTCGTCCCCTGCCTGATCGGCATGGACCCCCGCCGAATCGAGGACATCTGGCAATACCTCTATCGCGGCGCCTACTGGCGGCGCGGCCCGGTGACGATGCGCGCGATCGCCGCGGTCGACATGGCGCTCTGGGACATCAAGGCCAAGATGGCCGGCATGCCGCTCTACCAGCTGTTCGGCGGCCGCAGCCGCGACGGCGTGATGGTCTATGGCCACGCCAACGGCTCGACCATCGAGGAGACGGTGGACGCGGTCGGCCAGTACATCGACATGGGCTACAAGGCGATCCGCGCGCAGACCGGCGTGCCCGGCATCAAGGACGCCTATGGCGTCGGCCGCGGCAAGCTCTATTACGAGCCGGCCGACGCCGCGCTCCCCAGCCTGACCGGCTGGGACACGCGCAAGTCGCTGAACTACGTGCCCAAGTTGTTCGAGAAGCTGCGCGCGACCTACGGCTTCGACCACCACCTGCTGCACGACGGCCACCACCGCTACACCCCGCAGGAAGCGGCGAACCTGGGCAAGATGCTGGAGCCCTACCAGCTGTTCTGGCTGGAAGACGTGACCCCGGCCGAGAACCAGGAAGCCTTCAAGCTGATCCGCCAGCACACGGTGACGCCGCTGGCGGTGGGCGAGATCTTCAACACGATCTGGGACGCCAAGGACCTGATCCAGAACCAGCTGATCGACTATATCCGCGCGACCGTGGTGGGCGCCGGCGGTCTTACTCACCTGCGCCGCATCGCCGATCTCGCCAGCCTCTACCAGGTCCGCACCGGCTGCCACGGCGCCACCGACCTCTCGCCGGTGACGATGGGCTGCGCGCTGCATTTCGACACCTGGGTCCCCAACTTCGGCATCCAGGAATACATGCGCCACAGCGAAGAAACCGACGCGGTATTCACGCACGACTATCATTTCGCGGACGGGCTGCTTTACTGCGGCGAGACGCCGGGCCACGGTGTCGACATCGACGAGGCGCTGGCCGCCAAGTACCCGTACAAGCCCGCCTACCTGCCGATCGCCCGGCTCGAGGACGGGACGATGTGGAACTGGTGAGGCCCGGTCCCGAACGCAAGATGAAGAACAAGACCAAGAATTGGTGAGGAAGCCCGCATGATGCTGAAGACGTCCGCCACTGTTTCGGCAGCCTTGCTCCTGGCCGGATGCGCCACGGTTCCGGCCGGAACCGTGGCCCCTTCGTCGGCGGGCCTCTCCTCGCTGGCCAAGGTGGGTTCGGTCGACGAGCGCTTCCTCTCCTACAATGTCGAGATGGTCGAGGTAACGGGCGGCCGGTTCTGGCGGCCTTACGGCAGCCCCGGCACCGACCGGCACGAATACCGCCCGCCGCTCGACCTTTCGAATCGCAAGCTGCGCGCGCTGGCGGCGGCGCTCGGGCCCTCCTACGTCCGCGTCAGCGGCACCTGGGCCAACGCCACCTGGTTCGCCGACACCGATCAGGCTCCCGAAAAGGCCCCCGCCGGTTTCGACACCGTGCTCACCCGCCAGCAATGGCGCGGCGTGGTCGATTTCGTGAAGGCGGTGGACGGCCGGATCGTCACCTCGGTGGCGACCAGCCCCGGCACGCGCGACGCGCAGGGCGCGTGGAAGGTGGACAATGTCGCCCGGCTGTTCGCTTATTCCCGCTCGATCGGCGGGGCGATCGCCGCCACCGAATTCGCCAACGAGCCGAACATGGCCTGGCTCATGCAGGCGCCGGCGAACTACAGCGGCGCCGACTATCGCCGCGACTACACCACGTTCGCCACCTGGCTGCGCAAGACCTATCCCGACACGCTGCTGCTGGCGCCCGGCCTGTCGGAGCTCGGCGAGCCGACGCGAACCATTTCGCGGCGCAACCGCGAGCGCAAGATCTTCGAGGGCGACGACCTGATTACCGCGGATTCGCCGCGTCCGGACGGTTTTTCCTACCACTATTACGGCGGCGGCTCGCAGCGCTGCGGCGGCGCCGTCCTGGGCATGTCGCTGGCCAACGCCTTGTCGCCGCAATGGCTGGACGGCGTGGATCCGATCATCGCCAGCGTCGGCGCGCTGCGCGATCGCACGGCGCCCGGCGTGCCGCTGTGGAACACCGAATCGGCGGAAAGCTCTTGCGGCGGCAACCCCTGGGCGGCGACGTTCGCCGACAGCTTCCGGTTCGTCGACACGCTCGGCCGCTCGGCCCGGCAGGGCGTGCAGGTGTATATTCACAACACGCTGCTGGCGTCCGACTATGCCCTGCTCGACGAGCATGGCGCGGTTCCGCGTCCGAACTACTGGGCGGCGGTGCTGTGGAAGCGGCTGATGGGCAGCACCGTGCTGGCCGCCCCCGCCTCCCCCGCGCCCGAGCTACGGATCTACGCCCACTGCCTGGTCGGCAAGCCCGGCGGCGTCGCGCTGGCCGCGCTGAACCTGGGCGACACCGCGCAGACGCTCACCGCCGGATCGCAGGCGCGGGCGTGGGTGATGCGCGCGTCGACCGCCGCGCTCGACACCAAGGCGATCCTCATCAACGACCGCCAGCCGAGCGCCGACGAAGCCGGCCGCCTGTCCGGTCTCGAGGGCGCGCCGGCCTCCGGCACCGTCTCCGTCCCCGGCAAGGCGATCGCCTTCGTCGCGGTGGAGAACGCCGGCAACCCGGCCTGCCGCTGATGATGCGAACGGTCTTCGTCGGCGAAGCGATGCTCGAACTGTCGCGCGATGGCGACTGCTGGCGCCTGGGCTATGGCGGCGATACGCTCAACACCGCGATCCACATGGCGCGCGCCGGGCATCCGGTGGCTTACCTGACGGCGCTCGGCGACGATGCGTTCAGCCGCGACTTGCGGCAGAAGTGGCAAGGCGAAGGCCTCGACACGGCGCTCGTGCTGACGCACCCGACCCGCCAGGCCGGGCTCTATGCGATCGAGACCGACGCCAGCGGCGAGCGCAGCTTCGCCTACTGGCGCGACACCAGCGCGGCGCGCGAGATGTTCGCGCTGCCCGCCATGACCGACGCGTTGGAGCGGGCCGAGAGCGCCGATCTGCTCGCGTTCTCGCTGATCACCCTCGCCATCCTGCCGCAAGCCGGCCGCGACGCGCTGCTGGCGCTCGCCCGCCGAGTGCGCGCACGGGGCGGCAAGGTGGCGTTCGACGGCAACTACCGCCCGCGCCTCTGGGCCAGCGTCGAAGAGGCCCGCCTGGCCCGCGACGCGGCGATCGCCTGCGCCGATATCGGCCTGCCGACGCTGGAAGACGAAGCCGCGCTCTCGGGCGACCATACCGCCGAGGCGGTCGCCGCGCACTGGCAGGGGCTCGGCTGCGGCGAGACCATCGTCAAGCTCGGCGCCGAGGGCTGCCGGCTGCCCGACGGCCCGCTCGCCGCGCCCGAGCAGGTGCTGCGGCCGGTCGACACCAGCGGCGCGGGCGATGCCTTCAACGCCGGCTATCTCGCGGCGCGGCTGCGCGGCGCGGGCGTTGCCGAGGCGGCGCGCGAAGGCCACGCCCTCGCCGCCTGGACGATCATGCGCCCCGGCGCGATTCCCCCGCGCGATTCCTGAATCGCTCAGCGGTGCGCGTGGAAGAAGCGCGCGCCCTCGGCCGCCGCGACGAGCCCGTCGGGCGGCGCGTCGACCTCGACATAGCCGATCGCGCTGGTCAGCCGCCGAAGCCGGGGCAGCAGCGCGGCATAGCCCATCTCGCCGCTACCGATGACGACCGCGTGGTCGGTGGTGCCCTTGCCGCGCGTGCGGTCGATGTCCTTGAAATGCATCGAGGCGACCCGAGGCCCGAGCCGCGCGATCAGGTCGAGCGGCGCGACGCCGGCCCACCAGGCCCAGGCGAGATCGACCTCGAACGCCAGGTCCGATGGCGGAATCGTGCGCGCCATCACGTCGAGCGGCGCCTCGCCGCCGAGCGGCAGCAGGTCCCACCAGTGGTTGTGGTAGGCGAAGGTCAGCCCGGCGGCGCGGCACTTGGCGCCCAGCGCCGCGAGTTGCGGCAACCAGGCGTCGAACGCGGCGCGCGTCGCGGTGCCCACCGGCCGGCTGGCGAGAAACGGCGCGCCGGCGCTCATCACCACTTCGGTCGCGCCCACCGCGACCGCGTCGGCGATCTGGCGGTCGTAGTCGGCGCCGATCACGCTGAAGCGCACCGCGCCGACCGCAAGCCCGGCATCACGCACCATCTTCGCCTTCTCGCGCGGATCGCGCTCGGTGATGGCCGGGGTGTAGCCGGCGATCTTGAAGCCGAAATGGGTATAGCCCATCGCCGCGACCTGCCGGAGCGTGCCGGCATAGTCGCGCGCCAGCTCCTTCGCGACGGTGATGTCGGCAAGGCCGAGCGAACGCCCACGGCCCGGCCTGGCAGCGGCGGCGCCGGCCAAGCCGATCGCGCCGAGCGCCCCCGCCCCGCGGAGTAGGTCGCGGCGGCCCAGCATCGCGCCGCTCATCGCACCACGACCCGCACGCGGTCGAGGTTGTGGATGCGCCGATAGGGCGTCCGCGCGTCCCCCTGCCGCTGCGAGATGCCTTTGAGCCCGACGAAGTATGTCCCCGGCGTGTCGAAGCGATGGCTGACGCGCACGACGGCCTTGCGCGCGCCGACACGCACGGCCGCGTCGGTGAACGCGCCCTTCCCGTCGAAGTCCCACTGCACGCCGACGATCGCGCCCGCGCCCGGCGGCACCTCGATGGTGCCGACCAGCGACACGTTCTGCCCGGCGGCGATCTCGGCCCGCGCGCCGCCGTTGACGGTGAGCGTGACGACCGGCTGAATGCCCTTGCGCGCGGCCGCGGTGGGCGCGAGCACGACCTGGCCGTCCTCGATGCGGTACTGCGACGAAGCGGGCGGCGCGATGCCTTTCTCGACCCAGTTCGCCAGGTCGACCAGCGCCTGCTGGAGGACCGGCAGATAGCTGACGACCCGCGCCGGATCCTCGCCCGAGGTCTTCGGATCGGCGTCGCCATGCACGGCGTGATCGGTGTACCACAGGCGGAAGTTGTCCTGCGTCCGCGCACCCAGGTGCCGCTCGACCCGCTTGCGGTACCAGTCGGCCTGCCACGGCATCGCCTCGCGGTCCCACATCGATTCGAGCAGGATCATCTTGCCCTGGATCTCGCCGGTCTCCTTGCGGCCGACCGTCGGGATGAACATGGGGCCGAGCAGCATCGGCCGCTGCGGGTAGATCGGGGTTCCGTCCGCCTTGCGGAACTGGTCCCACACCGCGAACCCTTCGCCGAGCGGCGGCACCTGGTGGCGATGGTAGGTTTCCAGCGCCAGGAAATTGGAGTTGTCGATCCGCACCTGGTCGCCCGGCGCGATCAGCCTCGCCACGTCCGGATCGGCGGTGCCCAGCACGGCGATGTCGCCGACATAGCGGGCGAGCGGCAGCCGCTTGCCCTGCGCCGCGCCGCTCAGAACGACGAGGTCGCCACCGGTGAACGGCACGGTCGGCGGCGTGGCGGCAAGGCGGAAGGCGGCGATCCGCTGGCCCAGAGCGCCCTCCGGGACCTTGAACGCCTCGTCCACTCCGCCGCGATTGCGCTCGCTCGACGCCTCGATGTTGATCCGCGCCCGCGCCGCGTCAGCCGCGGTGAGCACGCCCGCGACATTGCTCTCGAACTTCAGCCGCGCGCCTTCGAACTGCTCGGGATGGTCGTGGCCGAGATAGCCGGGCTTCGTCCAGAAATCGGTGAAGTAGCCGCGATCGGCCGCGGCGATCCCCGGATAGAGCGCCGAGAGCCCGTGGATCCCCATCGTCCGCCACATGTACCACGACTGCGGCGGGAACCCCATCCGGGTCGCCTCGCGCAGCGCATCGACCTGCACCGGGGTCAGCCCGGCGTAGATGTCGCCGCTGCCGCCGGGGCTTGCCGCGTCGACCACCTGGTCGAGCTTGTCGCCGAGGATTCGCATCGCCCGGATGCGGACGGTGAACATATTGGGGATCGCCTGGGTCGAACCGAGCACGAAGGGCACGACGCCGTCCCACACCCCGGTGGTGTTCTCGATCAGCCCGACGGTGCGAAAGCC
Organism: Novosphingobium sp.; assembly: GCA_036384395.1. Lineage (GTDB taxonomy): Bacteria > Pseudomonadota > Alphaproteobacteria > Sphingomonadales > Sphingomonadaceae > Novosphingobium. The sequence continues at coordinate 28,952 of DASVMK010000087.1, forward strand.
GCCGCCCGAACCGCCGAAGGCATAGCCATAGGGACGCTTGGGCCCGTACATCTCCATCGCCAGCTTGCGCGAATAGGCCGCGGCGGCGGCGTTGGCGCGGTAGCCGCCGATCGTCGGATCGACCTTGGTGGTGTGGACCTTCCCGAGATCGATCGTCCCGCCCATGTTGGTTTCGATGAAGTAGGCGCCGCTGTCGACCGAGAAGGCGATCGGGTTGTTCGAGCCCGGCGGCTGCGCCTGGGTGGTGTTCTCCGACAGCGGGAACGGGGTGATGTACTGGAAGAAATGGCCGCGATACTGTTCCTTGGCCGGGAAGTAGAACGAGAAACGGGTATCCGTGCCCTTGAACCCGCCATGGACATAGCGATGCCGCACGGGCGCATCGCGCCATTCGTCGATATCGACATAGGGCTGCGCGAAGAAGGGATCGTTGTCGGGAGAATAGAGCGGGGGCTGCGCCGACGCCGAAGCGGCTACCGCGCCGGCAGGTTGTGACCCAACCTCCGCCGCCGAGGCCGAAGCGCAGCCGACCCAAGCCAGCGAAAGCGCCGTCCCCAGCCCCAATCCGCCGATGCCCGCAAGCCTCATGAGCCGTGTTGCGCCCCGCATATTCCTGTTCTCCCGTTCAAAAAGAAAGAGGCGCCGGCCCGGCTGATTTTCATCAGCCTGACCGACGCCCCTCCCGCTTAAGTGAATGCTATCAGAACTTCTTCGAAACACCGAACTGAACGAAGCGGCCCAGCGTGGCGCCGTTCGTCGTACCGCGACGCCCGGCAATGTTGTCGAACGCGATGGTCACCGGCGGCGCGGAGTCGAAGACGTTGTTCACGTTGGCAGTGAAGACCAGGTCTTCGCCCCAACCTTCGCCACCGACTTCGTAGCGCAGCGCGAGATCGATCGTGTTGAACGATTCCACCCGAGTCTGCTGGGTGAAGCCGGCGATGCCCACGGTCGGGAACAGCGAGTAGCCCGACTGGTGGTTCCAGAACGCCTGCGCGCTGAGCGGGCCGACTTCCACGCCGAGGTTCGTGCGCACCCGGAGGCGGCTGTTGTTGAAGTTGATGGTCTCGACGTAAGGCGCGCCGGCCGACGGCGAACGCTTTACGCTGAACGTATAGACTCCGTTGGTCCCGGCAAGCACGGCGCCGAAGCCAGTCTCGCCGCGATAGTTCAGGTTGAAGTCGAGACCGCTGACCTTCACAGCGCCCAGGTTGGTCTTACGTGCATCGATAACAGCATACGTGTTGGCG
>DASVMK010000088.1:0-11666 GCA_036384395.1 Novosphingobium sp.
GCTACCCTTCCAGCCACTCAGCCAGCGCGGCCAGGCAATCGCGCGCCAGGATGCGGCTGCGCTGCGGGCTCCAGCCCTCGACCGGATCGGGCAGTTCGTCGTTGTCCTTGAACGGCATCTCCAGCGTCATCGCCACGCAGCCGAAACGCTCGGCGAGCTGGCTGGTCGCCATGCTGAGGTTGGCCTTGCCCGCCGGCGCCACCGGATAGCCGAGCCGGGTCTGGAAATCGGGCGAGCGGCGATCGAGGATGGCACGATAGCGCTGGTAGCCGGCGAGCTGCTCGGAGGTGATCGAGGGGATGCCTTCGAAGCCCGCGAGGAACACCGCCGGGATCGCCTCGTCGCCGTGGACGTCGATCGCGAAGCCCACGCCGCTGGCGTCCATCGCATTGCGGATCGCCAGCACCTCGGGCGAGCGCGCGGGCGTGGGATCGTGCCATTCGCGGTTGAGGTTCACCCCCGCCGCGTTGGTCCGCAAGTGGCCGCGACGCGAGCCGTCGGGGTTGGCATTGGGCACCAGATGCAGCCGGCAGCGGTGGCGTAGCACGCGCGCCACCGGATCGCCGGGATCGGTCAGGCATTCGAGCGCGCCTTCCATCCACCACTCGGCCATGCTCTCGCCCGGATGCTGGCGCGCGAACAGCCAGACCTGGGTCTCGCCTTCGCCCACCTCCAGGCAGTCGATCGGCTGGCCATCGAGGCTGTGGCCGAGGCAGCGATAGGCCACGCCATCGGCCAGCGCCGCCGCGGCGACGAGATCGTGGTGCCGCTCCATCGAGAAGGGCGCGAAATAGGCGAACCAGCACTGGTCGCTGGCGGGCGTGTGACGGATGGTCAGCGTGCCGCCCTCGGCTGCCTGGTCCCAATGCGTCTCGGCGCGCGTCCACTGCGCGCGATCCTCGGACACGCAGGCGCGATAACCGGGCCAGCCGAGCGGATAGGCGGCTTCGGCCAGCCCGGTCAGCTGCAAGACGAGTTCACGCCCCTTGCCGCCCGCCACGCGGAAGTGGAACCACTGGAAGAAGTCCGAAGCGTGATCGCGCCGGATCGCCAGGCGCGCCTCGGCGCCGGCGATGGACAGCACCTCGATATTGCCCGAATCGAACGCGGCATCGACGGCGATCTGGCTCATTGCGAGGGCTTCACCAGCACGGTCTCACCCGAGCGGCCGGGGAAGTCGCGGAACAGCGCCTCGGCCAGCCTCTCGGCGCCGAGCGAGGTGTCGGCCAGCGGCGAATCGGCGCGGACGACGAAGGTCGCGCGGCCTTCCCACAGCGGACGGTCGGCCACGCGGTCGCGGATCTGGACGAAGAGCCGGGTCTCGGTCTGCTCGGGCGGGGGGCCGGAGAGGTCGAGCCCGATGCCGACGCCGAGCCCCGACCCGTAACTGCCCGTCGCGCCGCCCACGCCCACGTTCACCGGCCCGCCCCGGCGGTCGGGCCGCCAGGTCTGGCGCTCGACGCGCACCGTGGCCACCTGGCTTGCGCCGCCGCCGATCTGCTCGGTGTAGCCCAGGCGCACGAGCTGGCGCGCGACGGCAGAGGCATAGGTGCGTGCTTCGAGGCTCGATCCATCGACGCCGGGCGCCGGCATGACCTGGATCGGTCCGCGCCCCAGCGCGGCATCGGGCGCGGCGAAGCGCGTCACTTCGACCGGCCCCACCGGCGCGACGCACCCGGAGAGGAGCAGCGCGCCCACCAGCGCAACCCAGGCCACGCGCATCATCCCGGCATCTCCCGTGAGCGGATCATGCGGGGAATCTGGAACGTGCGCGCGCCCAATGCAAGCGCCGCGCGGGGGTTCGGTTCAGACGCCGGCGCCGGCGCGCGGGAAGCCGTCGAACAGCGCGCCGGCGAGCTTGGTGGCGATCGCCTGGTCGGTCCAGCGCTCGTCGCCTTCGCGCGTGACGATCTCGGCGTGCCCTTCCCACAGTACCGCGTTGCTCGCCCGGTCGCGGATGCGCGCCTCGATCCGCGTGGAATAGAGCGCCTTGCGCGGCTTGCTGAGATCCACGTTCACCGCCATGCCCATCATCGAGCCACGATTGCCAGCGCCCACGGTCATTTCGCCGCTGACCGGGCTGCGCCTGGCCTCCTCGGGCCGGACTTGCGCCCGCACGACGCGCAACTCGACCGCCTGCGCGCCCTCGCCCGGCTGGCCGGCGGTATCGTACCCCACCGCCGCCAGCCGATCGACCAGCGCCGCCTCGTAAGTCGCCTGGCGGCGCGAATCGACCGGGTCGGGGCCGTCGTTGCGCGAGACCACGGCGATCGCCCCGTGGCCGAGCGCCCGCGCGCAGTCGCCCTCGGCGACGAAGCGGTCGACATCGACACGCCCTTCGCGGCTGTCGTCGGCTCGGGCCGATTCGCGTCCGCGCGCCCATTGCGGGTCCGCGCCCCAGCCCGGCCCATGCCAGGACTGCGCCTGAGACGCGGCACCGGGCAGCACGACGGTGAGAGCGATCGCGGCGGAAAGGATCGATCTGGACATGGCAACTCCGGCAAGACAAGAGAACGCGCCGCGTTCGTCTCTCGGCGCGCCCGGGTTGACGGCGGCTGAATGGCGGCCTGCCCACAGCGAGCGAAAGCTCGCGCAACCCGCGCGGCGTGCTTGACTTGGCGGCCGCCGCCCCGTAACGGCGCGGCTTCGATTTTTACGGGGCCTTGCCCCAGACGAGTTTGATCATGAAGATTCGCAACAGCTTGAAGTCGCTCAAGGACCGCCACCGGGACAACCGGGTTATCCGCCGCCGTGGCCGCACTTACGTGATCAACAAGACCAACCGCCGCTTCAAGGCGCGCCAGGGCTGATCCCGCTGCGTCCCCGCGCAAGGCGGGGACATTCGGCATGAGCCTGCCTCCGGACCAAGCCCCCGTGACGGCCGTCGTCTTCGACGTCGGCCGTGTGCTGTTCGAATGGGACTTGCGCCACCTCTTCGCGCCGTTGATCGCCGATCCGGCCGAGCTCGACTGGTTCTGCGCCACCGTCGTCACCGAGGAATGGCACTTCCAGCATGACGCCGGCCGGCCGCTCGCCGAGATGGTGGCCGAGCGCAGCGCCCAGTTCCCCGACCACGCGGCGCTGATCGCCGCCTACGCCGCGCGCTTCAACGACAGCATCCCCGGCCCCGTGCCGGGCAGCCTGGACCTGGTCGAGGCGCTCGACCGGGCGGGCGTGCCGCTTTACGCGATCACCAACTTCGGCGCCGAGTTCTGGGCGGGCTTTCGCCCGCACCAGCCGGTGTTCGACCGCTTTCGCGACATCGTCGTCTCGGGCGTCGAGAAGCTGACCAAGCCCGATCCGGCGATCTACGCCCTCGCCGCGCGGCGATTCGGCCACGCGCCCGGCGCGATGCTGTTCATCGACGACAACTTCGCCAACATCGCCGCCGCGCGCGCCTGCGGCTGGCAGGCGCACCACTTCGTCGATGCCGAGACGCTGGCCGCGGACTTGCGTGCGCGGGGCCTGATCACCTCATAAAAAAGCCCCCGCTCGCGCGGGGGCAGGCATCCGGACCGGAACGGGGGGTCTATAGGGTCCGGGGAAGCGAGTTCAACGCGTGGCGTTGCAGCGCGCCAGCTCTTCGGCGGTCAGATCGCCCTGGGGCGAAGCGAAGCGCGAGACCGGGCCGATCTTGCGCGCGACGCGGCCGCAGGTGGCCACCGCGCGATCGCCCTGCGCCGGGGCGGTGCATTGCTCACCCGCGCATTTCCACAGCACGCCGTCGACGATCTCCTGGCGCGGCTCGGCCAGCGGCGTGGCCAGCACCACCGCGTTGACGCCCAGGCGCGGCGCGGCCTGCGCGGGACCGGCGGGCAGACCCAGCGAGAGCAAGGCCACGGCCAGCAGGCCGGCACCGACAAGCGGGCGATGGCTCCGGGCGAACACGGACATGGCTGCGGTTGTCATCATCGATCCCCTTTCGCTGACCCGCTCGGCGAGCGGCTAAATAAGTTGCGATTCGCTACCTAGAATATTAGGTTTCATGTTGCAACTAGAAATACTTTCCCGCCGACCCGGTATCGACGGTAGGAGGGCGGGAAAGAACGGAGGGTCGATGGGCGATTTGCGCGAAAGCGAAGACGCGATGCGTTGCGGGTTGCCGCTTGCGCTGGAGGCGATGGGCGAGCGGTGGTCGTTCATGATCCTGCGCGCCGCGTTCAACGGCGTCTGCCACTTCGAGGAATTCCTCAGCGTGCTCGGCATTGCCCGCAACATCCTGTCGAACCGGCTGGCCAAGCTCGTCGATCACGGCATCATGTGCCGCGATCCCTGCGCTCACGACCGCCGCATGGTCGAATACCGGCTGACCGACAAAGGCGTGGACCTGCTGCCCAGCATGCTCGCGCTGCGCCAGTGGGGCGAGAAGTACGGCCTCGGCGTGCCGTCGAACCCGGTGCTGGTCGATTGCCGCGATCACCTGCCGATCGCCCCGATGGAGATCCGCGCCCACGACGGGCGCGCGATCGCCTGGTCCGAACTGCAGTGGCTCGACCGCTCGCTGCTCGGCCAGGGCGCGCCCTGCCCCGGCCCCGCGGAGCTGCCCGCGCTGCAACGCAAGCGCTGAGCGTCAGGCCCGCGGCGGCTGCCGCCGATAGCTGAGCGCCTCGGCCACATGGATGCGGCCGATGCCCTCCGCCCCCGCCAGATCGGCGATCGTCCGCGCCACGCGCAGGATCCGGGTATAGCCGCGCGCCGAGAGGCGCATCGCTTCGGCCGCCTGGAGCAACAGCTTGCGCCCCGGAGCGTCGGGCGTCGCGTGGGCTTCGAGCAAGTCGCCGTCGAGTTGGGCGTTGGTCGAGAGGCCGGTGCCCGCCAGCCGGCCGATCTGCACCTCGCGCGCGGCGGCGACGCGCGCCGCTACCTCAGCCGAGCCTTCGGCGGGGGGCGGCAGCGCGAGATCGACCGCGCTCACCGCCTCGACGTCGACGTGCAGGTCGATGCGATCGAGCATCGGCCCGGACACCTTGCTCTGGTAGTCGGCCGCGCAGCGCGGGGCGCGGCTGCAGCCGAGCGCCGGGTCGCCGAGATGGCCGCACCGGCACGGGTTCATCGCCGCGACGAGCTGCACCCGCGCCGGGAACGTGACGTGCGCGTTGGCGCGCGCGACACTGACCTCGCCCGCTTCGAGCGGCTGGCGCAGCGAATCGAGCACCGCGCGCTGGAACTCGGGCAGCTCGTCGAGGAACAGCACGCCCAGATGCGCGAGGCTCACCTCGCCGGGCCGCACCTTGAGCCCGCCGCCGGTCAGCGCCGCCATCGACGCCGAGTGATGCGGCGAGCGGAACGGCCGCGCGCGGCTGATCCGCCCTTCCTCCAGCGTGCCGGCGACCGAGGCGACCATCGACACCTCGAGCGCCTCGGCCGGGGTCAGCTCGGGCAGGATGCCGGGCATGCAGCTGGCCAGCAGCGACTTGCCCGCGCCGGGCGGCCCGGTCATCAACAGGTTGTGCCCCCCGGCCGCGGCGATCTCCAGCGCGCGCTTGGCGGTTTCCTGCCCCTTCACTTGCGAAAGGTCCGGCCCGCGGCGCGGCGGATCGGCGCGGCCCGGCTCGGGCAACGGCAGCACTTGCAGGCCCTTGAGGTGGTTGAGCAGACTGACGAGATCGGGGGCGGCGGCGATGGCGATGCCGCTCGCCCAGCGCGCCTCGGCCCCTTGCACTGCCGGGCAGATCAGCCCCTTGTCGAGCGTCGAGGCGTGGATCGCCGCGAGCAGCACCCCGGGTGACGAAACGACGCGCCCGTCGAGCGCCAGCTCGCCGACGGCGACGTAATCGGCAAGCTGCTCGGCGTCGGTCACCCCCATCGCCGCGAGCAGCGCCAGCGCGATCGGCAGATCGTAGTGCGAGCCCTCCTTGGGCAAGTCGGCGGGCGAGAGGTTGATCGTGATCCGCTTGGGCGGCAGCGACAGCCCCATCGCCGAGAGCGCGGCATGGACGCGCTGGCGGCTTTCGTTGACCGCCTTGTCGGGCAGGCCGACGACCGCGAAGGCCGGCATGCCCGGCGCGATCTGGCACTGCACTTCCACGGCGCGCGCCTCGAGCCCCAGGTAGGCAACCGTCGATACCAATGCGACCAAGCGAGCCCCCTGCGCCTGCGCTAGAGCAAGTTGCGCGATATCTGATCGCGCAACTTGCTCTCAGTTTTTGTCGTCGCATCGCTATTTGCGGAAAACCGGTTCCCACTTTTCCGCGCGATGCTCTGAACGCCCCTTCGCGTTCACCATATTGATGGCGGACCACCGCGCCGCTGTCGAGCGGCTTGCTCCGCTCCGGACGCGATCGGGGTCCGCAGCTTAACCATTGCCCGCAAGCGGCGGGTAACCGTGAGCATTGGCAAGCGAGCAACGGCTTTGCCCGCACAATCGGCACGTGAAGCTTCTGCGCGCCCTGTTCCTGCCCCTGCTCGCTCTGGTCGCGACGCCCGTCGCGGCGCACGCGCCCGTCCTCTCCTGCGTCCTAGCGCAGGCGGGGGTCTCGGTCGAATGTGCGCCCAGGCCCGAGGCCCCCGCCTTCGCGGGGGGGCAGGTCGTGCATGAGGTGATCGAGACTTACGAGGTCCTGGAGTCCGATGAACGCCTGCAGGACGACGGCACCGCCCCCGGCGCCGATTTCGCCCCTTCCACCCAGGCCGAACGCTTCGTCCAGGCCGCGCCGGCCGTGGTGCCGCGCGGCGTTGCGAGCTACGGTCCGTTCCGCGTGCTCGACCAGGGCCGCGCCGCGCTGGTCGACGTCACCGACGAGCGCTCGCCCGCCGCCTTCGCGGCGATGCTGCGCGCGCATCCCGGTATCGCCCTGCTCGAAATGGTCGACTGCCCCGGCACCGAGGACGACCGTGCCAACCTCGCGGTCGGCCGCATGATCCACGCCCGCGGCATCGCCACGCACGTGCCCGCCGGTGGCTCGGTGCGTTCGGGCGGGGTCGAGCTGTTCCTCGCCGGCGCGCGCCGCTCGGCCGACAGCGGCGCCGAGTTCGCGGTCCACTCGTGGGCCGATGAACAGGGCCGCGAACCCGCCGACTACGCCCCCGACGCGCCCGAGAACCGCAAGTACCTCGATTACTACCGCGAGATGGGCATGACCGGGCAAGAGGCGCGCGCGTTCTACGCGATGACCAACTCGGTCGGCCACCGGGACGCCAAGTGGCTCACCGCCGCCGACATGCGCCGATGGGTCCGGCTCGACTGATCCCCACTATCCACAGCCGCGCCCTCTCCCCCTAGGCAGAGCCCCCATTGCCCGGCGCCCGCGATAGGCGCATGGAGCGCTCCTTATGGCCGATCTCGCGCTCACGCTCCGCCCCGAATCCGAAGAGGCCGCCGGCCGCGCGCTGCCCGCCAACGTCGAGGCGGAAGCCGCGTTCCTCGGCGCGGTGCTGATCGACAACCGGGTGATCGAGGAGCTTCAGGCGCCGCTCACCCCGGCGCATTTCTTCGAGCCGATCCACGGTCGCATCTACGAGCGCGTGATCCAGCTGCTCGATCGCAAGGCGGTGGTCACGCCGGTGACGCTCAAGCCCTATTTCGAGGCCGACGAGGCGCTGAAGGCTCTTGGTGGATCGGCCTACCTCGCCCGGCTCACCGCGGACGGCCAGGGCCTGCTCGCCCCGCGCGAGCTGGCCGAGCAGATCTACGAGCTGGCCTTGCTGCGCGAGCTGGTCGCGGTGGGACGCAACCTCGTCACGTCGGCGATGGACACCTCCGAGTCGGTCGAGCCGCTCGCCCAGATCGAGCAGGCCGAAGCCGCGCTCTACGCGGTGGCCGAGGGCGCGGGATCGAACAACGAAGCACAGAACTTCGGCGCCGCCACGCGCACCGCGATCCAGGCGATCGAGAAGGCGTTCAATTCGGGCGGCCACATCTCCGGCAAGACCACCGGTCTCACCTCGGTCAACGAGAAGATCGGCGGCTTGCACGATTCCGACCTGATCATCCTCGCCGGCCGCCCGGGCATGGGCAAGACCTCGCTCGTCACCAACATCGCCTTCAACTGCGCCGACCGGCTGCAGCGCGACCTGGCCGACGGCATCGATCCGGCCAAGTCGGTCGGCGCGGCGGTGGCCTTCTTCAGTCTGGAAATGAGCGCCGACCAGCTCGCCACGCGCATCCTGGCCGAACAGTCGGGCATCAGCTCGGAAGCGCTGCGCGTCGGCAAGATCAGCCGCGACGACTTCCAGCAGCTCTCGTTCGCCAGCCAGCGGCTCGCCGAGCTGCCACTCTACATCGACGATACCCCGGCGCTGACCATCGCCGCCTTGCGCGCCCGTGCGCGCCGGTTGAAGCGGCGGCACAACATCGGCCTGGTCATCGTCGATTACCTCCAGCTCCTCCAGGGCACCGGCCGCGCCAACGACAACCGCGTCAACGAGATTTCCGAGATCAGCCGCGGCCTCAAGACCCTGGCCAAGGAGCTTTCGGTGCCGGTGATCGCGCTCTCGCAGCTCAGCCGCGCGGTCGAGCAGCGCGAGGACAAGCGGCCGATGCTCTCCGACTTGCGCGAATCCGGCTCGATCGAGCAGGACGCGGACATGGTCTGGTTCGTGTTCCGCGAGGACTACTACGTGATGTCGCGCGAGCCCAAACAGCCGGTCGACGGCGACGACGCCAAGACCCACGAGGCGCACGCCAGCTGGCAGGCCGAGATGGAGCGCGTCTATGGCCTGGCCGAGTTGATCGTCGCCAAGCAGCGCCACGGCGCGACCGGCAAGGTGCGCATGCGCTTCGAATCGCGGATCACCCGCTTCTCCGACCTCGCCCCCGAGGACCGGGCGAACGATCGCTACGGCGACGATTGACGATGCGCGCGCCCTCCGCCATGCACGGCTCGGGCGCGAACCTCTAGCTGCGAGGACGTCTGGTCGCGCGCCTGCCTTTTCCGATCGCATCGCTCACGGAACGCTACCGCGAAGCGCGCGGACGGCGGGTGACCGGTCTTGCGCTGGCGCTGCTGGCCGAGGCGCTGCTGATCCTCGCCGTGCTGACGCTCGGCTCGGCGGTTTCCGAGCCCGAGAAGCGCCCGCCCGCGCTCACCTCGGTCGCCTTCCGCGCGCCGGCCGCTCGGGAGGCGCCGACGCCCAAGTCGGACACGAAGCCCGTCGTCCACCGGCACGAGACCAGCGCGCCGGTCACCGCGCCCAACCTGCCGCAGCCGGTCGCCCCACCCAGCCCGCTGCAGCCGCCGCCGCAAGTGATCCGGCTCTCGCCCAAGGAGATGGCCTCGGCCGACATCGGCGCGCTGCCACGTCGACCCGGCCCGGCCGTGCCCGCCAACCGGCCGATGATGGGCCCGCCCGATCCCGGCGGCTCGGCCGGCGATACGCGCGTCGTCGGCTCGGCGCCCAACGGCGAGCCGCTCTATGCCGCGGCCTGGTATCGCGAGCCCTACGACGATGAACTGCGCGGCTATCTCTCGACCGCCACCGGACCCGGCTGGGGCCTGATCGCCTGCCGCACCGCGCCCGATTACCGGGTCGAGGACTGCGTCTCGCTCGACGAGTACCCGACCGGATCGAACCTCGCCCGCGCCATCCTCGCTGCGGCCTGGCAGTTCAAGGTGCGCCCGCCACGGGTGGGCGGCCGAGACAAGGTGGGCGAATGGGTCCGCATCCGCATCGATTACGGCATACGGCGCAAGCAGGGCTAAGGCCTGTCCGAAAGCGTCGCGCGGAACGTCGCCAGTCGCTCGATCGCCTCCTCCAGCACGGCGGCCTCCTTGGTGAAGCAGAAGCGGACGATGTGCGTCGGCACCTCGCCCTCGCCCAGCGCCGAGATCGGGATCGCCGCGACGCCGGCCTCGCGGATCGCGCGCTCGGCGAATTCGCGGTCGGTGAGCGCGATGCCCGAGGCGGCAAGATCGACGCAGAGGAACCAGGTCGCCGCGTTGGGCAGCACCACGTAGCCGCCCTGCTCCAGCCCGCGGTTCAGCCGCGCCCGCGCGGCGGTCCACGCCGCATCGCGCGCGGCGAACCAGTCGTCGGAATAGGTCAGCCCCTCGGCCAGCGCCCACTGCAAGTGGGGCGGGGTCGTGTAAGTGAGGAACTGGTGGACCCGCGCCAGCGGCCCGGCCAGCGCGGTATCGGCGCAGAACCAGCCGGTCTTCCAGCCGGTGAGGCCGAAGATCTTGCCCGCCGAGCCGATCTTGACCGTGCGTTCGGCCATGCCGGGAAAGCTCATCAGCGAGCAGTGGGCGATGTCGTCGAAGCGCACCTCCTCCCACACCTCGTCGCACAGCGCGGTGAGGTCGTGCGCCACGCAAATCTCGGCGAGCATCGCCAGTTCGTCGCTGCTCGCCGCCTTGCCCACCGGATTGTGCGGGTCGTTGAGCACCAGCATCGTGGTGCGCGGGGTGATCGCCGCCTCGATCTCGTCGCGCAGGTAGGACCAATCGGGCGGGCGCAGCATGACCGCGACCGGCACCCCGCCCGCGCGGCGGATCATCGGCGCATAGGCGTCGTAGGCCGGCTGGAACAGGATCACCTCGTCGCCCGGCGAGACGAGGCCCAGCATGCAGGCCGCGATCGCCTCGGTCGCGCCCGAGGTCACGACGACCTGCTCGCGCGCCAGCGCCAGCCCTTGCCGCCGGGCGTAGAACCCGCAGACCGCGTCGCGCAGTTCGGCAATCCCGAACATCGGCGGATACTGGTTCGACCGTTCGCGCAAGCCCCGCACCGCCGCCTCGATCAGCTCGGGCGGGTCCTCACCCTCGGGATAGCCCTGGCCGAGGTTTATCGCGCCGAGATCGCGGGCGAGCGCCGACATCGCGTCGAACACCGTGGTGCCCATCGCGGCGTAGAGCGGGTGGACCGCGCCGCTCATGCCCGCGTCTCCCTCAGATCGCCGGGCAGCCGCCGCGCGCCGAGCAGAAAGAACACCGCCGAAAGCGCCATCGTCACCGCCATCGCGCACATCGCATAGCGCAGCGCGAAGGCCCCGTACTGCGGCTGCAAGGCATCGCTGATCGCCCCCACCGCCAGCGGCCCCACCGACGAGCCCAGGATCGTCAGGCAGAACAGCAGCACCGCCGATGTCGTCGCGCGGATGCGGTCGGGCACCAGCGCCTGCGCCGCGGCGAAGGTCGGCGCGAAATAAAGCAGGCCGAACATATAGCTCACCGTCAGCAGCCCGATCGCGAGGCCCGGATCGGCGACCAGCCAGGCGCCGAGCGCGGTCGGCAGCGACAGCGCCTGGCCGAGCGCCGGCACGCCCAGCCGCCAGCCCTCCGAGCGGCGCGCCAGCCGGTCGCCGAACCAGCCGCCCGCGAACGTGCCGATCAGCCCGCCCACGCCGAACACCACGCCCATGCCGAGCCCGGCCTGCGACGATGTCATGCCGTGCACGCGCATCAGGAAGGCCGGGGCGAAGACGTTGATGGCATAGCTGCCACAGGCATAGAACGCACTGCCCAGCGCCATGTGCCGCATCGACGGGATGGCCCACAGCAGGCGCAGCGTCGCCAGGAACGGGGCCGCGTCGGGCTTGGGCGCAATGGCCTTCGGCGGATCGGGCAGCGCGAACCAGGCCAGCGCGGCGAGCGCCAGCCCCGGCAGTCCGACGACGAAGAACGCCGCCCGCCAATCGAGCACATCATTGATCCAGCCGCCCAGCACCAGCCCCAGCGTGCTGCCCACCGGCACGCCGAGCGAGAACAGCGCCAGCGCCAGCGCGCGCA
>DASVMK010000089.1:0-3529 GCA_036384395.1 Novosphingobium sp.
ACGCGCTCGATCAGAAGGCGCAGGCGGTCGTCGGTGGTTTCGGCCATCGGGGGAATCTCCGGTGAGGATGAATGAGTCGGCGGCGCTGATAGCGAGGGGCGCGGATTCGGCAAAGCGCCCGGCTGTGGAAATCCTCCCCCCGCGTGAAAAGGATCAGCCGTTCTTCTTCACGCTCTCCGCCATCCGCGCGAGCTGCTCGGGCGTCGCCTCGGTCTGGTGCCTGGCCTTCCACTCGGCCGCGGGCATGCCGTGCACCACCTCGCGCGCCGCCGCCTTGTCGAGCGGAGCACCGGCCTCCACCAGCCAGTCGGCGAGGCAATTGCGGCAGAAACCGGCCAATCCCATCAGGTCGATGTTCTGCGCGTCGTGCCGGTGGCGCAGGTGACGCACCAGGCGGCGGAATGCGGCGGCGGCCTGCGCATCGTCGATCTCGTCGAGCGGATCGGAATCATTCGAATTCATGGCGATCGTCCTTGGTGTTTGGCCGCCGCTTTGCCATACGGCTGGCATCATAGAAAAGGGGGCAGGCGCTTGGCGAGACTCGATCCGCGCGGACGTAGGGTAAAGATCCTGGCAACACTGGGCCCGGCCAGCCGCGAGCCCGAGATGATCGGCAAGCTGCTCAAGGCCGGGGCCGACGCCTTCCGCGTCAACATGAGCCACGGCGACCAGGCGACCCACGCCGCGACGATCGCCGCGATCCGCGTCGCCGAGAGGGAATTCGGCCGGCCGATCACCGTGCTGTGCGATCTGCAAGGGCCCAAGCTGCGCGTCGGCACGTTCAAGGACGGCCGGGCGGTGATCCGCCACGGCGGCCACTTCACGCTCGACCGCAATCCCGAGCCGGGCGACGAGAACCGCGTCTGCCTGCCGCACCCCGAACTGTTCGGCGTGCTGCGCCAGGGCCAGCGGCTGCTGATCGACGACGGCAAGCTGCGCCTGCGGGTGATCAGCCACGATCCCGACAGCATCCTCTGCTCGGCTGAAGTCGGCGGGGTGATCATGGACCGCAAGGGCGTCAACGTGCCCGACGCGGTAGTGCCGGTGCCGGCGCTGACCGACAAGGACCGCCGCGACCTGGCTTTTGCCGTGGAGCATGGGGCCGACTGGATCGCGCTGTCCTTCGTGCAGCGCCCCGACGACGTCGCCGAGGCGCGGCGCCTGCTCGGCACGTCGGGCGCGGCGCTGCTCGCCAAGATCGAAAAGCCCGCCGCGGTCGATCGGCTCGACGAGATCATCGAGCTGTCGGACGGCATCATGGTGGCGCGCGGCGACCTCGGCGTGGAACTCAACCCCGAGGAAGTGCCGCCGCTGCAGAAGCGCATCGTCGAGGCGACGCGCCGTTCGGGCAAGCCGGTGATCGTCGCCACCCAAATGCTCGAATCGATGATTGAGAGTTTGGCGCCGACGCGCGCCGAAGTCTCCGACGTCGCCAATGCTGTCTATGACGGCGCGGACGCGGTGATGCTCTCCGCCGAGACGGCGGCGGGTGCCTGGCCGGTCGAGGCGGTGACGATCATGCACCGCATCGCCGCGCAAGTCGAAAGCGATCCCGGCTACCAGGCGCGCATCCACTTCACCGACGTCCACCCCGACGCGACCACCGCCGACGCGCTGGCCCAGGCCTGCGCCCAGATAGCCGAGACGTTGTCGATCTCGGGTCTCGTCGTCTTCACCGGCTCGGGATCGACGGCGCGGCGCGTGGCGCGCGAGCGGCCGCGCGCGCCGATGCTGGTGCTGACCCCGTCGGTGCGCACCGCGCGGCGCGTCGGCTTGCTGTGGGGGGCTCATGCGGTCCCCACCAAGGACATCGGCAGCTTCGAGGAGATGATCGCCAAGGGCAAGCGCATGGCCCTGCGCCACGGCTTCGCCACGGCCGGATCGAAGCTGATCGCGCTGGCCGGCGTGCCCTTCGGCACCCCCGGATCGACCAATCTGCTGCATGTCGTCACGGTGACCGGCAACGAGCTGAAGACCGGCAGCGGCTAGACCGGCTGCTTCGGCGGATCGGTTACGCGCGACTCCAGCCGACGGAGAAGCGTGCGCTTTTCGCCGGCGCTCAACATCGGCCAGTCGGCGATCTCCTCCAGCGTGCGCGCGCAGCCCCGGCAAAAGCCGGAGGCCGGATCGATCTGGCAGACGCGATTGCAGGGACTGGGTGGCTCGCCGCGCATGCCCGGTTCCAAGCACCGCCCGGCGCCCGGCGCAAGGTGCACGTAATTTTCTTGCGTTTGCCGGCAACACAATCTAGAGGCCCCGCCAGGCAACCGGCGCGCGGACTTTCCGCCCGTAATCCCGGCATGCGTGGATCGGCGTCCCGAACGCCCGATCTGCCCGGACTCAGCGGTTGCCGTCGCCTGAAGCTTCCTCTTCACGCAGGGTCGCATCACGAACCCTCGCTTGCGCGCGCCGTTTGCGTGCGCCCGCACGCATTTGAAAGTGTTCCATGTCCTATTTCTCCGAGCTCGGCCTGGCCGAGCCCATCCTTCGCGCGCTCGGCACCAAGGGCTATTCCGATCCCACGCCGATCCAGCGCCAGGCGATCCCCGCCCTGCTGAAGGGCCGTGACATCCTGGGCATCGCCCAGACCGGCACCGGCAAGACCGCGGCGTTCTCGCTGCCGTCGCTCCACCGCCTGGCGAACGACCCGCAGCCGCGCAAGGCGGCCTCGTGCCGCATGCTGGTGCTCTCGCCGACGCGCGAGCTCGCCGCCCAGATCGCCGAGAACATGCGCGGCTACGCCAAGTACCTCGACCTCTCGGTCCAGTGCGTGTTCGGCGGCATCCCCGTCGGCAAACAGGCCCGCGCGCTGGTGCCGGGCTGCGACATTCTCGTCGCCACCCCCGGCCGCCTGCTCGACCTGATCGACCAGCGCGCGCTGACGCTGCGCAACGTCGAGATCTTCGTGCTCGACGAGGCCGATCAGATGATGGACCTCGGCTTCATCGTGCCGCTGAAGCGCGTCGCCAACATGCTGCCCAAGCAGCGGCAGAGCCTGTTCTTCTCGGCCACGATGCCCAAGGCGATCGCCGAGCTGGGCAAGCAGTTCATCAATGATCCGGTGCGGGTCGAGGTGGCGCCGCAATCGACCACCGCCGAGCGCGTCGACCAGTTCGTCATCCACATCAACCAGGCCGAGAAGCAGTCGCTGCTCACACTGAAGCTGCGGAGCGGGCTGGCCGAGAAAGAAGGCCCCGGGGCGATCGACCGCGCGCTGGTGTTCACCCGCACCAAGCACGGCGCCGACCGGGTCGTGCGGCATCTCGCCGCCGCCGGGGTCACCGCCGCGGCGATCCACGGCAACAAGAGCCAGGCGCAGCGCACCGCGGCGCTCAACGGCTTCCGCCAGGGCTCGACTCCGATCCTGGTGGCGACCGACATCGCCGCTCGCGGCATCGACGTCTCGGGCGTCAGCCACGTGTTCAACTTCGAGATCCCCAACGTTCCCGAACAATACGTCCACCGCATCGGCCGCACCGCGCGCGCCGGCGCCGACGGCGTGGCGCTGAGCTTCGTGGCGCCCGACGAG
>DASVMK010000090.1:0-1884 GCA_036384395.1 Novosphingobium sp.
GCGGTGAGCGGCCTCTCGTTCGGCTACCGCGCCCGCGCCTTCCGCCCGCTCGGCCGGGGCCGCGAACTGATCGACATCGACCTCCTCGAAGTCAGCCTCGTCACCCATCCGATGCAGCACGCCGCGCGGGTGCATCTGATCGCCTGAACCGAAGTCTCCCTGCCCAACGAAAGGCCCATACCGATGGACAATCCCGTTCCCGCCGAGGCGCTCGACGCCTCGTTCGACCTGGTCTCGCGCCAGGACGCCGCCGAGGAGGCGCTGGGCGCGCTGCGCTCCGACATCGACGAGGTGAAATCGCGGCTCGATCGCGTCAGCCGCGCCGCCGCGCGCCCGCTGATCGAAGGCGTCTCCGCCGCCAGCCCCGAGGTCAAGGGCTTCGTCGACGGCTACCTACGCCACGGCCGCGAGACCGAGCTCAAGTCGCTGACCGGCACCGTGCCGGCCGACGGCGGCTATGCCGTCCCGCGCGAGATCGACGCGGCGATCGCCGCGCGGCTCAAGGCGATCAGCCCGATCCGCGCCATCGCGCAGATCGTCCAGACCGGCACCGCCGGCTATCGCAAGCTGGTCAACACCGGCGGCACCGCCTCGGGCTGGGTCAGCGAGACCGCCGCGCGGCCCGAGACCGCCAGCCCCAAGTTCGCCGAGATCGCCCCGCCCGGCGGCGAGCTCTACGCCAACCCGGCGGCGAGCCAGGCGATGCTCGACGATGCCGCCTTCGACCTCGAAAGCTGGCTGGCAGACGAGATCGCGATGGAGTTCGCGCGGGCGGAAGGGGCCGCTTTCGTCTCGGGCAGCGGTACCAACCAGCCCAAGGTCTTCCTGGCCGCGCCGACCAGCACGGCCGACGACGCGGCGCGCACGTTCGGCACGCTGCAGTTCCGCGGCAGCGGCCACGCCACCACGCTGGGCACCGCGCCCGAGCTGACGCTGATCGACCTCGTCCACACGCTGAAGGCCGGGCATCGCCAGGGCGCGAGCTGGGTGATGAACGCCGCGACACTGGCCGAAGTGCGCAAGATCAAGACCGCCGACGGCGCGTTCCTGTGGCAGCCGGGACTGGTCGACGGCCAGCCCGACCGGCTGCTCGGCTATCCGGTGGTCGAGGCCGCGGACATGCCCGATGTCGCCGCGAACGCCTTCCCGATCGCCTTCGGCAACTTCCGCGCCGGCTACCTGATCGCCGAGCGCAGCGCGACCGCGATCCTGCGCGATCCCTTCACCAACAAGCCGTTCGTCCACTTCTACGCGACCAAGCGGATCGGCGGGCAGGTGCTCGATAGCGACGCGATCAAGCTGCTGAAGATCAGCGTCTAAGCCGGAAAACCCCCCTCCTCCGTGGGGGAGGGGGTGTCACCGACAGACCCAAACTCGGAGCATTCCCATGAAACGGCGGATCGTCACGCCCGCCGCGCTGCCGCCGGCGGCGCTGGCCGAATTGAAGCAATGGCTCGGCATCACCACCGCGCAGGACGACGCGCCGCTCGCCGCGCTGCTGCGCGCCGCGCTCGAGACCTGCGAGGACTTCACCGGCCTGATGCCGCTCGAAGCGACGTGCGAGGAAGTGCTGCCCGCGATGCCCGGCTGGCAAGTGCTGGCGACGCGGCCGGTGCAGGCGATTGCCGGGGTCGAAGGCGTTCCCGCCGAAGGTTCGCGCTTCGCGTTGCCGGCCGAGGCCTATGCGGTCGAGCTGGAAGCCGACGGCACCGGCCAAGTGTCGGTGTCTCAGCAAGGCGCGGCCGGGCGGATCGCGGTGCGCTTCACCGCCGGCCTCGGCGCCGGGTGGAGCGACTTGCCCGAAAGCCTGCGCCACGGCGTGCTGCGCCTGGCCGCGCACCAGCACCGCGAGCGCGAGGGACCGGGCGCGGCGCCGCTGCCGCC
>DASVMK010000091.1:0-2106 GCA_036384395.1 Novosphingobium sp.
GGCCGGCGTGGCGCTCGACGGGCGTGGCAACGTCGCGGCCAACGTCGTCGACTACCGCACCAGCGATCCGCAAGTGTTCGCCTGCGGCGACATGCGCCGCGGCCAGAGCCTGGTCGTCTGGGCGATCCGCGAAGGCCGCCAAGCCGCCCGCGCGGTCGACGAGGCGCTGATGGGCGTGAGCGAACTGCCGCGCTGAGACGGCTGCTCAGCGGAAACGAGAAAGGGTGCTCCTTCGGGGCGGCCGTTCTCGTTTCGAAATTGCCCGTCCGATTCGCCCGGGCTAGCCTTGCCTCATGCCCGACAACGAACCCGACGCCGCCACGTTCGAAGCCCTCGCGCGCCGGGCGATCGCGGCGTTGCCCGCGCACTTTCGCCGCCACCTCGACGGCATCGTCCTGCGTATCGAGGACTTCGCCGATCGCGAGGCGCTCGACGCGGTGGGCCTGCACGATCGCTGGGAGCTGACCGGGCTCTACCACGGCCGCCCGATCGACGAGGAGTCGGTCTGGGCGTCGGGCGAGTTGCCGCCGGTCATCACGCTCTACCGCCGCCCGCTGCTGCGGGAATGGGTGCAGACCGCCGTCGGGCTGGAGGAACTGGTGACCCATGTGATCGTCCACGAGGTCGGGCATCACTTCGGGCTGTCCGACGATGACATGGCGGCGATCGAGGACGACGCCGAATAGCGCGTCCGCGATTGTCCTCGCTACCGGGCCATGCGAGGAAGCGCCATGCTGACCGTCCATCATCTCGCTCGCTCGCAGTCCGAACGCGTCGTCTGGCTCTGCGAGGAACTCGACCTGCCCTACGAACTCGTCCGCTACGAGCGCGATGCGTCCGGCCAGGCGCCGGCGGCGTTTCGCGCGCTGTCGGATTTCCAGACGGCGCCGGTCATCACCGAGGGCGGGCTGACGCTCGGTGAATCGGGGGCCATCGTCGAATACATCCTGCGCCGCCATGCCGGCGGGCGGCTGCTGTTCGGCCCCGAGCATCCCGATTTCGCCGCCTTCCTGTTCTGGTTCCATTTCGCCAACGGCTCGTTCGTGCCGGGGCTGATGCTCGAACATTTCGCGCCGGACATCGCCGCCGCGCCCGACAGCCGCAACGCGCGGGCGCGCCGGATGATCGAGGCCCGGCTGGGCGAGGCGCCCTATTTCGCTGGGGAGAGCTTCTCGGCCGCCGACATCATGATGGACCTGCCGTGCTTCCTGGCGCGCAAGGACTTGGCCGATTACCCCAACACCGCGGCCTATCTCGCGCGGATGCACGAGCGCCCGGCGCTGCGCTGCGCGCTTGCCAAGGCCGAGCCCGACGACCAGCCCCGAGTCGTCTGAGCGCGCGATGCCGGCCGAGATCGATCCCTTTCACGCCATCGCCATCGGCGAGCTGGCCTATGCGCTGCAGGCGCAGGGGCGCTCGGTGATCCACATGGAATACGGCCAGCCCTCGACCGGCGCGCCGGCGGCGGCGATCGCGGTCGCGCACCGGGTGCTCGATGCCGATCCGATGGGCTATTGGGAGAACCCCGAGCTGAAGGCGCGGATCGCCCGCCACTATGCCGAGGCGCACGGGGTCATGGTGGCGCCGGAGCAGGTCATCCTCACGTGCGGGGCCTCGCCCGCGCTGGTGCTGGCGCTCAACTGTCTGTTCGCGCCGGGCGCGCGGGTGGCGCTGGCGCGGCCGGGCTACGTCGCCTATCGCAACACGCTGAAGGCGCTGCATATCGAGCCGGTGGAGATCGCCTGCGGCGAGGCTGAGCGCTTCCAGCTCACCGCCGCGGCGCTCGCCGCGCTCGATCCGCCGCCCGACGGGGTGATCGTCGCCAGCCCGGCCAACCCCACCGGCACCGTGATCGCGCCCGAGGAACTTGCGGCCATCGCGCAAGTCTGCGCGGCGCGCGGCATCCGGCTGGTATCGGACGAGATCTACCACGGCATCAGCTACGTCGGGCCGGTGCCTTCGGCGCTCACCGTCGATCCCCGGGCCTTGGTGATCAACAGCTTCTCCAAGTATTTCAGCATGGCCGGCTGGCGGCTCGGCTGGTTGGTGGTGCCGCCCGATCTGGTCGATGCGGCGCGGGCGCGGATGGGCAACCTGTTCCTTACC
>DASVMK010000092.1:0-4267 GCA_036384395.1 Novosphingobium sp.
ATCCGCGCCGCAGAAATCTCGAAGGTCATCAAGGACCAGATCGCCAACTTCGGCACCGAGGCCCAGGTCTCGGAAGTCGGCTCGGTGCTGTCCGTCGGTGACGGTATCGCCCGCATCCACGGCCTCGACAGCGTCCAGGCCGGCGAGATGGTCGAATTCGCCAACGGCGTGAAGGGCATGGCCCTGAACCTCGAAGCCGACAATGTCGGCGTCGTGATCTTCGGCTCCGACTCCGAGATCAAGGAAGGCGACCAGGTCAAGCGGACCGGCACCATCGTCGACGTACCCGTCGGCAAGGGCCTGCTCGGCCGCGTCGTGGACGGCCTGGGCAACCCGATCGACGGCAAGGGTCCGATCGTTGCCGAAGCGCGCATGCGCGTCGAGAAGAAGGCGCCGGGCATTATCCCGCGCCAGTCGGTTTCGGAACCGGTGCAGACCGGCCTCAAGGCCATCGACGCCCTGGTCCCCATCGGCCGCGGCCAGCGCGAGCTGATCATCGGTGACCGCCAAACCGGCAAGACCGCCGTCGCCATCGACACTTTCATCAACCAGAAGAGCGTCAACGCCGGCACGGACGAATCGAAGAAGCTCTACTGCATCTACGTCGCCGTCGGCCAGAAGCGCTCGACCGTCGCGCAGATCGTCCGCCAGCTCGAAGAAAACGGCGCGATGGAATACTCGATCGTCGTCGCCGCCACCGCTTCCGAGCCCGCGCCGCTGCAGTACCTCGCGCCCTACACCGGCGTTACGATGGGCGAATATTTCCGCGACAATGGCATGCACGCCGTGATCGTGTACGACGACCTTTCCAAGCAGGCCGTCGCCTACCGCCAGATGTCGCTGCTGCTCCGCCGTCCTCCGGGCCGCGAAGCCTATCCGGGTGACGTGTTCTACCTCCACAGCCGCCTGCTCGAACGCGCGGCCAAGATGTCGGACGCCAACGGCGGCGGCTCGCTGACCGCGCTGCCGATCATCGAAACCCAGGCGGGCGACGTTTCGGCCTACATCCCGACCAACGTGATCTCGATCACCGACGGCCAGATCTTCCTCGAGACCGGCCTGTTCTACCAGGGCATCCGTCCGGCCATCAACGTCGGCCTCTCGGTCAGCCGCGTCGGCTCGGCCGCGCAGACCAAGGCGATGAAGGCGGTGTCGGGCTCGATCAAGCTGGAGCTGGCGCAGTACCGCGAAATGGCGGCCTTCGCGCAGTTCGGCTCGGACCTCGACGCCTCGACCCAGAAACTGCTCAACCGCGGCGCGCGCCTGACCGAGCTGCTCAAGCAGGCCCAGTTCAGCCCGCTGCCGTTCGAAGAGCAGACCGCGTCGATCTTCGCCGGCACCAACGGCTACCTCGACGGCATCGAAGTCAGCCGCGTCACCGAATACGAAGCCGAGATGCTCTCGTGGCTGCGGTCTGAGCACGCCGACGTCCTCGCCGCGATCCGCGACAGCAAGGCGCTGGGCGATGAGCCCAAGGCCAAGCTGAAGGCCGCGCTCGACGCGTTCGGCAAGCAGTTCGCTTAAGGCGCTTACACGTCGTCACCCCGGCCTTGAGCCGGGGTCCCGCTTACCGCAGCGGTCGAAACAGCGGGATCCCGGATCAAGTCCGGGATGACGGATTGGAGAAGTTAGAGTGGCTTCGCTGAAGGAACTCAAAGGGCGGATCAACTCGGTCAAGTCGACCCAGAAGATCACCAAGGCCAAGCAGATGGTCGCCGCCGCCAAGCTGCGCAAGGCGCAGGCCGCCGCCGAGGCGGGCCGTCCCTATGCGACACGCCTGGCCGAAGTCATGGCCAGCCTCGCCAGCAAGGTGACGATCAGCGAGAACTCGCCCAAGCTGCTCGCCGGCACCGGCAGCGACCAGGTTCACCTGCTCGTCGTCGCCAACTCGGACAAGGGCCTGGCCGGCGCGTTCAACTCGAACATCGTCAAGGCGGCGCTAGTCAAGGCGCGCGCACTCGAAGCCGAAGGCAAGACCGTGCTGTTCTACCTCGTCGGCAAGAAGGGCCGCGCGGTGATCCGCCGGAACTATCCGAAGGCGGTGTTGCAGATGTTCGACACCACCGACGTGCGCGAGCCCGGCTACGCCGAGGCCGAGCGCATCGCCGACGAGCTGGTCACGCTCTACGAGGCCGGCAAGTTCGATGTCGCGCACCTATTCTTCTCGACGTTCAAGAACGCGCTGACGCAGGAACCGACCGAGCAGCAAATCATCCCTGTCCCGGCCCCCAAGACCGCCGCCGCCGCGACCGGCGCCGTCGTGGAATATGAGCCCGACGAGGAGGAAATCCTCGCCGCGCTGCTGCCGCGCTATCTGCGCACGCAGCTGTTCGGCGCGCTGCTCGAGAACAACGCCTCCGAACAGGGCGCGTCGATGACCGCGATGGACAACGCCACGCGCAACGCGGGCGAACTGATCAACGCGCTCACCATCCAGTACAACCGCAGCCGCCAGGCCGCGATCACCACCGAGCTCATCGAGATCATCGCGGGCGCGGAAGCGCTCTAAGAAATAGCAGGCAAGGAAACGAACATGGCCACCGCCCCCGTTCTCAACACCGTCACGACCGGCAAGATCAGCCAGGTCATCGGCGCCGTCGTCGACGTCACCTTCGAAGGCGAGCTGCCCTCGATCCTCACCGCGCTGGAAACCGACAACAACGGCAACCGCCTGGTCCTCGAAGTCGCCCAGCACCTGGGTGAGAACACCGTCCGCACCATCGCGATGGATGCCACCGACGGTCTGACCCGCGGCCAGGCTGTGACCAGCACCGGCGCGCAGATCTCGGTGCCGGTCGGCCCCAAGACCCTGGGACGCATCCTCAACGTCGTCGGCGATCCGATCGACGAGCGCGGCCCGGTCGGTTCGGACATGACCGCCCCGATCCACGCCAAGGCTCCCGAATTCGTCGACCAGTCGACCGAAGCGGCGATCCTGGTCACCGGCATCAAGGTCATCGACCTTCTCGCGCCTTACGCCAAGGGCGGCAAGATCGGCCTGTTCGGCGGCGCCGGCGTGGGCAAGACCGTGCTCATCCAGGAGCTGATCAACAACATCGCCAAGGGCCACGGCGGCGTCTCGGTGTTCGCCGGCGTGGGCGAGCGCACCCGCGAGGGTAACGACCTCTACCACGAGTTCCTCGACGCCGGCGTCATCGCCAAGGACGCCGACGGCAACGCGACGCCGGAAGGCTCGAAGGTCGCCCTGGTGTTCGGCCAGATGAACGAGCCCCCGGGCGCCCGCGCCCGCGTCGCCCTGTCCGGCCTGACGATGGCCGAGTACTTCCGCGACCAGGAAGGCCAGGACGTGCTGTTCTTCGTCGACAACATCTTCCGCTTCACGCAAGCCGGTTCGGAAGTGTCGGCGCTGCTCGGCCGTATTCCTTCGGCGGTGGGCTACCAGCCGACCCTGGCGACCGACATGGGCGCGCTGCAGGAGCGCATCACCTCGACCACCAAGGGCTCGATCACCTCGGTCCAGGCGATCTACGTCCCCGCGGACGACTTGACCGACCCGGCGCCGGCCACCTCGTTCGCCCACCTGGACGCGACGACCACGCTGAACCGCGCGATCTCGGAGCTGGGCATCTACCCGGCGGTCGACCCGCTCGACTCGACCTCGCGCGTTCTCACCGCCGCGACCGTCGGCCAGGAGCACTACGACACCGCCCGCCGCGTCCAGGAGACGCTGCAGAAGTACAAGTCGCTGCAGGACATCATCGCGATCCTGGGCATGGACGAGCTGTCCGAAGAGGATAAGCTCACCGTCGCCCGCGCCCGCAAGATCCAGAAGTTCCTCAGCCAGCCGTTCCACGTGGCCGAAGTCTTCACCGGCATCCCCGGCAAGTTCGTCCAGGTCGAAGACACCGTGAAGTCGTTCAAGGCGGTGGTCGACGGCGAGTACGACCACCTCCCCGAGAACGCCTTCTACATGGTCGGCGGCATCGACGAGGCGATCGAGAAGGCCAAGAAGCTGGCCGAAGAGGCGTAAAGCTACCGCTCGCCCCCTCCTCTTCGGAGGAGGGGGTTGGGGGTGGTGGCGCGGCGCGAAGCGTCGCGCTGGGGGCCAAGCCCCACCCCGCTGCGACTAAGGCCCGCTCCGCGGACCTAAGTCTCACTGCCCCTCCCCTGAAGAGGAGGGGGTAAGGAAAAGAGACATGTCCCTTCATTTCGAACTCGTCACCCCCGCCAAGCTCGTTCGCAGCGAGGACGTCCACATGGTCGTCGTCCCCGGCTCCGAGGGCGAGTTCGGCGTGCTCGAAGGCCA
>DASVMK010000093.1:0-2630 GCA_036384395.1 Novosphingobium sp.
AAGATCGACGAGGCCGAAGTGGCGCGCGCGCGCAACGGCGCGCCGCGCGAGAAGTTCGTCGCTGTCGCGGACATGATCGCGGCGGCGGGGAAGGCCTGAGCCTTCCGCCGCCGCCGCGGATATCAACCGTTGGGCTGACAACCGACCGATTTACTGAGCCGGCGGCGTGGGCCCGGTCGGGCTGGTCGGCGCCGAACCGCTCGTGGGCGGCGTGCTGCCGCTCGTGGCGCTGGTATCGGTCGAGGACGGCGAGCCCGCCGCGTCGGTGCTAGCCGAGCCGGCGGGATTGGCCGATTCGGCGCCGCTGCCGCTCTTGCCGCGGCGATGCTTGCCCTTGTGGGTCGAGCCGCTGTCGGTCGAGGACGCGCCGCTGCCCGACGAAGGCGCGGTGGCGCTGGGCGCCGAGGGATCGGTCGGCGACGCCGTGCTCTGTGCCGCCGCCGGAACCGCAGTCAGGCCGATCACGGCAAGGGAAACGAAGGCAATCTTACGCATAGTCCTACTCCTAATTTGTCCGGTAATTCAGAAATGAATTCACGCCCGGGGGAAGCGGCCATTGGACGCTCGGAGTAGAACGCAAATAAGGCGAAGAAGGCAGGCCCCTCGGCTCGGCTGATCCGGCTATAAAACACGGCTCACCTTTACTGTCTGGCATATGAACGGCGCGTTAGGCCGCTGTTAAACTGGATTTTTCAGCTCGCCGCCGTGAGGCAACGCCCCGTCCCGCGACGCCTCGAGCATAGAAAACGGGGCAGGAATCACCCCGCCCCGCCATTGGGTCCGTCGTCGGCGACGCGCCTACACGCGCATCGGCATCAGCACGTAGAGCGCCTGGCTCTTGTCGTCCTGGCGGATCAGCGTCGGCGCGCCGGCGTCGGCCAGGTGGAGTTCGACCGTGTCGCCCTCGATCTGGCTGAGGATGTCCTTGAGATAGTTGGCGTTGAAACCGATCTCAAAGCCCTGCGCGGAATAGTCGGCCGGCACTTCCTCGGCCGCGGTGCCGTTGTCGGGCGAGGTGACCGACAGTGTCACGCGATCGTTCTCCAGCGCCATCTTGACCGCGCGGGTCTTCTCGGTGGCGATCGTCGCGACCCGGTCGACGCCTTCGTAGAGGCTCTTGGGGTCGAGACGGAGCAGCTTGTCGTTCCCCGTCGGGATGACGCGGGTATAGTCCGGGAAGGTGCCGTCGATCAGCTTGCTGGTCAGCACCACGCCGTCCTCGCCGCCCAGCGTGAAGCGGAGCTTCGAAGCGGAAAGATCGACCAGGACGTTGGTGTCGAGCCGCTCTTCGAGCAGCTTGCGCAGTTCGGCCACGCATTTGCGCGGCACGATCACGTCGGGCATGCCCTCGGCGCCGTCGGGGCGCGGCAGCGTGAAGCGCGCGAGGCGGTGGCCGTCGGTGGCGGCGGCCTTCAGTTCCTCGTCGGTGACGTGGAGGAAGATGCCGTTGAGGTAATAGCGCGTCTCTTCGGTCGAGATCGCGAAGCGGGTGCGATCGATGAGCTGCGCCAGCGTCGCCGCCGGAACCTCGAAGCTGGTCGGCAGGTCGCCCTCGACGATCACCGGAAAGTCGTCGCGCGGCAGCGTCGGCAGACTGAAGCGGCTGCGCCCGGCCTTCACCGCCATGCGGTTGTCGGCGGTGTCGAGGCTCACCTGGCTGCCGTCGGGCAGCTTGCGCGCGATGTCGAACAGCAGGTGCGCGGAGACGGTGATCGCGCCCGGGCTTTCCACCGAGACCGCGGTCATCGTCTCGATCACCTGCAAGTCGAGGTCGGTCGCCATGACCCGCAAGGTGCCGTCGGCCGACGCATCGATCAGCACGTTCGACAGGATCGGAATGGTGTTCCGGCGTTCGACCACCGACTGGACGTGGGACAGGCAGCGCAGCAGTGTCGCGCGTTCGATAGTCGCCTTCATGATCGTCTAAGGTCCCCCTACGGCGGCCAGAGGGCGGTCCGCCCCGTCAATCGGACTGCCTTCTCTAACGCGGCGCGCCCCTCGGGCAAGCCGGAACGTGCCCGAACTGCGGGAAATTGGGGATAAATGCGCCCGATCGAGGCCCTCCCCCCGCGCGCGCCCACACGATGGTGCGGAGAGGGCCCGGTTCGCGATCAGGAAATCATCGCCATGCCGCCGTTGACGTGCAGCGTCTGGCCGGTGACGTAGCCCGCCTCGCGGCTGGCGAGGTAGGCGACGGCGGCGCCGATATCCTCGCCCTCGCCCATCCGGCCCATCGGAATGCGGCCGTTGAGCGCCTCCTTCTGGGCATCGGGCAGCACGTCGGTCATCGCCGTGCGGATGAAGCCGGGGGCGACGCAGTTGACGGTGATGCCGCGGCTGGCAAGCTCTTGCCCCAGGCTCTTCGACATGGCGACCAGCCCGCCCTTGGCGGCGGCGTAATTGACCTGGCCGGGGTTGCCGGTCAGCCCGACGACCGAGGTGATCGTGACGATGCGGCCGAACTTGGCCTTCATCATCGGCCGCGCGGCGGCGCGCATCAGGCGGAAGGTGGACTCCAGGTTGACCCGGATCACCGCGTCCCACTCCTCGTCCTTCATCCGTATGGCGAGGTTGTCGCGCGTGATGCCGGCGTTGTTCACCAGGATATCGAGCTTGCCGAACGTATCGAC
>DASVMK010000094.1:0-7305 GCA_036384395.1 Novosphingobium sp.
GCCTTGTGGCCCGAGAGCACGACCTGACCCGGATCGTTATCGTTGGCGACGGTGCAGACCTCGCCCTCAGCAGCCGCCTCGGCCAGCGCCTGCGCCTTGTCGATGTCGGCGCCGAGCAGCGCGCACATCGCGCCCACGCCCACCGGCACCGCCGCCTGCATCGCCTGGCCGCGCAGCTTGAGCAGTCGCGCGGTGTCAGCCAGGCTGAACGCGCCCACGGCGCAGAGCGCGGTATATTCGCCCAGGCTGTGGCCCGCGACGAAATCGGCCTTGGCGGCGAGATCGACGCCGCCGTCCTTCTCCAGCACCCGCAGCACCGCGATGGCATGCGCCATGATCGCCGGCTGCGCGTTGGCGGTGAGCGTCAGGACGTCCTCGGGGCCTTCTCGCATGATCGCCGAGAGCCGCTGGCCGAGCGCGTCGTCGACTTCCTCGAAGACCTCGCGCGCGGCGACGCTGGCTTCGGCGAGCTCCGCGCCCATGCCCACCTTCTGACTGCCCTGTCCCGGGAATACGAATGCCCGCATCGCGACCCCTCTCCTCCATTATTGAGCGCAGCGCGCGCCGTTAGAAATGCGGAACGCCGCTGGCAAGCCCGAACGGCACAATCCTGTTGGCAGCATCGTGACCGATGTCGGCCGGCCCCAGAAATGGAATCGCGTGGCGTTCGCACCAGTAGCGGGCGATCTCCTCCGCCGTGGCGCCGAACGGCCGGTCGTTCTCGGGCACGTCGCTGACCCGGCCGAGCCGTAGCCCCGCGATGCCGCCGAGATGCGCGGTGGCGTGGAAGAACAGGCGGTCGACCGCGTAGAGATGCTCGCTCACCTCCTCGACCATGACCACATGCCCGGCGAGCCCGGGCATCAGCGGCGTGCCGCCGAGCATCGCGAGCGTCGTCAGGTTGAAGGCAACGGTGGGATGGCGGTCGAGCGACGGCTCCAGCCCCGAACGGTCGCCGGCCAGGAACGCGAGGCTGCGCCGCACCGCCGCCTCGCCGCCCTCGCGGCGGATGTCGGCGGGCATCGGCGCATGGACCGGGCGCCCGATCCGCGCGCGGTAAAGCGCGGCCAGCAGATAGCCGCCGTCCGAATAACCCAGGAACGCCTTCTCCCGCGCGCCCTCGCCCATCGCCCGCACCGCCGCCTCGGCGATGCGGTTCGAGCCGTAGCCGCCGCGCGCGAACCACACCGCGTCGATCCGCGGGTCCTCCGCGCATTCGAGCAGCGCGGCGAGGCGCGTTTCGTCCGGCCCGGCGAAGTGACCCTGGCTGGCGAAGCATTGCGGGTGGAAGTGAAGCTCGACCGCGGGGAACTCGGCCTCGGCCAGCGCGGTCACGCGCGCGGCATCCTCGCGCGTGAATGCGGCGGACGGAGCGCAGATGGCGACGCGGGTCATGGCTAACTCTAAGCAGCTTGCCGCAAACAATGCGAGTCCCCGCGCAGGCGGGGTTCTTGGGCGGCTGTACTGGTCGCTCGATTGATGTACAGCCCGGCCGAACGAGGTCCCCGCCTGCGCGGGGACGCAGGACCGCTCAATGACAGATCTCACCTCGCACCCCTGGTTCTTCTGCGGCATCGGCGGCTCGGGCATGTTGCCGCTGGCGCTGATTCTCAAGGGCCAGGGCGCGGCGATCGCCGGATCGGACCGCAGCCGCGACCAGGGCCGCACGCCCGAGAAGTTCGCCTGGCTGGAAAGCCTGGGCATCACCTTGTTCGCGCAGGACGGCAGCGGCGTGACCGCGGCCGAGCAGACGCTGGTCGCCTCGGCCGCGGTCGAAGACACCGTGCCAGAGATGGTGCGCGCCCGCGAACTCGGCTGCCCGCGCATGAGCCGCGCCGAACTGCTGGCCCGCCTGTTCAACGCCGCGCCGACCGGCATCGCGGTGGGCGGCACCAGCGGCAAGTCGACCGTCACCGGCATGATCGGCTGGATCCTGGTCGAGACCGGCCGCGACCCGACGATCATGAACGGCGCGGTGATGAAGAACTTCGTGGCGCCCGACGCGCCCTTCGCCAGCGCGCGCGTCGGCGGCGGCGAGACCTTCGTTTCCGAGGTCGACGAGAGTGACGGCTCGATCGCGCTCTATCGGCCCAAGGTGGCCGTGCTGGGCAACGTCAGCCTCGACCACAAGAGCCTGGAGGAGCTGCGCCAGCTCTTCGGCGATTTCCTCGCCCATGCCGATGTGGCGGCGGTGAACCTGGACGATGCCGAGACCGCCGCGCTCGCCGCGCGGGCCAAGACCACGGTGACGTTCGGCATCGACAGCACGGAAGCGGCAATCGGCATCGGCGCGTTCATCGAAGGCCCGACCAGCCTGGCCGCGACGATCCTCGACCGGCGCGACGGCAGCGCGCACGAATTGCGGCTCAAGGTGCCCGGCCGCCATAACCTCGCCAACGCGCTGGCCGCCATCGCCGCCGCCAGCGCGGCCGGCGTGCCGGTGGCCGAGGCCGTGGCGGCGCTTGGCTCATTCGCCGGACTGGCCCGCCGTTTCGACATCGTCGGCACCAGCGCTGCGGGCGTCACCGTGATCGACGACTTCGGCCACAACCCCGACAAGGTCCTCGCCACGCTCAGGACGCTGAAGGCCCATCCCGGCCGCGTGATCGCCTTCTTCCAGCCGCACGGCTACGGCCCGCTGCGCCAGATGGGCGCCGAGCTCGCGGGCGTTTTCGCGCGCGAGCTCGGTCCGGACGACCTGACGATCCTGTGCGATCCGGTCTATTTCGGCGGCACCGTCGATCGCAGCGAGGGCAGCGAGCGGATCGTCCGGTTGATCGGTGCGGCCGGCGGACAAGCCGAATATGTCCCCGAGCGCGCCGACTGCGCCGCGCGCGTCGCCGAAATCGCCCGCCCCGGCGAACGCGTCGTCGTCATGGGCGCGCGCGACGACACGCTCACACAATTCGCCAGGGACCTGCTGGCGCGCCTCGACTAAGACGCATAACCCAGCGCATCGAACTGCGCCTTGAACCACCAGAAGCACAGCCCGCTCGCCGCGCCGGCGATCAGCAGGACGATCCAGCCGGCCGGCGTGGGCTTCTGCCGCTCGACGTCGCGATAGGGCAGGCTGTCGCCGAACAGCAGGAAGAACGCACCGAACACCGCGGCGAAGGGCACCAGCACGAAGGCCTTGACGCTGTATTCGACTTCGGGCGCATGCGCTCGCGCGGCTTCGAGCGGCAGCCAGATGAAGAACCAGCCGAAACCCGCCGCGAGTGCCAGACACAGCAATCCGCCCAGCCGGTAGAGCACGTTGTCGCCCATTCGCCTTCCCCCGTGCTGACCGCGACGGTCAGTGCCCCCAACCTTAATGTTCGCGGCCGCCGACTTTCTGTATCACATGCACCGCGACCGCGACCACCGCGCCCAGCACCACGCCGACCACCGCCGAGAGCCCCGCGTTGGTCAGCCAGCCGAGAAGCCCGCCGAGCGGCCCGGCAGCGTGCGCGACCGCGTGCTCGATGCCGTGGATCAGGTTCGACGGATCATGCAGCCCGAGTTCGTGCAGCCCGTGGACGATGATCTGCCCGCCGACCCACAGCATCGCCAGCGTGCCGACGCTCGACAGCAGCGTCAGCAGCTTGGGCATCGCCAGCAGCAGCAGCCGACCCAGCGACTGTTCGCCGCGGGTCCGCCGCTTCGTCAGGTGCAGGCCGATATCGTCCATCTTCACGATGAAGGCGACCGCGCCATAGACCAGCACGGTGATCGCGATGCCGACCACCGCGAGGATCGCCGCGCGCTCGAACAGCGGCTGTTCGGCGACTTCCTTGAGCGCGATCACCATGATCTCCGCCGAGAGGATGAAGTCGGTGCGGATCGCGCCCGACACCCGCGCCCGCTCGAACTCGGCGACGTCCTCGATCGGGTCCTCCAGCGTCTCGCCGTGCTTCTCGCCGCCAAGCTTCTCCAGCACCTTCTCGGCGCCTTCGAAGCAGAGGAACAGGCCGCCCGCCATCAGCAGCGGGGTGATCGCCTGCGGCAGGAACTGGCTGAGCAGCAGGGCGCCGACCAGGATCGCCGCCTTGTTCAGCAGGCTGCCCTTGGCGATCTTGGCGATGATCGGCAG
Source organism: Novosphingobium sp. (assembly GCA_036384395.1). Taxonomy (GTDB): domain Bacteria; phylum Pseudomonadota; class Alphaproteobacteria; order Sphingomonadales; family Sphingomonadaceae; genus Novosphingobium. Next base: position 4,073 of record DASVMK010000094.1, read on the forward strand.
CTCGCGGTCGGGGGTGAAGTTGACGACATAGGACGGCGTCACCGCCGCGTCGTCGATCACCACGCCGGCCGCCTTGGCGCCCGCCTTGGTCGCCGCCGCGCCGACGTCGTCGAGCGAGGAGGCCGCCACTTTGGCGATCACCGAGATATCGTCGAGCAGCGCGACAAGGCCGGAGGGCATGCAAGATCTTCCTGAACAAGGGGAAACGGCGGCGATGTTTGGGGCACGCGCGCGCCGGTTACAAGAGGCGCGCGGGCCTCGACGCGCGATATCGCGCGCCGGCCGCCGACAACGACCAAACCCACGTCCACCGGGGCGCCCACGGCATGAAAAATTAACCATTTTCCCCAATAGTTCGGTAACCCGGGAGGTTTCCATGCGTAGCAATGCCGCTCTTGCCTATTCGCACCGCGCACCGCGCTGGACGTGCGACTTCGACGCGGTCATCACCGACCAGACCGGCCGCGACCTCGCCTGCCGGATCGGCAACGTCTCCGAAGGCGGCTTCATGGCCGACTGCGAGATTGAAATCGCCGCCGACACCGTGATCCAGGCGACGCTGCCCGACCGCGGCCAGGTCCGCGCCGAAGTGCGCTGGACGATCGGCACCCGCTTCGGCGCGATGATCCTCGACGACTGAGGGGCCGCCGCGCTTGCATTCTTCGCCGATATCGCTAAGGGCCGCCGCTTCCGGGTGAAAGCTTGGAATCGAAGAAAGCCGGAGGGGCCCCGCAATCCCGCGGATCAGCCAGCGATCGGTTAGAATGATACAAGGAAGCTGCCGTGCCGCTCTATGAGCACGTGTTCCTGGCGCGCCAGGATCTCAGCCAGGCGCAAGTCGACGCCCTGGCCGCCGCCGCCACCGAGATCGTCGAGAGCAATCAGGGCAAGGTCGCCAAGACCGAGACCTGGGGCCTCAAGAACCTCGCCTACAAGATCAAGCGCAACCGCAAGGCGCACTTCGTCCTGCTCAACCTCGACGCCCCCGCCGGCGCCGTCGCCGAGCTGGAGCGCCAGACCGCGATCAACGAAGACGTGATCCGCTACATGACCGTCCGCGTCGACGAGCATGAGACCGGCCCGTCGGTCCAGATGCGCAAGAACGACCGCGAGCGCAGCCGCCGCCGCGATCGCGAGGAGGGTTGATCCAATGGCTCGTGCATTTTTCCGCCGCCGCAAGTCCTGCCCGTTCTCGGGCAAGAACGCGCCGAAGATCGATTACAAGGACGTGCGTCTGCTCCAGGGCTTCATGTCCGAGCGGGGCAAGATCGTCCCCAGCCGCATCACCGCGGTGTCCGCCAAGAAGCAGCGTGAACTGGGCCAGGCGATCAAGCGCGCCCGCCAGATCGGCCTGCTTCCCTATCTCGTGAAGTAAGGAGGGATAGTCCCATGCAGATCATCCTCCTCGAACGCATCGAGAAGCTCGGCAGCATCGGCGACGTCGTCAACGTCAAGGACGGCTACGCCCGCAACTACCTGCTGCCGAACAAGAAGGCGCTGCGCGCCAACGAGGCGAACCGCAAGGTCTTCGAAGCCAACCGCGCGAAGATCGAAGCCGACAACGCCGCCCGCCGGACCGATGCCGAGAAGCACTCGGCCGACGTCGAAGGCAAGACCGTGGTGCTCATCCGCGCCTCGTCGAACTCGGGCCAGCTCTACGGTTCGGTCTCGGTGCGCGACATCGTCGACGCGCTGAACGCCGATGGCGCCAAGCTGACCAAGTCGATGATCGTGCTCGAGCGCCCGATCAAGACGATCGGCCTGTTCGACGTGCGCGTCTCGCTGCACCCGGAAGTCTCGGTCAACGTCAAGGTGAACGTCGCCCGTTCGCCCGACGAGGCCGACCTCCAGGCCCAGGGCGTCGACGTCATGGCCGCGATGTTCGAAGCCGACACCGGCGGGTTCATCGAAGCCTTCGACCCCAATGCCGAGCCCGGCGAACTTCCCACCGAGGAAGCCGAGCCCGAGGCGGAAACCGAAGCGTAAGCTCGGCTCTCCGACCGGACACGAAGGGGGCGCTCCGGCGCCCCCTTTTTCGTTGGGCGCCCATTGTTTTGTAACCGTATCGGCCTATCCTGCGAGCAATGGGATCGCCCAAGTCCATCATCGCCGACATCGCCCGCCTCTATGACGAGGCCGTCGAAACGCTCCGCGCCGACATCGCCGCCTATGTCGCCACGCGCGAACCGCCGCCGCTCGAACGGCGGATCGAGGCGCGCTGGTGCTATCCGGAACTGCGCATCGCCTACGCCGGCCAGGAGAACCGGCCCGACGTGACCCGCGCCTTCGGGCGGCTCAGCCACGGCGGCACTTACACCACCACCGTCACCCGCCCCGCGCTGTTCGCCGACTACCTCGCCGAGCAGCTCGGCCTGCTGACCGCCGACTATGACATCGCGGTCAGCGTCGGCCGCTCGCGCCAGGAAATCCCGTTCCCTTATGTGCTCGACGGCGGCGGCGATCTCGGCGGCGTCAGCCCGGTCGAGCTGGCGCGCTACTTCCCGACCACCGAGCTTGCCCACATCGGCGACGAGCTGGCCGACGGCGCCGACCTCGCCGCGCCCGACGCGGCCTTCCCCCTCGCGCTGTTCGACGGCCTGCGCACCGATTTCAGCCTGGCGCGGCTGGCGCACTACACCGGCACCGCGCCCGAGCACTTTCAGCGCTTCGTGCTGTTCACCAACTACCATCGCTATGTCGATGAATTCGTGGACTGGGCGGGCAACCGATTGGGCGCCGACGGCTACACCGCGCTGGCCGGCGCGGGCGGGCTCTACCTGACCGAAGCGACCGCCGACGCGCGCCTCAGGCTCAGCGACACGGCCTGGCGGCGGCACCAGATGCCCGCCTACCACCTCGTCGGACCGGGCCACAGAGGCATCAGCCTGGTCAACATCGGCGTCGGCCCGTCGAACGCCAAGACGATCTGCGACCACCTCGCGGTGCTGCGCCCCGAGGCCTGGCTGATGATCGGCCATTGCGGCGGCTTGCGCGATACCCAGCGGATCGGCGACTACGTGCTCGCCCACGCCTACTTGCGCGACGACCACGTGCTCGATCCGGTGCTGCCGCCCGAGATCCCGCTGCCCGCCATCGCCGAAGTCCAGGTCGCGCTCGCCGGCGCCGCCGAGATCGTCAGCGGCGCGGGCGGCGCCGACCTCAAGAAGCGCATGCGCACCGGCACCGTCGTCACCACCGACGATCGCAACTGGGAACTGCGCTACACCCACTCC
>DASVMK010000095.1:0-17322 GCA_036384395.1 Novosphingobium sp.
TCCAGGGTCTTTCCGACCTAATCGCCTGGGCGCCTGCGTTATCTGCACCCTGCCTGCCGGCCAAAGCCCGCCGTTCGGCCTGCGCGCGAATCCATGATCGCGCCCGAACCCACGAAAAAAAGGCCGGAGCTGGGCTCCGGCCTTGAGGTGCTGTTCGCAGGAGGAACATCGGATGGCGGGGTCGGGGAGTAGAGAGGAAGAACTCCCGGACCCGCCAAACTCTTGATTAGGATCAGTAGTTGTAGGCGCGCTCGCCATGTTCGGAGAGGTCGAGACCCTCGCGCTCGGCTTCCTCGGTGGGACGCAGGCCGAAGATCTTGTCGACGATGAAGAACAGGATCGCCGAACCGATGCCCGACCACAGCAGGGTGACCACCACCGCCTTGATCTGGGTGAAGACCTGCGCACCCATGTCGTAGGTGCCGGCCGCCATCGGGAACTGCGTGTAGTCGAAGAAGCCCTGCCCGCCGAGCGCCGGATCGGCGACGATACCGGTGGCGATGGCGCCGACGATGCCGCCGATGCAGTGCACGCCGAACACGTCGAGCGTGTCGTCGTACTTCAGCTTGTTCTTCACCGTGCTGACGAAGAAGTAGCAGATCGGCGAAACGACGAGGCCGAGGACGATCGAGGTCATCGGCGCGGCGAAGCCCGAGGCCGGGGTGATCGCGACGAGACCGGCGACGGCACCCGTGACCCCGCCCAGCAGCGAAGGCTTGCCGTGGTGGAGCTGCTCGATGATCGCCCAGCTGACGGCCGCCGCCGCGGTGGCGACGAAGGTGTTGATGAAGGCGACCGCGGTGACGCCGTTGGCTTCAAGGTTGGAGCCGGCGTTGAAGCCGAACCAGCCCACCCACAGCAGCGAGGCGCCGATCATGGTCATTACCATCGAGTGCGGCGGAGTGGCTTCCTTGCCGAAGCCGACGCGCTTGCCGATCATAAGGCAGCCGACGAGGCCGGCGATACCCGCGTTGATGTGAACCACGGTGCCGCCCGCGAAGTCGAGCGCGCCGGTTCCCCAGAGGTAGCCGTAGTCGGTCGGCGCGTCCGGCAGGAAGTCCGGACCGGCCCAGTACCAGACCATGTGCGCGATCGGGAAGTAGATGAAGGTCAGCCAGAGGACCGTGAAGATCATCAAGGGCGTGAACTTCACGCGTTCGGCGAAGGCGCCGACGATCAGCGCCGGCGTGATGCAGGCGAAGGTCATCTGGAAGATGACGAAGACGAATTCGGGCAGGTAGACGTTGTTCGAGAACGTCGCCGCGTAAGTCGAGGCCGACACGCCCGCCAGGAACGCCTTGTCGAAGCCGCCGACGAAGGCCGGGGCGAAGCTGTTGGTCGAGGTGAAGGCCATCGTGTAGCCCCAGCAGACCCAGACCAGCGCCGCGATCGAGACGATCATGAAGACCTGCATCAGCACGCTGAGCATGTTCTTGGTGCGGACGAGGCCGCCATAGAACAGCGCCAGCGCCGGCACGCTCATCAGCAGCACCAGCGCGGCCGACACGAGCATCCAGGCGGTGTCGCCCTTGTTGACCATCGTCGCCATCTGCTCGACGGTCGGCGCCTTGATCAGGCTGGTGGCCGCGGCGGCGGCGGTTTCGGTGGCCGCCGGGGACGGCGTGGCCGCAGCGGCGGCCGTGGCGACGGCCTCCTGCGCGAAAGCGGTGGTGGCGGCGAAGAGCGACGTGCCCAAAGCGCCCGCACCGCAAAGAATCTTGCGGATCATGGTGGTTTCCCTCCTGTCTGACGGGCTGGCGCTCAAAGCGCGGTGTCGCCGGTTTCGCCGGTGCGGATGCGCGTGGCGGATGCGAGGTCGAGGACGAATATCTTGCCGTCGCCGATGGCTTCGGTGCTGGCCGTCTGCTGGATCGTCTCGACGATCTGCGCGGTGAGGTCGTCGGGCGCGGCCACTTCGATCTTCACCTTGGGCAACATGTTGGTCGAATATTCGGCGCCGCGATAAATCTCGGTCTGCCCCTTCTGACGCCCGAAGCCCTTGACCTCGGAAACGGTCATGCCCGCGACGCCGATGGCGCCCAGCGCCTCACGCACTTCGTCGAGCTTAAAGGGCTTGATGATGGCGATGATGAACTTCATGCCGATCCCCTGCTAGCCACCGGTCCCAGCGCCGGCGGCCCTCGCTTCGCAAGGGGCGTGCCAAATTGATTTTTTGGTAGGGATTGGGCGGGTGCGCACAAGCCGAGACCTGTCCTGGCGCCCCCAGCCTTGCTTGATTCCTGTGCGCTTGCCTAAATTTTGGGCATCTCAAGCCGCGCGAACACCGGCAGATGGTCCGATCCGCGCGCCGCCAGCGCGCTGTGGTGGACCCCGGTGGCGAGCGTCTCCCACTCGCCCGAGATTACCAGCCGGTCGAGCTGCGCCACGGGCCGGCGCGAGGGGAAGCTGCGGCCGGGCGTCAGCACGCGCCAGTCGCCGCCGAACTCGCGGAAGCAGCCGCCGTGCAGCGCCCATTCGTTCAGATCGCCCATCAGCACCGTGGGGCAATGCCGGTCGCAGCCGGCGACGTCGGCGAGGATCGAGCGGACCTGGTGCCGCCGGCGCAGGCCCGACAGGTCCAGATGCATGCCGACCACGCGCAAGGCGCGGCCCTCCACCGTCAGGTCGGCGCGCACCGCGCCGCGCGGCTCGAGCACCGGCAGCGGCACGATCGTCGCGTGCGCGACCTCGATCCCGCGCCGGACGAGCAATGCGTTGCCGTGCCAGCCGATGCTGTCCGGCCGCAGCGACAGTGGCACCGCGCGCCACGGGCTCTCATCGAGCGCCTGGCGCGGCAGCACGCTCTCGCGCGCGCCGAAGCGCCGGTCGGCCTCCTGCAGCGCGACCACGTCGGCGTCGATCTCGCGCAGCACCGCCAGGATGCGATCGGGATCGCGGCGCCGATCGGTGCCCACGGCCTTGTGGATGTTGTAGCTGGCGAACGTGAGCTGCACGCGACCTCGGCGGTTTCCTCGAAGCTTAGGAAACGCGGCGACCGCCGACAAGCTGCCTGGTTGACGGGCTTTTCAGCGTTCCTTGGTCGCGCTGAAGGTCAGTTCAGGGTTGCGTTCCTGCTGGTATCCGACGTCCCACGACGAGCGCGCGAGGAACACCGGGTCGCCGTCGCGGTCCCGGGCGAGGTTCGACTTGTTGAAATCGACGAAGCCCTTGAGCGCGGCCTCCGCGCCCTTGAGCCAGCGCGCGGTGTCGAACGGCGCCGGTTCGAGCACCGCTTCCACCTTGTACTCGGCCTCGAGCCGGCTGATCAGCACGTCGAGCTGGAGCTGGCCGACGACGCCGACGATCCACTGCGCGCCGATTTCCGGGTAGAACACCTGGATCACGCCTTCCTCGCTGAGATCGTCGAGCGCCTTGCGCAACTGCTTGGTCTTGGTCGGGTCCTTGAGCACGACGCGGCGCAGGATTTCCGGCGCGAAGTTGGGCAGGCCGACAAAGCGCACCTTGTTCTGTTCGGACAGCGTGTCGCCCACCCGCAGCGTGCCGTGGTTGGGAATGCCGATGATGTCGCCCGGCTCGGCGCTGTCGGCGATCTCGCGGTCCTGCGCGAAGAACAGGATCGGCGAATGCACGGCGATCGGCTTGCCCAGCGCCGAGGGGGTGAGCTTCATGCCGCGCTTGAAGGTGCCCGAGACCAGCCGCATGAAGGCGATGCGGTCGCGGTGCTGCGGGTCCATGTTGGCCTGGACCTTGAAGATGAAGCCGGTGACTTCCTTGTTCTCGGGTTCGATCACCCCCTGCTCGCTCGGCTGCGGACGCGGCGGCGGGGCATAGCGGGCGATCGCGTCGATCAGCTCGGCGACGCCGAAGTTCTTGAGCGCCGAGCCGAAATAGACCGGCGTGAGGTCGCCGTGGCGATAGGCTTCGAGGTCGAACGCGGGATAGCCGTGCCGCGCCAGCTCGATCTCCTCGGCCATGTCGTCGGGCAGCGCGGGCGCGTCCTCGACTTTGCCGAGGAACTCGCGGCTGTCGCCCTCGGGGCGGCTGATCTTGTTGGTCGCGAGGTCGAGCACGCCCTGGAACTGCCCGCCCATGCCCACCGGCCAGCTCATCGGCACGACATCGAGCGCCAGCGCGTCGGCCACCTCGTCGAGGATCTCGAACACCGGTCGACCCTCGCGGTCGACCTTGTTGACGAAGGTGATGATCGGCACCGAGCGCATCCGGCAGACCTCGAACAGCTTGCGCGTTTGCGGCTCGATGCCTTTCGCCGCGTCGATCACCATGATCGCCGAGTCCACGGCGGTCAGGGTTCGATACGTGTCTTCGGAGAAGTCCTCGTGGCCCGGGGTGTCGAGCAGGTTGAACGTGACCCCGTTCCGCTCGAAAGTCATCACCGAACTGGTGACCGAGATGCCGCGCTGCTGCTCGATCTTCATCCAGTCCGACCGCGCCCGCCGCGCGGCCCCGCGCGCCTTGACCTCGCCCGCGAGATGGATCGCGCCGCCCTGGAGCAGCAGCTTCTCGGTCAGCGTGGTCTTGCCCGCGTCGGGGTGCGAGATGATGGCGAAGGTGCGCCGGGAATTGATGGGACTGGACATGGTGCGCGCCCTTACCTCGGGCGCGGCACCGCGTCCATATCGCTACCCCCGCAGCACCGCGCCGAGCTTCCCCGCCGCGGCGGTGACCTTCTCGGCGATCGCCTTCAGCGCGGCTTCGTCATAGCTCTTCTCGCCCGGCTGGAGCGTGACCTCGACCGCCAGCGACTTGTGGCCCTCGGGCACGCCCGCGCCGCGGAAGTCGTCGAACAGGCGCGCGGCGACGATGTTCGCCTTGTCCGCGCCCCTGACCATGCGGACGAGATCGCCCGCCGGCAGCCCTTCGGGCACGAGGAAGGCGAAGTCGCGCGTCACCGCCTGGAGCGCGGGCGGCGCGTAAGGCGCGCGGGCGAAGCTCGCCGCGCCCTTCCTGGCCGGGATGGCGTCGAGGAATAGCTCCACGACCGCCACCGGCGCGTCGATGTCGAACTGCTTGAGCGTCGCCGGGTGCAGCATGCCGAGGCGGGCAAGGACGGTCTTGGGGCCGAGCCGCAGCGTCGCCGACTGGCCGGGATGGAACTGCGGCCCCGCTTCCCCCAGGACCTGGAGGTTGTCGACCGGCGCGCCGGCCTCGGCCAGCAGCGCCAGCGCCTCGGCCTTGGCGTCGAAGGCGTCGAAGGCCTGCGCCTTGCCGGTCGCGTGCCCGCGCGGGGTCTTTTCGCCGGCGAGCACCAGCGCGAGGCTGAGACGCTCATCGCTCGTGCCGCCTTCCCCGCGCAGATAGCGACGGCCGATCTCGAACAGCCGCAGCCCCGCCGCGCCGCGATCGAGATTGCGGCGCGCAGCCGAGAGCAGCCCCGGCAGCAGCGAGGGGCGCATCGCCTTCATGTCCTCGCTGATCGGGTTGGCGAGCGTCCAGACGCCGCCGCTCCCACTCGCGAAAGCGTCCGCCTCCGCTTCGGGCAGGAACGACCAGGTCACCGCCTCGTGCAGCCCCCGCGCGGCGGCCGCGCGGCGTAACCGGCGCTCCAGCGTCTGCGCCGGCGTCGCGGTCGGGCGGGCGACGCCGTCCGCGCGCGGCAGCGCCACGCTGGCGATGTTGTCGAGCCCGTGGATGCGGATCACTTCCTCGACCAGGTCGGGGGCGCCGTCGATGTCGGGACGCCAGCCGGGCGCGGTGACGCTCCATTCCTCGCCCTCCGCGCCGTCGAGCGCGACGATCGTGAAGCCCAGGCTCTCGAGGATGCGGCGCTGCGCATCGGGCTGCACCGCCACGCCGCCGAGCCGCCCGGCCAGCGCGGGATCGTAATGGACCAGCTTGCCGCCCGCCGGCGGCGTGCCTGCGCGCACCACCTGCGAAGCCTCGCCGCCGCACAGGCGCAGGACGAGATCGGTGAGGATATCGAGGCCGGCTTCGAGGAACTGCGGATCGACGCCGCGCTCGAACCGGCTGCGCGCGTCCGAGGTGAGGTTCAGCGTCCGCCCGGTGGCGGCGATGCGCTCCGGATCGAAATAGGCGATCTCCAGCAGCACGTCGGCCGTCGCCTCGGTGCAGCCCGAATGCTCGCCGCCCATGATCCCGGCGATGTCGTGGACGCCCGCGTCGTCGGCGATCACCGTCATCGTGTGGTCGAGCAGGTAGTGCTTGCCGTTGAGCGCGGTCACGCCCTCACCGTCGCGCGCGCGGCGGGCGACGACCGCGCCCTTGAGCTGCGCCAGGTCGTAGGCGTGCGCCGGGCGGCCGAAGGCGAGCATCACATAATTGGTAATGTCGACCAGTGCCGAGATCGGCCGCTGTCCGGCGCTCTTGAGCCGCGCCTGCAGCCACTCGGGCGACGGGCCGTTCCGCACGCCGCGAATTACGCGGCCGTAGAACGCCGGGCAGCCTTCGGGGTCATCGGTGCGGATCTCGGTCGGGCAAGGGAACGCGCCCGCCACCGGCTCGGCCGCGAACGGCTTGAGGGTGCCCAGCCCCGCCGCGGCGAGATCGCGCGCGATGCCATAGACGCCCATGCAATCGGGGCGGTTGGGCGTGATCGCCACGTCGAACACCGGATCGGCGCCGTGATAATCGGCGAAGGCCGTGCCCACCGGCGCATCCGCCGGCAGTTCGATGATGCCCTCGTGGTCGTCGCCCAGCTCGAGCTCGCGTGTCGAGCACATCATGCCGTTCGATTCGACGCCGCGCACCGCCGCCTTGCGCAGCGTCATGCCGCCCGCCGGCACCACCGCGCCCGGCAACCCAAGCACCCCGACGAGGCCTGCGCGCGCGTTGGGCGCGCCGCAAACCACCTGGAGCGGCGCACCCCCGTTCACTTCGGCCCCGGCGTCGACCGTGAGCACTTGCAGCTTGTCGGCATCGGGATGCCGCGCGGCGGTGAGCACGCGCGCGATGCGAAAGCCCGCGAGCGTGGCGGCGGGATCCTCGATCCCTTCGACTTCGAGCCCGATGGCGTTGAGCTTGGCCGCGATTGCTTCGACCGAGGCTTCGGTCTCAAGGAAGTACTTGAGCCAGGAGAGCGAGAATTTCATGTGCCTGCGCTCCTAAGCCCGAAGGCCGTTTGGCGTGCCGACGCCGCCCGACAGGGTCGGGACGTCGAGCGCGGAGAAACCGTAGTGCGATAGCCAGCGGGCATCGCCGTCGAAGAAGGCGCGCAAGTCGTCCATGCCGTACTTCAGCATGGCGAGCCGATCGACGCCGGTGCCGAAAGCGAAGCCTTGCCACTGGTCGGGATCGAACCCACCCGCGGCGAGTACCTTGCGGTTGACCATGCCCGAGCCCAGGACCTCCATCCAGCCGCCATTGGAGTCATCTGGCGCCCCGCCGATCACCCGCTTGCCGTTGACCAGGCTGTAGCCGACATCGACTTCGACCGAGGGCTCGGTGAAGGGGAAGTAGCTCGGCCGCAGGCGCAGGACGATGTCCTCGCGTTCGAAGAAGGCCTTGAGGAAGGTCTCCAGCGTCCATTTGAGGTGGCCGAGGTGGATGCCCTTGTCGATGACCAGGCCCTCGATCTGATGGAACATCGGCGTGTGCGTCGCGTCGCTGTCCGACCGATAGACGCGGCCTGGCGCGATCACGCGCAGCGGCGCGCCGCCCGGATCGGCTTTGACCACGTCCAGCATCGCGCGGATCTGCACCGGCGAGGTGTGGGTGCGCAGCAGCATCTCGCGCTGTTCTGCACTGCGATCCGGGAAATAGAACGTGTCGTGCATCGCCCGCGCCGGATGGCTCTCGGGCATGTTGAGCGCGGTGAAGTTGTGCCAGTCGTCCTCGATCTCGGGCCCGGAGGCGACGGCGAAGCCCATGTCGGCGAAGATCTCGGCCAGTTCGTCCATCACCTGGCTGATCGGATGGACCGAACCGCGCGGGGCCTCGGGCGCGGGCAGCGACAGGTCGATCCGCTCGCCCGCCAGCCGCGCCTCGAGCGCCGCGCTCTCGAGCGCCGCCTTGCGCTCGGCCAGCGCAGTGGTCACGCCTTCGCGCAAGCTGTGTATCCTGGGGCCCTCGTTCTGCCGCTGCTCCGGCGACATCCCTCCCAGCGTCTTCAACAGCGCCGAAATCGACCCCTGCTTGCCGAGGAACTCGACGCGCAACGCCTCGAGCGCGTCGAGCGTCTCGGCGCGCGCTATGGCGGCGACGGCTTGGTCAATATCGATCACTGCCTACCCCTACTGGTCACCGCGCTCCCTTAGGAGCGAACGCCGCGGATCGCAATCAGGCGGACGGCGCGCCAGACGGGGCGGCGAGGCCGCGAGGGCCATCGAGCGTCTGCACCGCCGCACCGGCGACGCTGGCCCGCTCGCGCATGATCCCGGCGATGATCGGCTTGTCGAGCTTGGCGTAGCGGCGGGGGGTCATACCGATGAACTCGTGGAAGTCGCGCACGAACTGCGCCTGGTCGTGATAGCTGCAGTCGATCGCGCCGATCCACTTGAGCGACGGGTCGAGCATGAACTGCGCGAGGCTGCGCATGAAGCGCTGGCGGCGCAGCAGCAGCTTGGGCGCGAAGCCGAAGGCGCGGTGGCAGACGCGCTCGACCGTGCGCTGGCTCTTGCCCGAACGCTCGACCAGTTCGCCCACGGTGCGCACGTCGGGATCGACCATCGCATCGTGGATGGCGACGATCTGCTCTTCCCGGTCGATTGGCAGGTAGGCGAGGTCGGCGAAATAGGCGGTCAAGCGGGCCAGCTCCGCCTCGCAGTCGGGCTCCGGACCGAACAAGCTCTGCGCCAGCGGCACGAAGCGCGCGAAGGCGGGATCGCGGAAGCCGTCAACCGCCGCGTTGGCCAGGCTCGCGGCGGGCTGGTCGATATATTTCGCCCAGCCCAGCGGCAGGAAGCCGACCCCCCAGAGCCGCGCGGCGCCCATCGTGAAGCGCGTCGCCTTCGAGCTCGGGCCGGTGGCGGCGAAGGGCGTGCCGGTCAGGAGGCCGCCGTCGCCGCCTTGCGCCTCGGGCGGGTCGCCCGAATAGAACCGCAGGTTGCCCCATTCGGGATGCAGGAGGTCGGTCACGCGCTCGCCAGGCGGCGCATCCATCTCCACGCAATAGAATGTCGTGAAGTAACGGCACATGTCCGCCGGCGGCGGAAAGAACCGCACCGTGACCTGGCATGATGGCGACACCGGGTACTCCTGGGCTATTCTATCACGCACCCCGGATGAGCACTTAACAAAGTAAGCGCTCGGCGCAAGAAAAAGGGCGCGACGGGTTGCCCCGACGCGCCCTTTTCATTCCGATCCCGAAACGGGTCGGACGCCGTCGGCTCAGGCGGGCAGCGCCTGCTTCGCCTGAGCGATCACCGCGGCGAACACCCCGCCCTCGTTCATCGCGAGGTCGGCGAGCGTCTTGCGGTCCAGCTCGATACCGGCGAGCTTGGTGCCGTGGATGAACTGCGAATAAGTCAGGCCTTCGGCGCGGACCGCGGCATTGATGCGCTGGATCCACAGGGCGCGGAAGCTGCGCTTCTTAACCTTGCGATCGCGATAGGCGTACTGGCCGGCCTTCTCGACCGCCTGCCGCGCCACACGGATCGTGTTCTTGCGACGGCCGCGGTAGCCCTTGGCCTGCTCCAGAATATTCTTGTGCTTGGCGCGGGTGGTCACACCCCTTTTGACACGTGCCATACTTCAGTACTCCTCAGTTCAGCCCGTAGGGCGCCCACTTCTTGATCACCTTCGCGTCGGCGTCGGAAATCGTGTCGGTGCGGCGATGCTGGCGGATGTACTTGGCATTGTGGCTGATCAGGCGGTGGCGCTTGCCGACGGCGCCGTGCTTGATCTTGCCGGTGGCCGTGAGCTTGAAGCGCTTCTTCACGCCGCTCTTGGTCTTCAGCTTGGGCATTTTCGTCTCCTTCGTAAGGCAACGTGTCAGACCGGCCCTGGCAGCCCTTGTGGCCAGGCAGACCTGCAGAATCGCCCCAAAGGAGATTCAATCACGTGCGTGAAGCGCGGGCCCTTAGGCACGAACGAGGGCAAAGGCAAGCGCGCAAGACGGGGCGGGCGCGCCTGCCCGCATCGCCCGCGCACCGCGCTGTCCTACAGCCGGCGCCCGCGCTACGCTCACCGGGTTCTTTGACATCGCTGGAAATCACGTCTTATCAGGTACTTCACCCGAATCGGGGGGGAAACTCCCCGTTGCTCACACCCGCGAAGTTGGTGAAGTTCGGGAAGTTCAGTGGTGGTAGGCCAGCGCCTCGACCACGTCCTCCAGCCGCGCCGGATCGCCGAGCGCCAGGACGTGCCCGTCCGAGCCGGCGTGCAGCGGGTCGCCGCTCCAGTCGCACATCGTCCCGCCCGCGCCCTCGACGATCGGCACCAGCGCCGCCCAGTCGTGCAGCTTGAGGTTGGCCTCGCAGACGAGGTCGATATGGCCCAAGGCGAGCAGGCCGTAGTTGTAGCAGTCGCCGCCCATGACCATGCGCTTGTGGTCGGTCTTGGCGGCAAGGCCCATGAAGTGGCTGCCCTGGTGGTCGTCGAAATAGTGCGGCCCGGTGGTCGCCAGCGTCGCCTCGGCCAGCGCGCGGCAGGGACGGGTCCGCACCGGCTGGCCGTTGAACGTGGTCGGCCGCCCTGCGGCGCCGACCCAGCGCTCGCCGAGGATCGGCTGGTCGATCACGCCGAGCACCGGCCAGCCCTCGACCACCAGCGCGATCAGCGTGCCGAAGATCGGGCGGCCGACGAGGAACGAGGTGGTGCCGTCGATCGGATCGAGCACCCAGCTCCGGCCCGAGCTGCCGGCCTCGACCCCGAACTCCTCGCCGATCACCGTGTCGCGCGGCGCCTCGGCCTTGAGGATGCGGCGCATCGCCTCCTCGCCCGCGTGGTCGGCCAGCGTCACGGGCGTGGCGTCGCCCTTGCGCTCGGTGGCGACTTCCGAGCGGAAGTGCGGGCGGATGGCGGCGCCGGCGGCCTCGGCGAGGCGGAGGGCGAGGGCGATGTCGGCGTCGAGCTTCATCGCGCCTGCCTGCCCCCAACCGGGCCCATCGGTCAAGAAGTGCGACCGAAATGGAGGCGTCCCATTTGCCACAATCTGCTGATTTTACTTGCATTGTGCTTAAGGGTTTGCACGAAGGGTCGGCAGGTGAGCTTGTCCCGTTTTGGGCCGGGCAGGGGCGCGGAGAATCATGCGCAAACGGAACCGGCCTGCTGTCGACGGAGCGCTGGCGCCGCGCAACGTCTCGCGCGATGGCCAGCCGCTGTCCTATAACCGCGCGCCCGCCGCCGACCTCGCGCCGTGGATCGCCCGCCTCTACGCCGCGGTGGTCGATGCGCCGGCCGACTACCAGGTCGACTGCGGGCTGCTCAACGACACCTCGATGTTCCGCATCCAGCTCAAGGGCCGATGGACCGCCCACACCGCCGACGGCGCCGCGGTGAGCGAGCGGGCTGCGCTGTTCTTCGGCCCGCAGACGCGCCGCATGCCGGTCTCGGTGCTGGGCGGCTTCGTCAGCGTCGGCATCTCGCTGCGCCCCGGCACCGGCTACGCGCTGCGCAAGGCGAAGACCGCCGACTATCTCGACCGCATCACCCCGTGCGAGGAGATGGGCCTGCCCGGCGACCGGGCGCTCGACTTGCTCGAGCAGAGCGACGACCCCGAGGAATGGCTGCAGGCGCTCGAACGCGTCATCCGGCACATCATCGACCAATCGGGCGGCGCGCGGCCCGATCCGATCACCGCCCGCTTCGAGGCGCTCAGCTTCAGCGACCCGGGCGCCAGCATCGCCGCATTCGCGCGCGAATGCGACATCGACCAGCGCCGGCTCGAACGCATCGTCCGCCGCGATTTCGGGATGCCGCCCAAGCAAGTGCTGCGCCGCGCCCGCGCGCTCGACATGGCGAGCCACTTGCGCGGCGTCGCCGACCATGCCGAGGCGGAGGAGCTATTGCTGCGCTATTACGACCAGAGCCACCTGATCCGCGAGTTCACCGAACTGTTCGGCATGCCGCCCAGCCAGTTCGTCTCGCGCCCCCTGCCGCTGATGACCTCGGCGCTGGAATCGCGCCAGGCGCGCCGCCTGGAAGCCATCGCGCGGCTGGAGCCGGGCGAAGCGCGGCCCTGGCAATAACCGGACCTCAGTCGAACAGCGAGCTGACCGAGCTTTCGTCGGCGGTGCGGCGGATCGCCTCGCCCAGCAGCGGGGCGATCGTCAGGATGCGGATGCGGCCCGAATCCTTGGCCGCGTCGGTCGCCAGGATCGAATCGGTGATCACCAGTTCCTTGAGCGCCGAGCCGTTGACCCGCGCCACCGCGCCGCCCGAAAGCACGCCGTGGGTGATGTAGGCGGCGACGCTGACCGCGCCTGCGTCCATCAGCGCCTGCGCGGCGTTGCACAGCGTCCCGCCCGAATCGATGATGTCGTCGATCAGGATGCAGGCGCGGCCCTTCACGTCGCCGATGATGTTCATCACCTCGGATTGGCCGGGCTTGTCACGACGCTTGTCGACGATCGCCAGCGGCGCGTTGTCGAGCCGCTTGGCCAGCGCGCGGGCGCGCACCACACCGCCGACGTCGGGCGAGACGACCATCAGCGCCTGATCGCCGTAGCGCGCCTGGATGTCGGCCGCCATGACCGGCGCGGCATAGAGGTTGTCCGTCGGGATGTCGAAGAAGCCCTGGATCTGCCCGGCGTGGAGATCGACCGAGAGCACGCGGTCGGCCCCCGCCTGGGTGATCAGGTTGGCGACCAGCTTGGCCGAGATCGGCGTACGCGGGCCGGGCTTGCGGTCCTGCCGGGCATAACCGAAGTAGGGGACGACCGCAGTGATGCGCTTGGCCGACGAGCGGCGCAGCGCGTCGATGCAGATCAAGAGCTCCATCAGGTTGTCGTTCGCCGGGAAGCTGGTCGACTGGAGCACGAAGACGTCCTCGCCGCGGACGTTCTCGTGAATTTCGACGAAGACCTCCTCGTCGGCGAAGCGACGGACCGACGCATCGGTCAGCGGCACTTCGAGATACCCCGCGATCGCTCGCGCGAGCGGCAGGTTGCTGTTGCCGGCCATGATCTTCATTGCGTGCGCCTTCCGCCAAGAATCGTCGCGCCCGCCTCTAGCCGGGAGTCGCCGGAATGCAATATTTGGCCGCAAGAAGAGGTGGATTACCCGGCGGCGAGGCGCGCCTTGTAGTGCTCGCCCTTGATCCAGCGGACGGTGCGCGAGGAGGCGCGCATGACCACGCTTTCGGTGGTCATCTTGCCGTCCTTGAGGTGCTTGACGCCCTTGAGCAACGAACCGTCGGTCACACCGGTCGCGGCGAAGATGCAGTCGCCCTTGGCCAGCTCCTCGAGCTTGTAGATCTTGTTGAGGTCCTCGATACCCCACTTGCGGGCGCGGGCCTTCTCATCGTCGTTGCGGAACAGCAGCCGGCCGTTGAACTGGCCGCCGACGCAGCGCAGCGCCGCCGCGGCGAGCACGCCTTCGGGCGCGCCGCCCGAACCCATGTAGAGGTCGATCGTCGTCTCGGGGTTGGTCACCGCGATCACGCCGGCGACATCGCCGTCGGGAATGAGCTGGATGCCGCAGCCCAGCGCGCGCAGTTCGGCGATCAGCGCGGCGTGGCGCGGCCGGTCGAGCACACAGACGATGATGTCGCCGGGTTCGACGCCCTTGTGCGCGGCGACCGCCTTGACGTTCTCGGTCGGCGACTTGGCGAGGTCGATGATGCCTTCGGGATAGCCCGGGCCGACCGCCAGCTTGTCCATGTACACGTCGGGCGCGTTGAGCAGGCAACCCTCCTCGGCGGCGGCGAGCACCGCCAGCGCGTTCGGCCCGGCCTTGGCGGTGATCGTCGTGCCTTCCAGCGGATCGAGCGCGATGTCGATGCGCGGGCCGGTACCCTGCGCACCGCCGACCTTCTCGCCAATATAGAGCATCGGCGCCTCGTCACGCTCGCCCTCGCCGATCACCACGGTGCCGTCGATCGCCAGTTCGTCGAACGCCTGCCGCATCGCCTCGACAGCGGCGGCGTCGGCCGCCTTCTCGTCGCCGCGACCGATCAGCTTGGCGGCGCTGATCGCCGCCGCCTCGGTCACGCGGACCATCTCGAGGACCAGGACGCGGTCGAGAATATGGCTGGCGGTGACGGTCATGGCATTCCCTGTAGGCTGAAGCGGAGGTTGGTCAGGCGCTTAGACAGCGCCGGTGACAATGTCGAGAAGGCGGGGCGAGGAAGCGGCGCGACTCAGTCGCCAAGGATCTGCATCACCAGCGGCGGGCCGGCGATGCTGGGCGAGCCGTCGAGCAGGCGCAGCGCCTCGACCACGGCGGACTCGGGCCCCTCGTGCGTGACCATCGCCACCATCACCTCGCCGCCCGCTTCCGCGCGGCCCTTCTGGATCAGGCTTTCGATCGACACGCCGGCATCGCGCATCGCCGCGGTGATCGCGGCCAGCACGCCGGGCCGGTCGGCGACCATGAAACGGATGTAGGCCCGCCCGACGCGGTGGCCCGAGGCGGCCGGCGCCATCGGCTCGAGCTCGGCGACGGGCACCGAGAACGGCGCGCCCGCCTCGCCGCCGAGATCGCCGCGGGCGATGTCGATGAGGTCGGCCACGACCGCGCTCGCGGTCGGACCGTCGCCGGCGCCCGCGCCCTGGAACAGCAGCCGGCCCGAGAAGTTGCCCTCGGCGACGACCGCGTTGGTCGCGCCGTCGACATGCGCGAGCGGGTGATCGAAGGGCACGAGGTGCGGCTGCACCCGCTGGAACAGCCGGTGCGCGCCATCGGCGCCATCCACTTCAGCCATGCCGATCAGCCGGATCACATAGCCGAGCGCGTCGGCCTGGGCGATGTCGGCGGCCTGGATCGCGGCGATGCCGGCGGTCTCGACCGAGGCGAAATCGATGCGCGTGCCGAAGGCGATCGCCGACAGGATCGCCAGCTTGTGCGCCGCGTCGGTGCCTTCGATATCGAAGCTGGGATCGGCCTCGGCGAAGCCCTTGGCCTGCGCTTCGGCGAGGACGTCGGCGAAGTCGCGGCCGGTGTCCTCCATCGTCGACAGGATGAAGTTGCAGGTGCCGTTGAGGATGCCATAGAGCCGCTCGATGGCGTTGGCCGCCGCGCCTTCGCGCAGGCCCTTGATCACCGGGATGCCGCCCGCCACCGCCGCTTCGAATTTCAGCGCCACGCGGGCCGCCTCGCTCGCCGCCGCCAGCTCGAGCCCGTGGTGGGCGAGCAGCGCCTTGTTGGCGGTGACCAGCGACTTGCCGCCCGCGATCGCCTTGCGCGCCAAAGTCAGCGCCGGGCCGTCCGAGCCGCCGACCAGCTCGACGACGACGTCGATGTCGTCGCGCGCGGCCATCGCGGTCATGTCGTCTTCCCAGGCATAGCGCGAGAGATCGACGCCCCGGTCCTTGCCCCGGTCGCGCGCGCTCACCGCCACGATCTCGATCGGGCGGCCGGCGCGGCGGGTGATCAGCGCGCCGTTCGTCTCGATCAGGCGAATGACGCCGGCGCCGACGGTGCCGAGCCCGGCGAGGGCGATCTTCAGAGGCGGACGGACTTGGGGCGATTCAGCCATTGTGCTCCCTTTCGGGAGCGCGCCCTAGGCGACCGGGCGGAGAAACGCCAGAGCGCGCATTGCCTTCACGAACCGCGCAGCCTGCCGCAGTCGCCCAGATCCTTGCGCACAAGGGCATAGTCCACCGCCGCCTGCCGCTGGTCCGCGATCGTCGCCGACACATTGACCCTGGGCGCGAGCTGGCGCGGCAGCGCGCAGGCGAGGCGATACCACGCGAGCGTGTCGCGCGCGGGCGGCCGGGCGGCGGGATCGAACACCTCGGAAAACGACACGCCCCAGTGCGGTTCGCTCCCGGGCTTGTGACTGACGGTGATCGAGGCGGCGGTTCCGTCGTGGGTCGACAGGAATATCTGCGTCTCGCCCTCGCCCGCCAGCGTGCCCGGCACGAAGATCGCCTCGCGCACGCCGGTGACGCGCGCGGGACGCTCGGCGGCGTTCAGTTCCTGGAGCACCCCACGCAGCCGCGCCTCGACCGCGGGGTCCCAGACGAGCAGCGCATCGGGCGCGACGAGCTGGAGCTCACCGGGGCGACCGGGCGCCTCGCGCGCGAACAGCAGCACGTCCTTGCCCTTGAGCCGTGGCGGCTTGCCGCGCGCGTCGAGCGGCAGGTCGGCGAGGAAGCGCAGCGATTCGCCTTGCGCCGAGCCGCCGGCGATCAGCGCGCGGGTGCGGGCCACAACATAATAGCGCGCCCAGCCCGCGCGGACGCCGCGCGCCCGCTCGGGCTCCAGCGCGGTCAACCCGCGCAGCTGCGCGCGCACGACCAGCGGCGCCGAATCGGCGAGGTCGGCAAGATCGGCATAGCTGGGCCCCGCAGCGGGTACAGCGGCTGCCGCGACGGGCTGTGCCGACGCGGCGGATGGGCCGAGCCCCGACGCCGCGACGAGGGCGAACGCGACGGCGGCGGGCGTGGCGGCCAAGCTGGAACGCTGTCTCATGCTGCGAAAATCTCCCGGAAAGCCATCGGTTAGGACGCAAGGCCCGGACGCACCGCCCGGCGCCGCGCCGGGGCCCCTTTGACATTAGGAATTTTGAATTGGCAATTAACCCTCACCCGCGCCGATAAGCCGTTGCGCGGGTAGTGCTTCGGAGCTAAAGCATCGGCAAAACCGGGCCTATAAATACAACTCCGGCCCCGCGATCGTCCGATCAGGAGAAACCTGGCGTACGACGGTCCGAACAAGTCCGGCAGGGCGGATTTTAAGATTTGACCAGGGGTCGCGATTTCACATCCGGCCCGTGGGCATACCGGGATTTGTCCCGGACCACTGGAACGGAGTGATGCGTCTGAATGGCTTATGCTGACCAACAGATGAGCGGTAATCGCATTACCGCATTTGTCATCGTTGCCCTCATCCATATTTTTGTCGGCTACGCCCTCGTCACCGGCCTCGCTTACGAGGCGGCGAAGAAGGTCATGCAAAAAGTGACCACGGTCGACATCAAGGAAGAGGTCAAGAAGGAAGAGGAACCGCCGCCGCCGCCGCCGAAGGAGGCCCCGCCGCCGCCGCCGGTCGCGCCGCCGGTGAAGATCGACGTGGCCGCCGCGCCGCCGGCGATCACCACGGTGGCCACGCTGCCGCCGCCTGCGCCACCCGCGCTCACGGTACCGACCGCCCCGCCGCCGCCGCCCGCGCCTTCGCAGGCTCGTGGCGCCAGGCCCAAGGGCCAGGCGAGCTGGGCCCGCCGAATCCAGGAGAACTACCCGGCCGCCGCGCTCCGCGCGGAGCGCGAAGGCCGCGTCGGCGTGCGCGTCACGGTCGGCCCGGACGGCCGCGTGGCGAGCTGCAGCGTGACCAGTTCGAGCG
>DASVMK010000096.1:0-3661 GCA_036384395.1 Novosphingobium sp.
GCGTTTCGCGGCCATTGCTGGCAGGCGGCGCTGTTCCCCGATGGCCGCGCCTTCGGCCTGTGCACCTATCCCCCGCGCGACGACGGCAGCACTTATAACGAGGCCTATATCTGGCAGGGCGGACGGATGTACCCGGCCAAGGCGCGTGAGGCCGCCTTCCTGCGCCGGATCATGCCACACGGCGACGACGTCTCGGTCGAGCTCGAATCGGAGCTGGGGATCACGCGCATCGAAGGTGTCACGACGCTGGCGACGTTCCACATGGGCAATCCGGGGGTGAACGGCATGAACAACCAGCAGAGCGGCGCGCGCTACCGCTGGGACGGCGTAAGCGCTTACGGCATGATCGAGCGCTCATCGCCGAGCGAGCTGTGCACGGTGGTGGGCTAACTTAGCCGAGGAACCGGACGAGCGTTTCCGCCACTTCGCGCGGCCGCTCGAGGTGGAGCATGTGCCCCGCATCGGCATGGTCCACCCGCGCCACATCGGGCGCCGCGCCGGCGATCACGTCGGCGATCAGGCGGATGTCGGCGACGTCGTGCGCGCCGGTCAGCAGCAGCGTCGGCGGGGCGAGGGTGTGGAGCCGGTCGATGTCGGGCAAGGCGTCGCGCTGGTTGTCGCGCACCCACTGGCGGCCGTGATAGGCTTCGATCGCGGCGCGCAGCTCTGCGGCGGCGTCGCTCTGGCGGGCGAGCGCGAACATCGGGTGGAGCCACCAACGCTCGCGCGCCAGCGCCAGGTCGCCGGCGCGCGCCGGCTGCGACACGCCACGCCACAGCGCCTTCCACTCGTGGGACCACTCCCAGCCGACCAGCGCCGGGCTGATCAGCGCCAGCCGCGAGACCCGCTCGGGATGGTCGAGCGCGAAGTTGAGCGCCACCCCGCCGCCCATCGATAGCCCGAGCAGCGGCGCGCGTTCGACGCCTTGCGCGTCGAGCAGCGCGAGGAGGTCGTCGGTATGCGAATAGGGCAGGGCCTCGTCGGCGTCGGAGGCGCCGAAGCCGCGCAAGTCGTAGCGGATCAGCGGCCAATCGGCGGGCAACGCGGCGACGAGGCGATCCCAGTCGTGCCGCTGCCCGCCCATGCCGTGGACCAGGACGAGCGGCGACGCGTCGTTTTCGGGACCGCGCCGCTCGCCGGAGAGCAGGGCGCCTTCCACCGCGACGGTGAAGGCGCCCCAATCCATGTCAGTGCGAGCCCATGTAGCGACCGCCGTTGGTCGAGATGACCTGGCCGGTGATGTAGCCCGCTTCCTCGGAGGCGAGGTAGGCGGCCGCCGCGGCGATGTCCTCGGGCTTGCCCAGCCGCTTCATCGGCAGCGTCTTGGCGTAGCTGTCGGCGTCGACCGGCGCGGCGCGCAGCATCGGTGTGTCGATCGAGCCCGGCGGGATCATGTTGAAGGTGACGCCGCTCGGCGCGAACTCCAGCGCCAGCGCCTTGGTCATGCCGACGAGGCCACCCTTCGACGAGACGTAGTGGCCTTGCGCCGGGGAGCCGGTCTGCACCGAGGACGAGGTGATGTTGATCACCCGGCCCCAGCCGGCCTCGAGCATTTCGGGCAGCACTTCCTTGGTCAGCAGCCAGGGACCGCGCAAGTTGATGCGGATGACCTTGTCGAACAGGTCGTCTTCGGTCTGCAGGAACGGGGTGAACGGGGCGATGCCGGCGTTGTTGACGAGGATGGCGATCGGGCCGAGTTCCCGCCGGGTCTGCGCCGCCGCCGCTTCGATCGCCGCCTTGTCGGAACAGTCGGCGACGATGGCGATGGCGGTGCCGCCCGCGTCGCGCACCATCTTCGCGGTCTCCTCGGCGCCTTCGCCGTTGATGTCCCAGATGGCGACCTTGGCGGTGTCCTCGGCCAGGCGCAGGGCGATCGCGCGGCCGATGCCCGAGCCGGCGCCGGTGACGATGGCGACGCGACCATTCAATGAGCGTGTCATGGTGTTCCTTTCAGCTGAACTCGCGGCAACGGTGAACCGGCGGGGAACCGCGCGTCAAGCCCGCTCTATGGCGGGCCGCGTCCTTGCTCGAAAAACCGCCGCGGCGGTCTTGGGCGGTTCTCAGCCCAACTCGGCGAAACCGCCGTAGCGGCCGCGGTGGAACAGCATCGGGTCCTCGTCGCGGCTGACTTCCATGTGCAGCACGTTGCCCAGAACGAACCAGTGGTCGCCCGCCTCGGTCACCGAATGGATCGTGCACTCGATCCGCGCGATCGAGCCGGCGATGATGGGCAGCCCGTGGTCCGAGATGACGATATCGAGCCCGGCGAACTTGTCCGCGCCCTTGGCCGCGACCTGGCGGCAGACCGCCTGTTGGTCGCTGCCAAGGACGTTGACGCAGAAGCGCCCCGCCGTCTGGATCTGCGGCCAGGTGGCGCTGCTGCGGCCGGGAAGGAAGCCGACCAGTGGCGGATCGATCGAGACCGAGGTGAACGTGCCCACGACCATGCCCACCGGCTTGCCCTCGGCGCCCAGTGCGGTGATCGCGCAGACGCCGGTTGGGTAGCTGCCGAGCACTTGGCGAAAGGCGGCGGGATCGATGCTGATTTCGGTCACGGGAACGAACCTCTCGTATTTCGACCCGTCCAATGGCCGAGCCGGGGCGCGGGGGCAAGGGCGCAGCCCACCAGATTGGACTTTCGCGTCCGGCCCGCTATCGGGAGCCGCGAAATATCCATCTCTGCCGGGGAATCATCATGGCCTTCAAGACGCGCGTAACTGAGATGCTGGGGATCGAGCATCCGATCGTCCAGGGTGGGATGCAGGGTGTGGGCTATGCGGAGCTGGCGAGCGCGGTGTCGAACGCGGGCGGCCTGGGGACGCTGACGGCGCTGACGCAGCCGAGCCCGGCGGCGCTGCGCGAGGAGATCGAGCGCTGCCGGTCGATGACGTCCAAGCCCTTCGCGGTGAACATCACGGTGCTGCCGACGATCCTGCCGCCCGACTACAAGGGCTATGCCCAGGCGGCGATCGAGGGCGGGGTGAAGATCATCGAGACCGCCGGCACCCAGGAAGTGCGCGAGATCTGGGAGATGGTGAAGCCGCACGGGATCAAGATCCTGCACAAGTGTACCGCGGTGCGCCACGCGCTGTCGGCCGAGAAGCACGGCTGCGACATCATCTCGATCGACGGCTTCGAATGCGCCGGGCACCCGGGCGAGGACGACATCCCCGGCCTCATCCTGATCCCGGCGGCGGCCGACAAGGTGAAGATCCCGATGCTGGCCTCGGGCGGCATCGGCGACGGGCGCGGGCTGGTCGCGGCGCTGGCGCTGGGCGCGGAAGGGATCAACATGGGCACGCGCTTCTGCGCCACGCAGGAAGCGCCGATCCACGCCAACGTGAAGGCCAAGTACGTCGAGAACGACGAGCGCGGCACCAACCTCATCTTCCGCAAGTTCAAGAACACCGCGCGGGTCGGCAAGAACTCGGTGTCGGACAAGGTCGTCGAAATCTCGGCCAGCCCCGAGGCGACCTTCGAGGACATTCGTCCCTATGTCGCCGGCGCGGTGGGCCGCGAACTCCTCCAGACCGGCGATCTCGACAAGGGCATCTTCTGGGCCGGCATGGTCCAGGGCCTCATCCACGACATCCCCACCGTCCAGCAACTCATGGACCGCATCGTCGGCGAGGCCGAGGCCATCGTCCAGCAACGCTTGGGG
>DASVMK010000097.1:0-3330 GCA_036384395.1 Novosphingobium sp.
TCTTGTTGACCAGCACCGCCGCGTTGCTGTCGAAGCGGATCACGCTGCCGTCGGCCCGGCGCACGTCCTTCTTGGTGCGGACGATCACCGCGCGGTGGACGTCGCCCTTCTTGACGCGGGCGCGCGGCTGCGCCTCCTTGACGGAGACGACGATGACGTCGCCGACGCCGGCGACGCGGCGCTTCGACCCGCCCAGCACCTTGATGCACTGGACACGCTTGGCGCCGCTGTTGTCCGCGACGTCGAGATTGGACTGCATCTGGATCATAGATCCGGTTCCTTCTCAATCGGCTTGCCGGAACCAGTCCGGCAGTTCCAAAATTCAATCACCCCCGAAGGGACGACACTCAGACGTCGGCTTCGACAGCCGCCGTCTTGCCGGCCTGGACGCGGTCGATGACCTTCCACGTCTTCAGCTTCGAGTACGGCGCGGTCTCTTCGATCCGCACCGTCTCGCCGGCCTTGAACGAGTTGTCCTCGTCGTGGGCGTGATACTTCTTCGAGCGGCGGATGATCTTCCCGTACATCGGGTGCTTCACCTTGCGCTCGACCTTCACGACCACGGTCTTGTCGGTCTTGTCGGAGACGACCGTCCCGATAAGAATACGCTTGGGCATGGTCTACTCCTTACGCCTTGGCCGACTGAGAACGCTCAGCCTGCAGCGTCTTGATCCGTGCGATGTCGCGGCGCACTTCCTTGATGCGCGCCGGACGCTCCAGCTGGTTGGTCGCAGCCTGGAAACGCAGGTTGAACGCCTCGCGCTTCAGATCGCCGAGTTCGGCGGTCAGCTGGTCGTCGCTCTTGGCGCGCAGATCTTCAGTCTTGGCCATCATTCGCCTCCCAGGTGCGAGGTGTCGCCGAGGCGGGCGACGACCTTGGTCTTGATCGGCAGCTTCATCGCGGCGCGGCTGAAGGCTTCGGCGGCCAGCGGACCGGCGACGCCGTCGAGCTCGAACAGGATGCGGCCCGGCTTCACGCGAGCGGCCCAGTATTCGATCGAGCCCTTGCCCTTGCCCTGACGGACTTCTGCCGGCTTCTTCGACACCGGAACGTCCGGGAACACGCGGATCCACAGGCGGCCCTGGCGCTTGATGTGGCGCGTGATCGCGCGGCGAGCCGCCTCGATCTGGCGCGCGGTGATCCGCTCGGGCTCCAGGGCCTTGAGGCCGTAGGAACCGAAGTTCAGATCGGTGCCGCCCTTGGCGTCGCCCTTGATCCGGCCCTTGAAGGCCTTGCGGAACTTGGTTTTCTTAGGTTGCAGCATGACTTAGTTCCTGCGGTCTTCGCGGGCCGGGCGGACCCCGGAGGTCTGGGCCTCCATCATCAGCCGGTCCTGCGCCATCGGGTCGTGGCCGAGGATCTCACCCTTGAAGATCCAGCACTTGATGCCGATGATGCCGTAGGCGGTGAGCGCTTCGGCTTCGGCATAGTCGATGTGCGCGCGCAGCGTGTGCAGCGGCACGCGACCTTCGCGGTACCATTCGACGCGGGCGATCTCGGCGCCGCCGAGACGGCCGCCACAGGTGATCTTGATGCCCTCGGCGCCAAGACGGAGCGCCGACTGCACCGCCCGCTTCATCGCGCGACGGAACGCCACGCGGCGGATGAGCTGGTCGGCGATGCCCTGGGCGACGAGCTTGGCGTCGATTTCCGGCTTGCGGATCTCGACGATGTTCAGCTTCACCTCGCTGCCGGTCATCTTGGCGAGCTGCGAACGCAGCTTCTCGATGTCGGCGCCCTTCTTGCCGATGATGACGCCCGGACGGGCGGCATAGATCGACACGCGGCACAGCTTGGCCGGACGCTCGATGACCACCTTGGAGATCGCGGCCTGCGGCAGCGTTTCCATGATGAACTTGCGGATCTTGAGGTCTTCCTCAAGCATCGAGGCGTAGTTCTTGCCTTCGGCGTACCAGCGGCTGTCCCAGGTCCGGTTGATCTGGAGGCGCAGGCCGATCGGGTTTGACTTATGACCCATGATCAGGCCTCCTCAGCTTCATCAGCGGTTTCCCTAACCACGATCCGCAGCCGGCTGAACGGCTTGAGGATGCGCGTGGACTTGCCGCGGCCGCGCGTGTGAAAGCGCTTCATGGTGATCGACTTGCCGACGCTGGCCTCGGTGACGACGAGCGCGTCGACATCCAGGTTGTGGTTGTTTTCCGCGTTGGCGATCGCCGAAGCGAGCACCTTGCGAGCATCCACAGCCATCGCCTTCTTCGAGAATGCGAGGATGTTCATCGCGTCCTCGGCCCGGCGACCGCGGATAAGCGCCGCGACCAGGTTCAGCTTCTGGGCCGAACCGCGGATCTGCGTGCCGACCGACAGCGCTTCCTTGTCGCCGACGCGACGGGGAGCTTTCTCCTTGCCCATTAGCGCTTGCCCTTCTTGTCGGCGGCGTGGCCGGGGAAGTTGCGCGTGGGCGCGAACTCGCCGAGCTTGTGGCCGACCATGTCCTCGTTGACCGAGACCGGGATGAACTTTTGACCGTTGTAGACGGTGAACGTCAGACCAACGAACTGCGGCAGGATCGTCGAACGACGCGACCAGGTCTTGATCGGACCGGCGCGGTTGCCCGCATCCTGAGCGGCTTCCGCCTTGTTCAGGAGGTGCAGGTCGACGAAGGGGCCTTTCCAGACGGAACGTGCCATCGTGTCTTACCTCTTCTTCTTGGCGTGGCGCGAACGGATGATCAGCTTGTCCGTCTGCTTGTTGTTGCGGGTCCGGGCGCCCTTGGTCGGCTTGCCCCACGGGGTGACCGGGTGACGGCCGCCCGAGGTGCGGCCTTCACCACCGCCGTGCGGGTGGTCGACCGGGTTCTTGGCGACGCCGCGGGTCAGCGGACGCTTGCCGAGCCAGCGATTGCGGCCGGCCTTCGCCAGGTTCTGGTTCGAGTTGTCGGGGTTCGAGACCGCGCCAACCGTGCCCATGCAATCGCCGCGCAGGTAGCGCTGCTCGCCCGAGTTCAGGCGGACGATGACCATGCCGCGGTCACGACCCACGAGCTGGACGTACGTTCCGGCCGAACGGGCGATCTGGCCGCCCTTGCCCGGCTTCATCTCCACGTTGTGGATGATGGTGCCGACCGGCATCTGCGACAGGAGCATCGCGTTGCCCGGCTTCACGTCGGTCTTCTCGCCGGCGACGACGGTGTCACCCACGGCCAGGCGCTGCGGCGCCAGGATGTAGGTCAGCTCGCCGTCCTCGTACTTGACGAGGGCGATGAAAGCCGTGCGGTTGGGGTCGTACTCGAGCCGCTCGACGGTGGCCGGCATGTCCCACTTGCGACGCTTGAAGTCGATGAAGCGGTACTTCTGCTTGTGGCCGCCGGC
>DASVMK010000098.1:0-66052 GCA_036384395.1 Novosphingobium sp.
ACCGACCACGGCAAGAGCTACGACCGGCTGATGGATCGCGGCGCGGTGTTCTATGCGGCGGCGGACGGCTCGTTCATCAAGGAAGCCGTGTTCCCGATGATCACCCCCAACGGCGTCGCGCTGTCGCCCGACGGCCAGACGCTCTACGTCAGCGAGACCGAGACCGGCCGGCTCTGGGCCTGGCCGATCGTCGGGCCGGGCGAAGTGGCCAGGGAACCGTGGCCCTCGCCGGCGGGCGGGCGCTTCGTGGGCGGGCCGACCGGCTATCAGCGCTTCGATTCGATGGCGGTGGAGGAAGGTGGCAACATCTGCGTCGCCACGCTGGTCGGCGCCGGGATCAGCGTCTTCGCCCCCGACGGCAGCGGCCTTATCGAGTTTTACGCCGCGCCCGAACCTTATTCGACCAATATCGCCTTCGGCGGGCCGGACATGCGCACCGCGTATATCACGCTCTCGGGCTACGGCACGCTGATCGCGGTCGACTGGCCGCGGCCGGGGCTGAAGTTGGCCTATTGAGCGTCGGGCGTCAGAACTTCATCGAGAACGGGTCGCGCGTGTCGCCCGAGAAGTCGATGAACACGTTCTTGGTCTGCAGGAATTCCTGAATCCCCGCCGCGCCGCGGACGCGGCCGAAGCCCGACTCCTTGCAGCCGCCGAACGGCGCCTGCGGCGCGGCGACGCGGTAGGTGTTCACCCAGACGACACCGCTCTGGACGCTGCGCATCATCCGCAGGCAGCGGCCGATGTTCTCCGACCAGATGCCGCTGGCGAGGCCATAGGGCGTGTCGTTGGCGATCCGCACCGCCTCTTCCTCGTCCTCGAACGGGATGATCGACAGCACCGGGCCGAAGATCTCCTCGGCGGCGACTGTCATGTCGTTGCGCACGTCGGCGAAGATCGTCGGCTCGATGAAGAAGCCTTGCTCCAGGCCCGGCCCCTCGGCCCGGCCGCCGCCCGCGACGAGCCGCGCGCCGTCGCCCTTGGCGGCCTCGATGAATGACAGGATCTTGGCGAACTGCGGCGCGTTGGCGGCGGTGCCCATCTCGGTCTCGGGCAGGCGCGGATCGCCCAGGCGAATCCGCTTGGCGCGCGCGGCCAGCCCTTCGACCATGCGGTCGTAGATGCCGCGCTGCACCAGCAGCCGCGAGCCGGCGATGCAGGTCTGCCCGGTGGCGCCGAAGATGCCGGCGAGCGCGCCGATCAGCGCGCGGTCGAAGTCGGCGTCGTCGAACACGATGTTGGGCGACTTGCCGCCCAGTTCCATCGTCACCGGCTTGAGGTTGGCGCCCGCCCTGGCGGCGATCAGGCGGCCGACGCCGGGGCTGCCGGTGAAGCTGACCTTGTCGATCCGCGGCGAGCCGGTCAGCGCCGCGCCGACATCGCCCGCGCCGGTGACGACCTGGACGACACCCGCCGGAAAGCCCGCCTTCTCGCACAGCTTGGCCACTTCGAGCGTGGTGGTCGAGGCGTGCTCGCTCGGCTTGAGGATCACGCAGTTGCCCGCGGTGAGCGCGGCGGGCAGCGTGTTGGTAAGGATCGCCACCGGCGAATTCCACGCGGTCACGCAGGCGACGACGCCATAGGGCACGCGGATCGCGATATCGAGCGTGTCTTTCTGGTCGAGCGGCACGACGTCGCCGTGCAGCTTGTCGGCCCAGCCGGCGTAGTAGCGGAAGATGCGCGCGGCATAGCCCATCTGGTTGTGCGTCTCGCGGATGACCTTGCCGTTGTCGGTGGTCTCGAGCAGCGCCATGCGGGTCGCGTCGGCGTCGAGCAGGTCGGCGACCCGGTTGAGCAGCCGCGCCCGCTCGCCCGGCGTGGTCTTGCTCCACACCGTGTCGAACGCGCGCCGCGCCGCGTCGATCGCGTCCTCGACGTCTTCGGCGCTGGCGACGGCGATCTCGGCGTGGACCGACTGATCGTAGGGGTTCACCGCCGGCATCGTACCGCCGCGCCCCGCCCGCCAGCCGCCGTCGATGTGGAGTTTGTAGGTCTCGACCATGATCACCCTCGTTCCCGCGCGCCGCTGTCACCCAACGAATCGATAATGCATTATCTTGTGAGGCGCCTTTCGGGCAATCCCTTCCGCGCCGCCGGTGCGATCATGCGCGCGTGAAATTGCCTCTGCCGCGGGGGGCGGCAAGCTGGTATCGTGGCGCGATCGCTCGCAAGGCGATGTAATCGAACCGTAACATCGATGCCGCATGCGCGCAGGCAGCGTGCACGAATCCTAGGCACCGGCAAGGAAGGGTGATGAGCGAGGGACGCGGCGAGGCCGTCATGCCGCAAGCGGAACTGGGCGGATCGCGGTATTTCAACCGGGAGCTGAGCTGGCTGGCGTTCAACCAGCGCGTCCTCGCCGAAGCCTCCAACCCCGACTATCCGCTGCTTGAGCGGCTGCGCTTCCTGTCGATCTCGGGCAGCAACCTCGACGAGTTCACGATGGTGCGCGTCGCCGGGCTGGCCGGGCAGGTGCGCCAGCAGGTCGAGGAGACCTCGATCGACGGCCTCACCCCGTCGCAGCAGCTTGCCGCGATCCGCGATGCGGTGACCGAGCTCGAGGCCGGGCAGCAGGAAAGCTGGCGCGTGCTGCGCGGCCAATTGGCCGAACAGGGCATCGCGTTGGCCGGCGACGTGCGGCTGGATGCCGATCAGCGCGCCTGGCTCAAGGACTATTTCCTCGAGCACATCGTCCCGATCATCACCCCGCAGGCGATCGATCCGGCGCATCCGTTCCCGTTCGTCGCCAACCAGGGCATGGGCATCCTGTTCTCGCTGATCCGCACCGCCGACGGATCGCCGGTGATGGAGATGATCCTCATCCCCTCGGCGCTGCCGCGCTTCATCCGCATGCCCGGCGGCAAAGAGAGTCAGAGCGCGAGCGGTCAGGCGCTCTACATCGCCATCGAGGACTTGCTGTGCCGTCACGCCGGGCTGATGTTCCCCGGCTTCAAGGTCCAGGGCCACGGCGTGTTCCGCGTGCTGCGCGACAGCGACCTAGAGGTCGAGGAGGACGCCGAGGACCTCGTCCGCTATTTCCGCACCGCGATCCAGCGCCGCCGCCGGGGCCGGGTGATCTCGCTGCAACTGCAGGGCGATTTCGATCCGGCGGCCGAGAAGCTGCTACGCGACCAGCTGCGCCTCGACAACGCGATGGTGCTCAAGACCGACGGCCTGATCGGCATCAGCGGCCTCGCCGGCATCGTCGAGGAGGACCGCCCCGACCTCAAGTTCGAGCCCTATAGCCCGCGCTATCCCGAACGCATCATGGAACACGACGGCGATTGCTTCGCCGCGATCCGCGAGAAGGACATCGTCATCCACCACCCCTACGAGAGCTTCGAGGTGGTGATCGACTTCCTGCGCCAGGCGGCCGAGGATCCCGACGTCGTCGCGATCAAGCAGACGCTCTACCGCGCCGGCAAGCAATCGGGCATCATCAACGCGCTGATCGCGGCGGCCGAGAACGGCAAGTCGGTGACCGCGGTGGTCGAGCTCAAGGCGCGCTTCGACGAGGAGCAGAACCTCCACTGGGCCAGCCAGCTCGAACGCGCGGGCGTGCAGGTGATCTACGGCTTCGTCGATTGGAAGACCCACGCCAAGGTCTCGATGGTGGTGCGGCGCGAGGGCGAGGGCTATCGCACCTATTGCCACTTCGGCACCGGCAACTACCACCCGGTGACCGCGCGCATCTACACCGACCTCAGCTTCTTCACCGCCGATCCCAAGGCCGGGCGCGACGCGGGCATGCTGTTCAACTTCATCACCGGCTATGTCGAGCCCGACAAGACCGAGCTCCTGTCGCTCTCGCCGCTGGGCCTGCGCCGCAAGCTCTACGAATGCATCGACGGCGAGATCGCCAACGCCACGGCGGGCAAGCCGGCGGTGATCTGGGCCAAGCTCAACGCGCTGACCGATCCCGAGCTGATCGACCGGCTCTATGCCGCGAGCGCGGCCGGGGTGGAGATCCTGCTGGTGGTGCGCGGCATCTGCTGCCTGCGGCCGGGCGTGCCGGGGCTGTCCGACAACATCGTCGTCAAGTCGATCATCGGCCGCTTCCTCGAGCACAGCCGCATCTGGGCCTTCGCCAACGGCGCGCCGCTGCCCAACGCCAAGGCGCTGCTGTTCATCTCCTCGGCCGACGGCATGAGCCGCAACCTCGACCGCCGGGTGGAGCTGCTGGTGCCGATCCGCAACCGCACGGTTCACGACCAGGTGCTCGATCAGGTAATGCTGGCGAATCTGCTCGATACCGAGCAGAGCTGGCTGATCGGCCCGGACGGTAGCCATGCCCGGATGGACAAGGGTGAGAAGCCATTCAATCTGCATCTCTACTTCATGACCAATCCCTCGCTGTCTGGCCGCGGCGCGGCGCTGACCAGCGGCCGCAAGGTGCCCAAGCTCGCGCTGCGTCGCGGCGCTGGTTGAGGGTACGCGCGGGGCGGCGCGCATGACCGCCGAGCGCGCGATCATCGACATCGGTTCGAACACCGTGCGCCTGGTGGTGTACGGCGGGCCGGCGCGCGCGCCGACGGTGCTGCTGAACGAGAAGGTCACCGCCAAGCTCGGCAAGGGCCTCGCCGAGAACGGCCGGCTGTCGGACAAGGCGATGAAAGTCGCGCTGGCCGCGCTCGGGCGCTATGCCCTGCTGCTGCGACTGCGCGGGGTGGAGAGGGTCGAGACCGTCGCCACCGCCGCCGCGCGCGATGCGACCAATGGCGAGGATTTCCTGGCGCGCGTCCGCGCGCTGGGGCTGGCGCCGCGGCTGCTGTCGGGCGAGCAGGAGGCGGTCACCAGCGCGATGGGCGTGATCGGCGCGCTGCCGGGCGCCAAGGGCGTCGTTGCCGATCTCGGCGGCGGCAGCCTGGAGCTGATCCATGTCGAGGGCGGGCGAAGCTGGCACGGCGCCAGCCTGCCGTTCGGCACGCTGCGCCTGCCGGGCTTGCGCGCGCAAGGGCCTGTCCGTTTCTCGCGCGGCATCGTCAAGGCGCTCGACGCGGCCGAATGGCACTGCGCGCCGGGCGAGGCGTTGTACCTCGTCGGCGGCTCGCACCGCGCGCTGGCGCGGGTGGCGATGCACGCGGCGGGCTGGCCGATCGACGATCCGCATGCCTTCGAACTGTCGCCGCAGGCGGCGCTCAAGACCTGCCGGCTGGTGCTGGCGGACGCGCTGCCGCCGGCGATTCCCGGCCTCTCGGCCTCACGCCGGGCGAGCCTGCCCGCCGCCGCCGCGCTGCTGGCGGTCCTGGTGCGCGAGCTCAAGCCGGCGCGGCTGGTGTTCTCCGCTTGGGGTCTGCGCGAGGGGCTGATGTACGCGGCGCTGCCGGCGGCGGAGCAGGCGCTCGATCCGCTGCTGGCGGGCGCCTTCGCCTTCGGCCAGGCGCTCGGCTGCGCGCCCGCCGACGCCGCGGCGATCGCCGGCTGGACCGCGCCGGTGGCGGCCGGGGACGAAACCTTGCGCCTCGCCGCGACGCTGCTGGCGCTGGTCTCGCAGCGGATCGAGCCCAACTTGCGCGCCGGGCACATCATGGACGGGGCGCTGCGCAAGCGCTGGATCGGCATCGACGCCCCCGGCCGCGCGCAGATTGCCGCCTGCGCGCTCGCCAACGCCGGGCGCGCGGCGCCGGCCGAGGCGCTGGGGCGCCTTGCCCCGGCCGACCGGTTGCGCGAGGCGGCCGGATGGGGCCTCGCCATGCGCCTGTGCCGGCGCTTCAGCGGCCTTTCCGCCAAGGTGCTGGCGGGAAGCGCGCTGAGCGTGGAGGACGGCGCGCTCACGCTGACGATGCAGGAGGCCTACGCGCCGCTTTACACCGAGATGGTCGAGAAGGACCTCAAGGCGCTGGCCGAGCACCTGGGCCTGCGCGCGGCGGTGCGGAAGGCGTAGAGAAGGGGTGTTCGCGCAAAGGCGCGAAGGTGTAGCGCCCGCGGCGAAGCCGCGCTTACGATCCGGAAAGAGCTATAGGCCTTCGGCCGGGCGCGACCTCTTTGCGCCTTTGCGCCTTTGCGCCTTTGCGCGAACAAAACTCTTGTTCAGCCCACCAGCTCCCGCGCCACGGCGATCTCGGCGATGGTCCGCTGGCCCTCGTGGCGCTTGAGCTGCACGATCACGTCGATCAGCGAGGCGGCGTAGTCGATCGTTTCGTGGCGGGTGAGGCCGATCTGCGCCTGCATCGCCATCAGGCCGATCTGCTCCAATGCGCCGCGCGGGGAATTGGCGTGGACGGTGGAGAACGAGCCGGGATGGCCGGTGTTGATCGCGCGCAGGAACGAGACCGTCTCGCGTCCGCGCAATTCGCCCAGCACGATGCG
This sequence comes from Novosphingobium sp., assembly GCA_036384395.1. Classification (GTDB taxonomy): domain Bacteria; phylum Pseudomonadota; class Alphaproteobacteria; order Sphingomonadales; family Sphingomonadaceae; genus Novosphingobium. The sequence continues at coordinate 6,310 of DASVMK010000098.1, forward strand.
GTCGGGGCGCAGGCGCAGCGCCGCCTGGACGAGATCGTCGGGCGTCACTCGCGCTTCGCCGAGCTCCCCCTTGACCGCGACGAGGCCCAGCGCATTCGCCGTCGGCAGCTTGAGCTCGGGCGTGTCCTCGACCAGGATCACGCGCTCGCCGGGCGGAATCGCGCCGAGCATGGCGTTGAGGAACGTGGTCTTGCCGGTCGAGGTGCCGCCGGCCACCAGGATCGTCTTCCGCCGCGCGATCGCCGCGCGCAAGTAGTCGAGCGGGCGGGCCAGCGGATCGGGCATCGCCGCTTCGGCCTGGGGCCGGATCGGGCCGTTGTTCCAGGCATCGAGCGGCAGGTCGATCAGGCGGTGGCGGCGGATCGCCAGCGCCCAGTTGCGCCGCGTCGCCGGCGGGCCGACGAGCTGGATGCGCGCGCCGTCAGGTAGTGTCGCGGCCAGCAGCGGATGCTCGCGGTTGATGCCCTGGTGGCTCTGGCGCGCGACTTGCTCGGCCAGTCGTTGCAGCAGGGTATCGTCGATCTCGGGCAGCGCGACGCGCTGCATGGCGGGCGTGCCGGCCTCCTCGATCCACAGCTCGCCGGGGCGGTTGACGAGGATCTCGGTGACGCTTTCGCGCGCCAGGAACGGGCGGAACGGCGCCAGGTAGGCGTCGAGATAGACGCTGCGCGGCGCGGTGTCCGCCGCCGCCGGGAGCGCGCGCAGCTCGGCGCTCACTCGCGTTCGACCTTCGAGAAGTCGAGATCGCGCGCGGTGAAGACGCGGATCGGCTCGCCCTGGCGGACGCGGATCGTCGGGCCGATCTGTCCGCCCTGGCCGACCGCCGCCGCGGCCGCCGACTGGCCGCCGCCGCCGACGATCACATTGGCGCCGTTGCCGATCAGCGAGGGGATGCCGCCGATCACCGAGAGCAGCATCGACGAGCCGAAGCGCTCGAAGAAATGGCTGTCGACCTTGCCGGCGAGGCCGGTCTCGCCGGAGAAGGCGACGGCGGGGGAGGCGATGGCGACCGAGACGCCGTCGGGGCGGATCAGCCGCGTCCAGATCACGTAGGCGCGCTTCTGGCCCGAGGTCATGCCGCTCTTGTACTGGCCGATGAGCCGCGACGAGCGGGGGACGAGCACGCGGGTGCCGTCGAACGAGCGCACGTCGGCCGAGACGATGGCGCGGACGTAGCCGGGCACGTCGGTGTCGATCGCGGTTTCCAGCACCGCCGGGATCAGCGTGCCCTGCGTCACCGTGGTGCGCGGATCGATCGCGCTGGCCGCACTGGCCGCGCCGCCGCCCACCCCGCCGAGCCGCGCGGCGAAATCGTCGTTGCCGTTGCCGGAGCCGCCCGGTGCCGCCGCCGGTCCGCCCAGCGCGATGGCGGGGGCGGACGCGGGAAGCGCGCTGGCGTCGAACACGATGGTCGGGCTGCTGTGTGGGTTGGCCCGCACGCCTGGCGCCATTTGCGGCGGCGCGGCGAGGACCGCCTGCTGTTGCGGCGCTGCGGGCGCGGTTCCGGGCGCGGGGGTGATCGCCTGTGGCGGCACCGCGGGCGGCAGCGCGACGGGCGGGGCGCCCACTTGCGTCGGCAAGGGCCCGCGCTTCTGCACGGTGCGGGCGTTGTCCATGCTCCACAGCGTCACCGCGCCGAGCAGGCCGACCACCGCGACCCCGGCGGCCAGGCCGAAGGCGTCGGAGCGCGGCTTGCGCGCCGCGACTTGCGGCAGGACGTTGCGCGTGGCGAGATCGATGATCTCCGCGCCTTGCGCATCGCGCGGATCGGCGTCGTTGGCGGCGAAGCGTTCGGACAGCTTGGTCGTGGGGCGCATGGGATCAGTGGCCTTGGGCGGGGAGGATGAGCGGCGGGGCGGCGGTGTCGGTGGCGGCGGCCAGGCCCGGCGAAGCGGCCGGCGCGACCGGTTTGGGCGCCGCGCCGCGGTTCTCCAGCATGGCCATCGCCTTGCCCAGCCGCAGCACGATCAGCGCGGGCACGCCGTCCACCACGATCACGTCGTCGCGCACCGCGTAGTTCACCGGGCCTTCGACGCCCGCTTCGTTCTGCACCAGGATCGCCGGTACCGGCTGGCCGGCGGGCCACGACAGGAAGGTGGATTCGCCGTCGTCATAGACGCGCTGCGGCAGCAGCGTCGGCTTGCCCTTGGGGGCCCAGGCGAAGTTGAGCTGCGCGGGATCGACCGGCGGCTTGGCCAGCGCCTGCGCCTCGGCGCTGCTCAACGTGGGCTGCGGGGCCGGCTTGGGCTCGGCCGGATAGGTGAAGCGCAGCACGTAGATCGGCCGCGCGGCGGGCGAGGCGGCGAGGTCGAACACATAGCTGCGCTTGTCGGTCACCACCGTCATGTTGGTGCGCGCGCTGGCGGTGAGCGGTTTCACGAACAGCATGTTGGCGCGCTTGTTGGGCGTCACCTGCCACAAGTTCGAATCGCCGATGGCGACGTTCTCGATGTGCTCCTCGTCGGCGAAGGCGATCGCCGCCTGGACGCCGGTGCGCCCTTCGAGGCGGACGACCTGGTTGGGGTCGTAGTGCCGGGTGGCGAGGCGCGGGTCGGCGGTCTGGGCATGCGCCGGCACCGCGATCGTGACGAGGGGGGCTAGCGCGAGAAGCAGCGGGCGGATCATCGGGACATCTCTTTCAGCGAAGCGGGCGCGCGCGCGGCGAAGCGGCTGCCGATCCCGCGCGCGCGGGCGCGGGGCAGCGGCGGCAGGCCGGGCTGCGGCGCGAGCGCGGCGGCCTGGGTAACGGTGGTGCGGATCGTGCTGGTCTGCGCCGAGCCGCCGGTGGGGGCCTGCGCCTCGGCGGCGGCGGCGATCACCGGCGCCAGCGCCGCGCCGCGCGCCAGCATCGGCGTCGGCTGCGCGGCCAGCGGCGCGAGGACCGGGATGGCGGCGGCACCGTTCGCCGACGAACCGCCCCTGCCGCTCTCGGAGGGCGCGGCGAGGCCGAACACCGTCCAGGCCGACACCATCGTGCCCGCGACCTTCATCACCATGCTCATCAGCGCCGCGTGGACCGCCGCGATCACGAACAGCGCCATCGCCGCGCGCGGGTCGATCCCCTCGGTGCCGCGCAAGTCGGCGATCACCGGCACCGCGAGCTCGAGCGTCAGCGAACCGCCGGCGACGACGAACAGCGGCGCGATCGCGGTCATGACGAGGCCGCGCAGCCAGCCCGCCGCCAGCCCGCGCGTGCCCGAGAACAGCGCCAGCACGACGAAGACCGGCCCCAGCGCGAGCAGCACGGCCAGTGCGATCCGCGCGGTCACCAGCACGCCGACGGTGCCGAGCAGCAGCAGCAGCGCGCCGAGCCACATCAGCCCGGTGGGCGAGAACGCGCCTCCGGCTTGAGCGGCATTGGCGGCCTGCGCCGCGCCCGCCGCCGGAGCGGCGCCGTTGCTGGCGGTCTGGGCGATCGCCGCGAAGATCATGTCGAGCCGGCCGGCGAAGATCTGCGTCGCCGAGCCCTTGATGCCGGTGAGGATCCCGGCGAGCTGGTCGGGCGCGCCGATGGCGAGGTTCCAGACCACGCCCTGCCAGGCGACCCAGCTCGTCGCGAAGGTCAGCACGAGGCCGAGCGTCAGCGCGCGCGGGGTCAGCGCCGCCACGCCGAGCCGGCTGCGCCCGGTGAGCAGCGCCAGCGCGAAGACCGCGATGTAGAGCGTCAGCAGGATCGTCAGCGCCGGCAGGAGCGCGCCTTGCGCGCCGAACAGCCGGCCGAACGCCGCGCCCGCCAGCTCGTTCGACAGGCAATCGACCGCGCGCAGCGCCGGGGCGGCGCCCAGCGAGGCTTCGGCGGTGAGCTGGGTGCAGGCGGCCATGCTACTCGGCCGCCTCGATCCACAGCGCGTCCTCGTCGTCCGCTTCGCCCGGCCAGGCCTCGCCGGTCAGCAGCGGATACCAGGCGGCGGGCCGGTCGCCGACCTGGGCGCGCAAGGCGTCGAGCCGGCGCACGGTGCTTTCGCGGCCCGAGAGCACGGTCAGCACCTCGGGCATGCCCGAGAGGTCGAGCCGCACGACGACCGAGGCGTCCGACTGGCGGACCAGGAAACAGCGGCTCTGCGCCGGCAGCGTGCGGATCAGGTCCAGCTCGTGGCTCGTCAGGCCGAAGCCCTCGCAATAGTCTTCGGGCCGGGCGCGGGCGTTGGGCATGAACACCATCGTCGCGGTCTGCTCGACCAGCGCCGCCGAAATCCGGCTTTCGAGCGCGTCGCGCGCCGACTGGGTGGCGAAACCGACCAGCGCGTTGCGCTTGCGCAGCGTCTTGAGCCAATCGCGGATGCGCGCGGCGAAGACCGGATCGTCGAGCGCCTTCCAGCCCTCGTCGATCAGGATCATCGCCGGCGTGCCGTCGAGCCGCTCGTCGATGCGGTGGAAAAGGTACATCATCACCGGCGTGCGCAGCCGCGGGGTTTCGAGCAGCGCGGTCATGTCGAAGCCGATGACGCGGGCGGAGAGGTCGAGGCGATCCTCCGCGTTGTCGAACAGCCAGCCGTGCTCGCCCGCCCCGATCCAGGCGTCGAGCCGGGCGGCGAGGTCGCCGGGTTCGGGGCGGCGGCTGCCCGCCAGCAACTCGCGGAAATGGGTGAGGCGGCGCAGCGCCGGATCGTTGGCGTAGGCGGCGTCGACCGCGCCCGCCAGTGTCGCGTGCTCCTCCGGCCCGTCGGCGGCGAGCAGCACCGCCAGCCAGTCGCGCAGGAAGGCGCGGTTGGCGGGGGTGTCGGGGAGCGCCAGCGGGTTGAAGCCGGTCGGATGCCCGGCGGCGATACGGCTGTAATCGCCGCCGATGCCGCGCACGAAGACCTCGGCACCGCGATCCTTGTCGAACAATACGGTGCGGGGGCCGAACTTCTGCGCCTGCGCCGCGAGGAAGTTCATCACCACCGTCTTGCCCGAGCCGGAGGGGCCGATGACGGTGAAGTTGCCGAGGTCACCCTGATGGAAATTGAAGAAGAACGGCGTCGCGCTGGTGGTGGTCAGCAGCGTCGCCGCCTCGCCCCAGTGGTTGCCCTGGGCGCTGCCCATCGCGAAGCCGTGGAGGCTGGCGAAGCAGGCCATGTTGGCGCTGGAGACCAGCGCGCGGCGAACGACGAACGCCTCGTTGCCGGGGAACTGACCCCAGAAGCCGGGCTCGAGGTTGACGTCCTCGCGCACCGCGATCGCGCCCATGTCGGCGAGCGCGGCGGCGCAGGCGGCGGCGGTCTCGTCGAGCGCGGGCAGGCTGGGCGCGCGGACCAGGACGGAGAGGTGGTGATCGCCGAAAGCGGTGGCGCCGGTGCCGAGCGCGTCGCGCGCGGCGGTCATCTCGCGGCGTTCGGCCAGCGCCTCCTCGTCGGCGGATTTCAAACGGCGGATGGCGAGGTCGATGCGCTCGCGGGCGATCTGGCGGTCGGTCGGCGCGTAGCTGGCGGTCAGCACCAGCTCGCACGGCAGCCGCAGCAGCGCGTCGGCGAGGCCGGGCGCGGTGGTGTCGGGGTAGTCCTTGAGGCTGATCAGCGCGGCGAAATCGCTGCTCCCCGCCGCCACTCCTCCTGGGCCGCGCGCTTCCATCGCGTCGAGGCCGAACGACAGCCGCTTGTAGGGCAGCATGCGACCCACGTCGGTGCCTTCGGCCGGGCGGCGCACGGGGCGCATCTCGCCGTTGTAGAGCGCGCTGAGCAGTTCGAGCACTTCCGAGCAGGTGCCGCCCGCGCCCTCGTAGTCGCCCAGCATCCGCGCGCCATAGGCGCCGAGCGAGGCGGTGAGCGCGCCCGCCGCCGCCTTGAGCGCGCGCACGTCCGCGGGATCGGCTGCGATTGGCGCGGCGCCTTTGCGCTTCATCATCCGGCCGAGCCTGTCGGCCCAGCCGGCGCGGCCGCGCGCGGGGCGGCGCACCAGCGTGACGAACTGGTCGTTGACGTAAAGCGCGCGGGTGGCGACCGCCGCCTTCCAGCGCGCGTCGATATGCGCGGCCAGCGGATCCTCGAACGTGCCGTCGAGCTCGACATGGACGCGGCGGCGGATGACGTGGTGGTAGAGCACGAAACGGGCGTCGAGCGCGCTGCGCAGCAGCACCTCGCGCGTCGCGGCGTGGGCGTTGAGTTCGTCGGTGTCGGCGGTCTCGAACGAGAGGCCGGGCACCATCAGCGCGCACAGCACCGATCCGTCGCGCAGCAGCACGACGTTCTCGTCGACGAGCGCGCGGTAGGGCAGGCGGTCGCCGGCCGAGGCTTCCTTGTTCGCCCAAGCGGCCGCTCCGGATAACAGGCCCATCGTTCGCTCCTTACGGCGCATAGCTGTTGCAGCCCCAGCGCTGGAAGTTCCGCACGCGCGGACAGCGGGAGACTTTGGTGATCCACAAATCGAACACGCGCGGTTCACGCAGGCAGGCGAGATAGCCGATCGCGTGGATCAGCAGCGCCACCGGCAGCGCCAGGAAGCTCTTGGTGATGAGGAACGCCTCGGTGGTCACCGCCGCGTTGATCACGAAGAAGCTGTAGGTGACGCCGGCGAACATCTGCGGCCGTGTCAGCGCCCGGTGCACCGGATAGCGCGTAAGCTCCATCAGCCGACCGCCGCGGCCGACTGGATGCCGGTGACGATCGCGCCCGCGCCGAACAGCACGAAGCAGCCGATGATCACCGTCGCGCCGAAGCGCCAGTTCATCCGCCCGGTCAGCATCATGAAGCCCACCGCGGCGACCGCCATCACCGCGACCGCGGTGGCGACGTTGCCGAGCAGCGTGCCCTGCAGCCAGCCGAGCGCGGCGACGATCGGGCCCGAGCCTTGCGGATCGGCGGCCGCGCCCGCGACTTGCGCGTAGGCCGCCTGCGGCGCTGCCAGCAACGTGGCGGGGAAAAACTTCTTGAGCATCGGGGTCATCTCCGAACGGGTGCGGACAGGATGGGTGCGGTCAGCCGCGCCATGATCGACGCGACGTAGTTCTGGGTTTCGCGGATGCGCGGGATGCCGCCCGCCGCCTGCACCCGGCCGGGGCCGGCGTTGTAGGCGGCCAGCGCCTTCTCGATGTCGCCGCCGAACGCATCGAGCTGGGCGCGCAAGTAGCGCGCGCCGCCTTCGAGGTTGGCGTGCGGATCGTCGGGGTTCACGCCCATCTGGCGGGCGGTGCCGGGCATCAGCTGGGCAAGCCCGCGCGCGCCCGCCGGCGAGACCGCGCCGCTGCGCCAGCGGCTCTCCTGCCAGACGAGGGCTTCGATCAAGGCGGGCGACAAGTCATACTTGGCGGCGAGCTCGGCCACGCGCGCGCGGTAGGCGTCGGGGACGGCGGTGGGGGCGACGTCGGTAACCGGGGTGCCCTGGGGGACGGCCGCCAGGGGCGCGTCGAGGTCGAAGGTGGTCGCCTCGGTCGCGGCTGCCGGTCCGCCCGCGACCCATGCCGCACCGCGCGTGCCGATCTCGAGCACGTCGGCATGGGCAACGGTGGGGACGAGCGGCGACAGGGCCAACAAGGCCGCCGCGACGTCAGAAACCACCGAATCAACTGCCCACAACCGACTCATCGAGCCCTCCTGCCGGGGGCCTTGCGCTTTTTACGTGACGGCTCTGTGACAGTTACGATGCGTCGCCGCCGAATGGGATTTCGGCTTTATTCTCTATATGGGCCGGGAAAAAGCAACGGCGCGACCGCGCGATTTCCCCAGCCTTTTCGCGACTATTTGCGACCGAAAGGACCCGTGCTCGCGGGGATCATCGCGCGGCGAGCATCTGGCCCTGCGAGAGGCGGGACAGCGCGGAGCGGGCGGCCTGGCGCGAATCCATCCAACGGCCGTCGGCAAGTTCGAGCTCGTAGCGGCTGCGGCTCGCCATCGCAGCGCGGTAGTACCCTTCGGCCTTGGCCATGTCGCCCATGCGGGCGGAGGCGGTGCCGAGGTTGATAAGGGCGGCCGGATCGTCGATGTCGAGTGCGCGATTGGCGCGGATGCGATGAATCGCTGCCGCGTTGTGGCCGGCGCTGAGTTCGTCGTAGCCGACTTCGGCGTAGGCGATCTCGCTGCCCGTGCGTCCCTCGTACCCCGGGACGACGATCAGCGGCGCGGATTGAGCCAGCAGCGCGGCAACCAGCATAGTAGCGGACATCGGCATCGTTCTCCTGAATTCTGTTCTGACCCGGTCAGGCTATGACTCGCCTCCTGTTCGCGCAATGAAACTGTAACATTGTCATAAAAATGAAACGTTGGCCTTCCGGCGGAGTCGGGTCCGTCAGCCAAGGTGTTGTCATAATTGTCATATTACAACCACAGAACACTATTCGAACTGTCATAGAACCGAAAACAAACTGTCACCCCCTGCTCCTATTTGGCGAGTCGCGAGGGCGGTCCTGCCGTCGACGAAACTCACCATGAGGGGTACCTACCGTGAAAAAACCGCACAGCTTGATTATGGTCGCCTGCAGCGCGCTGGCGCTCGCCGGCTGCGGCGCCGACGACGTCGCGGCACCCGGCGGCCCGATCGTGATCCCGACGCCGTCGCCGTCGCCCTCTCCGACCCCCACGCCCGGCGCGGGCTCGGTCACCGCGGCTGCTTCGTGCACCCCGGGCACTACCGACCTCGGCACCATTCAGCTCCAGGGCACCCGCGGCACCATCCGCAACTGCGGTGTTCCGGCGCAGATCACCGGCACGCTTAACCTTACCGCGCGCCGCGCGGACGGCGTGATGTACTCGCTCAACGGCCGCACCGACGTGGGCCGTGACATCGATCTGGCCGGCGGGGCTGCGGCGACGCTCAACGTCTCGGCCGGCGTGACCGTCTTCGCGCAGACCCGCGAGACCTCGCTGATCGTCAACCGCGGTTCGCGCCTCAACGCCGACGGCAACGCCAACCAGCCGATCATCTTCACCGCGCTCGCCAACCTCACCGGCCAGGGCATGACCGAGGCCACCGACAACCTCTGGGGCGGCCTGATCGTCAACGGCCGCGCGCCGGTCTCGGACTGTGACGCCACCGTCTCGTCCTCCACCGTGGGCGGCTCGGCCGGCTGCTGGCGCAAGGCCGAAGGCGTCGCCACCGACACGCTGTTCGGCGGCAACGTCGCCAACGACAATTCGGGCATCCTGCGCTACGTCCAGGTGAACTTCACCGGCGTCGGCGCGAACGCCAGCGAGATCCAGGGCATCACCACCGGCGGCGTCGGCTCGGGCACCGTGATGTCGCACATCCAGATCCACAACAGCCTGGACGACGGCATCGAATCGTTCGGCGGCACGCAGAACATGGATCACCTGGTGATGACCGGCATCGCCGACGACTCGCTGGACACCGACAACGGCTTCCGCGGCGCGGTGCAGTTCCTCCTGGCCGTGCGCCGGGCCAACGGCACGGTCGGCGATTCGGCCGGCAACCAGACGATGCTCGAGGTCGACAGCTCGGCGGTGAACGACGCGCAGCCGCGCCAGTACCTGCGCCTCGCCAACTTCACCTTCGTCCAGAACACGCCGAACGAGCCGGCCATCCGCCTGCGCGGCGGCGCCGACGTCGACCTGATCAACGGCATCGTCATCGCCAAGAACACCGGCACCCGCCAGTGCTTCGACGTCGACGACGCGCAGACCGTTCAGGCGGCCGGCACCGGCGGCGCTGCGAACGACGAGCGTGGCCCGCCGCGCCTGCTTTCGGTGGTGTTCGACTGCGGCACGCTGATTGATGCCGACGCCGACACCTTCGAGCAGGATACGCTGAGCAACCCCGCCAACAGCGCGGTCAACCAGGCCTTCACCAACACGCTGGCGTTCCTGACGGGCTCCACCGTGGGCCAGGTCGCGCCCGGCACGAACGAGCTTGCCGTCGCCGGCGCGGCCAACCTGACCACGATCAGCTCGTTCTTCACCCAGGTCAACTACATCGGTGCCTTCAGCGGCCCCGGCGATACCTGGACCCAGGGTTGGACCTGCAACTCCGACGTCGCCAACTTGCGCGGCCTGACGAGCTGCACCGACATCCGCGTCTCGTAACTCTACTTTGCGTACTCCGGGGGAGCGGCCGTGCGCCCCTCCCCCCCTCTTCGTTCTCCTGGGGGACCACCAATGACCCGTTCGCGCCTTTTCCTCGCTCTGTTGCTGGCTGGCACCGGGCTGACCAGCCACGCCGCGATGGCGCAAACCGAGCCGCAGCCGACGCCGCCCAGCGGTGCCGAAACGGCCACACCCGCACCGGCGGACCCGGCGCCCGCCGAGGAAGACGTGGAGGTGTCCGCTCCCGGCGCGGAGGGCGCCGAGATCGTCGTCACCGGCCGCTTCATTCCCGAGCCCGTCCGCAACACCGCGCAAGTGGTGAACGTGCTGTCGTCCGCCGAAATCGCGCGCACCGGCGACGGCGACATTTCGGGCGCGCTGCAGCGCGTGACCGGCCTGTCGGTCAACACCAATGGCTTCGTCTACGTTCGCGGTCTCGGTGATCGCTATTCGCTGGCGCTGCTCAACGGCCTGGCGCTCCCTTCGCCCGAACCGCTGCGGCGTGTGGTGCCGCTCGACGTGTTTCCGACCAGCATCGTCTCCAGCGCGCTCGTTCAGAAAAGCTATTCGGTCAACTACCCTGGCGAGTACGGCGGCGGCGTCATCAACCTCACCACCGCCTCGCTGCCCGAGGAGAACTACCTGACGCTCGGCACCGGCATCAGCATCGACACCGAGACCACCGCCCAGCTCGGCTACACCTATTACGGCAGCAAGCGCGACATCGTCGGCTACGACGACGGCACCCGTCGCTTGCCCACCGCGCTGCGCAACAACAACGGCCAACTTGTCAGCGCCAACGTGCTGGAGAACGAGGATACGCTGATCGTCCAGCGCAACCATGACATCCCGGCCAACTTCAGCGCCTCGGCAAGCGCCGGCTACGCCACCGATTTCGGCGAGAGCCGCTTCGGCGTGCTCGCCAGCATGGGCTACTCGAACGGCTGGCGCACCCGCGGCGCCACGCAGCAGACCGCGCTGGCGGGCTCGCTGGTCAACAGCAGCTATGGCGTGCGGACCGAGAACCGCATCCAGGCCAACGCGCTGGTCAGCCTCGGCCTCGACCTGCCGCAGGGCCACAAACTGCGCTTCACCAACGTCTACATCCACGACACTTCGAAGGTCGCGCGCGTGCGCGGATCCTACGAGAACATTCAGACCCGCTTCGAGGACCTGGACGCCGGCCGCCTGACGGGCCCTTACGATTCGCTCAATTACGAGACGAACTACGTCCAGCGCCAGCTCATCACCTCGCAGCTCGTCGGCGAGTTCAAGTTCGGCGACTTCGACCTCGACTTGCGCGGCAGCTATTCGAACTCGCAACGCAAGTCGCCCTACGAGCGGACGACGCAGTACCGCTACGTCCCCGCGACCGAAGGCTATGCGATCCGCTTCGGCGCGCCGACGGGCGTTGTGTTCAGCGACCTGAACGAGGACGTGTGGGCCGGTGGCGCCGACCTCGCCTATGAATTCACGGGGCCGTTCACCGCCAAGCTCTCGGCGGGTTACGCCTACAGCGACACGAGCCGCCGTTTCGAAAGCCTGAACTTCGTCTACGACGACGGTGGCGCGCCGGTGGTGACCACGCCCAACGCCTACCTGCCGATCTACCAGCTTCTTTCGCCGGACTTCGTCGATTACGAAAACATCACGCTGCGCCAGGCCAACCGCGCGTTCGGCCAGGCGCTCTATCGCGGCGACCTGACCGTGCACGGCGGCTATGTGCGCGCCGACATGGGCCTGGCCGAAGGGCTCAGGCTCGAGGCGGGCGTACGCTACGAGACCGCCAAGCAGACGCTGACGCTGCCCGACATCTACGGCAACAATCCGAACGGCGCCGGCACGGCCGCAGTGATCGAGAAGAAGAACGACTACTGGTTGCCCGCCGCGACGATGACCTGGAACTTCGCCGAAGACTGGCAATTGCGCGTCCACGGCTCCAAGACGATCGCCCGGCCGCAGTTCCGCGAGCTCGGCACGATCCCGGTGCTCGATCTGGAATCCGATCGCCTGCTGAGCGGCAACCCGTTCCTGACCGACAGCCAGCTCTACAACGCCGAGGTCCGCACCGAGTTCTATCCGGCGCGCGGAGAGCGGATCTCGCTGGCCGGCTTCTACAAGCGGATCGACAAGCCGATCGAATCGATCGCCACCGTCGACGCCTCGGGCCAGCTCCAGGTCAGCAACGCCAACGCGCCCAAGGCTGACCTTTACGGCGTCGAGGCGGAAGTGGTGAAGTACTTCGACCTCGCCGGCCTTGGCGGCGACTATTTCGCCACCCGCCGTCTGATGCTCTCGGCCAACTACACCTATAGCCAGTCGAAGCTGAAGGTGGCGGCCGGCGACACCACCGTGCTGTTCCCCGGCAATATCGACAGCCCGCTGATCGCCCCCGCAGGCCAGGTGTTCACAAACGGCAGCCCGCTGACCGGACAGTCAAAGCACCTCGCCAACATCCAGTTCGGCATCGAGGATACCGAGACCTTGTCGCAGATCACCCTGCTGCTGACTTACGCCAGCAAGCGCGTGAGCTCGCGCGGGGCCAACAGCGGCGGCGTGGTCGATCCCGACATCGTCGAGAGGCCCGGCGTCAACCTCGACATCGTCGCGCGGCAGGCCATCGAGGTGGCCGGCATGCCGCCGCTCGAATTCAAAGTGGAGGGCCGCAACCTCCTCGGAACCGATTTCAGCGAGACGCAGCGCTATCCGGCCTACACGGTGCAGAACAACACTTACGACGTTGGCACCACCATCGCGGCCAGCATCTCGGCCAAGTTCTAATCCCGGTTTCCTGCCGAAGGGGGAGGCCCTCTCTCCCCCCGACCCTCCTATAGGCCCGGCTCCCGCAAGGGTTCCGGGCCTTCTTTTGTCTGGCGGTGGCTCAGAGCGGCGTGCGCGCAACCAGCGTCACCTGCGCCCCCGCGAAAGCGGGGGCCTCGTTCGGCGGGATCATAGGTTGCGTGGGCGGCCCGAGGTCCCCGCTTGCGCGGGGACGCGCTTCTCTTGAGGCTAACCCTCAAGGCTGGTCGAGCACGTATCCCAGCGAACGCACCGTGCGCAGCGGATCGCCGGCGCCGGCGGTGCGCAGCGCGCGGCGCAGGCGGCCGATCCAGACATCGACCGTGCGTTCGTCGACCGGCGGGTCCTGCTTGCCGAGCGCGGCGATGAGCTGGCCGCGGGTGAACACCCGGCCGGGATGCTCGACCAGGTAGCGCAGCAGGCGGAACTCGTTGGGCATCAGCGGGATCGCCTTGCCGCGCCAGCGCGCCTGGAAGGCGGCGAGATCGATGCTGAGCTCGCCGAGCGCGAGGTTGCGCGCGGGCGCGCCGTCGTGGTCGTGCGGCCGGGCCGAGAGCACCCGGTCGAGCAGCGCGGTGCGGGTGGCGGGTCCGACCATGTAGTCGTCCGCCCCGGCGCGCAGCGCACGGCGGCGGGCGTCCTGGTCGTCCTCCTCCAGCATCATCGTGATGTGCGCCTGCGCGGTCAGCGGATCGCAGCGCAGCCGGCGGCAGATCTCGAGCCCTGAGATCTCGGGCAGCACCCAGTCGACGAAGGCCCAGAGCGTGCCTTCGAGCAGCGGCAGCTCGCTGGGCCGCGCCCAGCGATGGAACAGCACTTCGAGCTCGCCGTGGACGAACGGCGCGGTTCCCCCCTCGAGCTCGCCGGTCAGCAGTATGTCGACGCGGTGCATGGAACTCCGGCCCTGTGTTGCGGAAGGACCCTGCCGCCGCCGTGTGACGCGCAAATGACGGTTCGGCGACAGTTCGGTGAAATCGCGGCGCTCGCCTGTCACCGAACTGACCCCGATCCGTCACCACCCCGCAACCGCGCCGGATTAAAAGGAGGCGAAACCGGCAAAGGTGACAATGATGATCTTCGATGACGCGGACCTGCTGCCCCGCAAGCCGGGTGGCGTTCCTCCCCTGGGCAAGATCCCCGAATGGCTCGACCTGCCAGACCCCAAGGGCTTCCGTCCCAAGCGCAAGTACCGCACGGTGTGGATTTCCGACGTCCACCTCGGCACGCGCGGCTGCAACGCGGCGCTGCTCGTGGATTTCCTGCGCTCGATCGAGTGCCAGACGCTCTACCTGGTCGGCGACATCGTCGACGGCTGGCGGCTGCGCAAAGGCTGGTACTGGCCCGACGCCCACAACGAGGTGGTCCGCCGCCTGCTCAAGATGGCGCATCGCGGCACCCGCGTGGTCTTCGTCGCGGGCAATCACGACGAGATGCTGCGCGACTATGCCGGGCTGACCTTCGGCGGGGTCGAGCTGGTGCTCGAAGCGGTGCACGAGACCGCCGACGGTCGCCGCCTGCTGGTGACTCACGGCGACAGCTTCGACGGCGTGGTGCTCTACGCCAAGTGGCTCGCGTTCCTGGGCGACAAGGCCTACGGGCTGCTGCTGCGCGCCAACATCCTGTTCAACGCCGTGCGACGGCGGCTGAAGATGCCGTACTGGTCGCTCTCCGCGCACCTCAAGCGCAAGGTCAAGAACGCCGTCCAGTACGTCTGCAGCTTCGAGGAGGCGGTGGCGCGCGAGGCGCTCGAGCGCGGCTTCGACGGCATCGTCTGCGGCCACATCCACTGCGCCGAGATTCGCGCGATCGGCGACATCACCTATTACAACGACGGCGACTGGGTCGAAAGCTGCACCGCGCTGGCCGAAGAGGCCGATGGCGCGATGCACATCGTCGACTGGGCGCAGGAAGTGGCGGCCGAGGCGGCGGCGAACGCGCCCACCCAGCCGCTGGAGACGGTGGCATGAGCGCGCCTATTCGCATCGCTATCGCCACCGACGCCTGGTTTCCGCAGGTCAACGGCGTCGTCCGCACGCTGGCGGCCACCGTCGCGGTGCTCGACCGGCAGGGCTACGAGGTCGAACTGATCACGCCCGAGCGCTTCCTCACCGTGCCGATGCCCGGCTATTCGGCGATCCGCCTGGCGCTGGCCCCGCGCTTCGCCGCGCGGCGGATGCTCGACCACTATCGCCCCGACATCGTCCACATCGCCACCGAAGGGCCGATCGGCTGGAGCGCGCGCGGTTGGTGCCTGGCGCGCGGGGTGCCGTTCACCACCGCGTTCCACACACGCTTTCCCGACTATGCGGCGGTCCGCACCGGCATCAGTGCCGAGCGCTTCTGGCCGATCATGCGCCGCTTCCATGCCCCCAGCCGCGCGGTGCTCGTCGCTACGCGCAGTCTGGAGCTGGAACTGCGCGGGCGCGGCTTCGAGCGAATCCGGCCCTGGAGCCGGGGCATCGACAACTGGGTCTTCCGTGCCGACGGCGACGCCCATCCCGATCTCGTCCATCTGCCGCGCCCGTTGCTGCTCAACGTCGGCCGCGTCGCGCCCGAGAAGAACCTCGAGGCGTTCTTGCAGGCCGAGACGCCCGGCACCAAGGTCGTCGTCGGCGAAGGCCCTGCGCTTGGCGACCTGCGCGCGCGCTATCCCGATGTGATGTTCATGGGCGCGCTGGCGGGCGAGGAGCTCGCCGCCGCCTATCGCAGCGCCGACTGTTTCGTGTTCCCCAGCCTTACCGACACCTTCGGGCTGGTGGTGATCGAGGCACTGTCGTGCGGCGTGCCGGTGGCCGCCTATCCGGTGCCCGGTCCGATCGACATCCTGGGTCCCGATGGCTGCGGCGTCGATGGCGAGCAGGCCCGGGCGGCGGGCGCGGTCGATGAAGACCTTGCCGCCGCGATCGCCCGCGCGCTGAGGCTGCGCCGCGCCGACGCCATCGCGCTGGCGCGCAACTACACCTGGGAACGCGCGACCGACCACTTCCTCGCGGCGATCCGCTCGGCGCTGGATGGAGCGGCGGAGCCGGTGGCGGCGCGCTCGGAGGCCGAGCTGGAGGCGGCCTGAGGTTTTGACCGGGTTTGAGAGAGGCAACGGTTTCGTCCCTCGCCAGCGGCGCTGGGACTGGTCTTGCTGGCGATCCGCGCCTGGCTGCGGTAATCCCCTGGGGAACCGCGGCGGGGTTCGATCATTCTGGACCGCGGGTAGCCTGAGGAGAGAAATCCATGCGTAACATCGCCCCGAAATTCGGCATCATCCTGTCGTTCGCCGCCGGTCTCGCGCTCCCCGGGTGTTCGGAAAAGACCCAGGACAGCGCGCAGAACACCATCGATGCCGCGGGCGAGGACATGAGCAGCGCGGCCAGCGATGCCGCCGCCGACGGCGCCCGCGCGGTCAACGCCGCCGCCACCGAGGGCGCCGCCGCCGTCAGCGAAGCCGCCCGGGACGCCGCCGGCGAGGCCGCGCGCGTCACCGACCGGATGGGCGACGCGATGAAGGAAGGCGCGGCAAAGGTCGAAGCGCGCACCCAGGGCGAGTCCGAGGACAAGGCGAAGGCGGACTGAGGGCAAAACGCGCGTCCCCGCCTGGGCGGGGACACCTCAGTGCGCGTCCACCTGCGCGAGTGCCCCGGTCTTGATCCGGGGCGTCAGCCAGACCACGCCGGCCGCCGCGAACAGGATCACGGCGGTGATCAGGAAGGTGTGATTGACGGCGAGCATCATCGCCTCGTTGTCAACCATGTTGCTGATGACCTGGCGTATCTGTTCCGGCCCCATGCCCGCGCTCGCGAGCGTGGCGGTGGTCTCGTCGGGATGCAGCGCGCCCGCTAGTTCGGTGCGGGCGGTGCGCTGGCCGTTGCCCCACACGGTCAGCGCCAGCGAGGTCGATAGCGCCACCGCCATCGTGCGCAGGAACGACTGGATGCCCGCGGCCGATGCGGTCTTCTCGATCGGCACCAGGTTTATCGACAGCGTGGTCAGCGGAATCATGAAGAACGGCAGCGCCAGGCCCTGGAGGATCTGCGGCAACGCCAGCGTCCCGAAATCGGCGCCCGTCGTCCAGCTCGCGCGCAGCAGCGCCATGCAGCCCATCCAGCCGACCGAGCACGAGATCATGATCCGCACATCGACCCGGCCGACCAGCCGGGCGGAGATTTGCGAGGTGATGATCGCCGCGCCCGCGGTGAGCGCGGTGATCACGCCGGCCATCGTCGCGGTATAGCCCATCGACGTCTGCAGCCACTGCGGGATGATGATGATGCTGGCAAAATAAGCGCCGAAGCACAGCGCCAGCGTCAGGATCGCGAAGCCGAAACCGGGATAGCGAAAGATCCGGAGATCGACGATCGGGTGTTCCTCGGTCCATTCCCAGATGACGAAGGCCATGAAGCCGACCGCCGCGCAGACCGCCAGCACGACGATCCGCCAGTCGCCGAACCAGTCGTGGTCGCGGCCGATGTCGAGCACGATCTGCAGGCAGCCGATCCAGAACACCAGCAGCGCCAGGCCGATGCGATCGACCGGCACCTTTTGCGCCGGCGTTTCGTAAGGGCGCAGCAGCCAGGCGGCGGCGATCGTGCAGAAGATCGCCACCGGGATGTTGAGCAGGAAGATCCAGTGCCAGCTGAAGCTGTCGCTGATCCAGCCACCGAGGATCGGGCCGACCGCCGGGCCGAGCAGCGTCGTCATCGCCCAGACGCCCATCGCCATCGTCCGCTTCTCGGGCGGAAAGATACGCGCCAGCAGCGTCTGCGACATCGGCATCAGCGGCGCGCCGCACAGGCCCTGGCCGATGCGCGCGGCGACCAGCATGCCCAGTGTCACCGACAGTCCGCACAGCAGCGAGAACAGGCCGAAGCCGAACATCGAGACGGTGAACACCCGCACCGCGCCGAAGCGTTGCGACAGCCATCCGGCCAGCGGCACGCAGATCGCCTCGGACACCGCGTAGGAGGTGATGATCCAGGTGCCCTGATCCATCGAGATGCCGAGATTGCCCGCGATATGCGGCACCGAGACGTTGGCCACGGTCAGATCGAGCACGACCATGAAGTTGCTCAGCGCCAGCACCAGCCCGCACAGCATCAGCCGGCTGGTGGGGACGTTCGCCGGGCTACTGGCGATGGCGCGCGCGGTGTCGCTCATCGCGGTCACTCGCCCGAGATGTCGATCGTCACTTCGGTCGACAGGCCGACGCGCAGCGGATGGGCGGCAAGCTCCCGGGGATCGAGCTCGATCCGCACCGGCAGGCGCTGGACCACCTTGATCCAGTTGCCGGTGGCGTTCTGCGCCGGGATCAGCGCCATCGACGCGCCGGTGCCGCCGGAGAAGCCCGCGACCTTGCCGTGATAGACCACGTCGCCGCCATAGATGTCGGCGGTGACCTCGGCCGGCATGCCGACGCGCACGTCGCGCAGCTGCCGCTCCTTGAAGTTCGCCTGGACGTAAACCTGGCTCAGCGGCACGAGGCTCATGATCGGCGCGCCTTGCGCGACGCGCTGGCCCAGCTGGACCTGGCGCCGGGTGACGACGCCGTCGATCGGCGCGCGGATCACCGTGCGGTCGAGGTCGAGCCGGGCGGCGTCGAGCCTGGCCTTGGCGGCGAGCACGCCGGGGTCGGTGTCCTCGGTCGAGCCGCGCACCAGCGCTTCGTTGGCCGAAAGCTCGCCGGCGGCGGACTGGCGGGTGGAGCGGGCGCCGGCGATCGTCGCCTGCGCGGTCGCCACCCCGGCGCGGGCCGAAGCCAGCGCCTGGCGCGCCGAGGTCAGCTCCTCGCCCGAAACGCCACCGCTCGCGGCCAGGGCCTCGCGGCGCTGCAAGTCGATCCGGGCCTTCTCGAAGTCGGCCTGGGCGGCGGCGAGTTGCGCCTGCGCCTGCGCGACGCTGGCGCCGCCCGCGGCGACGCGCGCCGACAGCGCCGATCCGGTCGCCACGGTCTGGCGGAAGCGGCGCCGCGCCTCGGCCAGCTCGGCTTCGGCCTGGGCGAGGGCGATGCGGGCGTTGGTGGGATCGAGCCGCACCAGCACTTGCCCGCGCCGCACGGCTTGGGTGTCCTTCACCGCGACCTCGATCGCTTGGCCGGCGATCAGCGGTGTGACCTGGGCCAGCTCGGCGTCGACATAGGCGTTGTCGGTGCCGACGTGGTTGCGGCCGACCAGCAGATACCAGGCCAGCCAGACCAGCACGCCCAGCCCGACGGCGAGCGCCAGCCGGGCCAGCCAGGTCTTGCGCGCGGCCAGCCGGCGCGCCTTGGCGGCGGCGGCGGCCTCCGCCTCGTCGGATGCGTTGGCCACGGCCGCGTCGATCGCGTCGCCTTCCAGCACTTTGCCGGTGTCGTCTTCCCAATCAGCCATGCGACTGGTCCTTGTCGGTGTGAGTGTCTTGCGAGATGCCCGCGAAGCCGCCACCGAGCGCGCGGATCAGCGCGATGTCGGCGCTGCGCGCGGCCGCCTCCAGGCTCGCGGCGGCGAGGCGCGCGGCCAGCAGGCGGTCCTCGACTGCGAGCACGTCGAGATAGTTGGAAAGCCCCGCTCGGTAGCGGCCTTGCGCGATGGTATAGGCATCTTGCGAGGCGGCGACCGCGGCGCGTGCGTCGGCGAGCCGCTGGGCGATCATGGTCACCCCGGTGACCGCGTCGGCGGCGTCCTGATAGGCGGTGACCACCGCCTGGTCGTAAGCGGCGACGGCGAGGTCGTAATCGGCGCGCGCGCCGCGATAGCGGCCGCGCCGGGCGCCGGCGTCGAAGATCGGCAGGTCGATCGCCGGGCCGGCGCTGCCGTAGAGCGAGTCCTTGGCGATCAGGTTGTCGAACCCGAAGGCCTGGACCCCGACCAGCGCGCTCAGACGGATCGACGGGAAGAAGTCGGCGCGCGCCACCCTGATGCGCCGCGCCGCCGCCTCGACCCGCTCGCGCGCGGCGACGATGTCGGGACGGCGCGCGATCAGCGCGGTGGTCGTGCCTTCGGGCACGCCGGCAAGGCGCGCGGCGGGCAAAGCGGGGCGGGCGATGGCCAGCCCGCGGTCGGGGCCGGCGCCCATCAGCGCGGCGATCTGGTGCTGGCGGACGGCGATCGCCTGCTCGGTCTCGCCCAATGCGGCGCGCGCGGTCGCGGCCTCGGCATCGGCCTGGCGCAAGCTGCCGCGCGTCTCCAGCCCGTTGATCTGGCGGTCGCCCACCAGCTTGCGCGAGGCGTTGCGCACCTCGAGCGCGGCCAGGCGCACGTCGCGTTCGTCGTAGAGGCGGGCGAGGTCGGCGTAAGACGAGGCGATGCCGGTCGCCAGCGTCGTCCGGGCCTGCGCGAGATCGAGCGCTGCCGCGCGCTCTTCGGACGTCGCGGCGGCGAGCGCGGCGCGGTTCTTGCCCCAGAGATCGAGATCGAAGGCGAGCGTGCCCGCGACTTGCGCGCTTTCCTGCCAGCCGTGCGGGAGGAACGGCTTGAACGTGTCGGGGAAACCCAGGTTGAGGCTCTGCCGGTCGTAGCCGGCGCGCCCTTGCGCATCGAGCGTCGGCAGCGTCGCCGCGCCGGCCTGTTGGGTCAGCCCGCGCGCGCGCTGCAGCCGCGCGGCGGCGGCGGCGACGTCGGGCGCGCCTTGCAGCGCCTCCTCGATCAACGCCGAGAGCTGCGCGTCGCCATAGTCGGTCCACCAGCGATCTCCGGGCCACGCCGCGCCGGGCGCGGGCGCCAGACTGCGGGTCGCCGCGACGCTTTCGGGCGTGCGCGGGATCGGCTTGGGGCCCAGGTCGGGAGGCGTGACGCAGCCGGCCAGCAGGAGAAAGCCGAGGGGGACCGCGAATCGAGAGTGTCTGGTCATAGAAAACCGTACCACTTGGTATGGAATGCTAGGGGATGTGGGCGCACCCCATCCGCTTGTCAACCCGGTATCGTACTATATAGTATGGTAACGATGTCCGTGGAGTCTCCCACCCCCGCCAGCCGCAGAGAGGCCCGGCGTTTGTCGCGCCGCGACACGATCCTCGATGTCGCCGGCCCCTATTTCCTCGAACATGGGTACGGCGGCACGACGATGTCGGCGGTCGCCGCCGCGCTGGGCGGGTCCAAGGGAACGCTGTGGAGCTATTTTCCGTCCAAGGAGATGTTGTTCGCAGCCGTGATCGAACGGGCGAGCGAATCGTTCCGCGCGCAGATCGCCGCGATCCTGCGGCCGGACAAGGCGCTCGACGTCGCGCTGCACGACGTCTGCTGCGAACAGTTGCGCAAGGTGACCTCGCCCGATGCGATCGCGCTGCACCGGCTCGTCGCGGGCGCGGCCGGGCGTTTCCCGGAAGTCGGGCGGATCTTCTACGAGAACGCGCCGCGGCTGACGCAGCGACTGATCGCCGATTATCTGGAGCAGGCGATGGCGCGCGGATTGCTGCGCCGGGCCGATCCGCTGCGCGCCGCCCAGCATCTCCATGCGCTGTGCATGTCGCGCAGCTATCAGCAGCATCTCCTCGGTGTGATCGACGACGTCACGCCCGAGATGATCGAGGCCGATGTCGCCAGCGCGCTCGAGACGTTCGTGTCCGGCTATGGCTCCTCCTAGGCGAGTGGGCGTTGTGAGCTTTCCCGAGCGCTACGACACTCCGGTGCTGCGCGTCCGCATCGCGCTGATCGCCGAGAGCTTCGCGCGGCTGCTTGGTCGTCCGCTGGTCGCGCCCGGTTGTGATGCGGTCGAAGCGCTGTGGATCGCGCCCGAGGCCATCGTCGCGCATGGCACCGGGGCCGATCCCGCGTTCTTCTTCGCCAACCGCGTCGCGCTGGCGGCGTTCGACGCCGATCTCGACCGCTTCCTCGGCATGCCCTCGCGGCTCTCGGCCGAAGCCTCCGCGCGCGGCGAGCGCCAGGCGCTGCTCGACCGTGTGACCCGCGACGGCTTCATCGCCGACTATGCGGGGGTGCGCGTGACCTTGGACGGGCGGCGTTTCCGCATCGCCGATGCGACGGTGTGGAACCTGATCGATGCGGATGGGCAGGCGCACGGCCAGGCCGCCGCCTTCGCGCCGCCGCTGAAGGACGCCCGGCGGGCCGAGGTCTCGCGGGCGGTAGGAAAGCTGTAGGTTACCCCAGCGGCAGCACCAGCTCGGCGCGCAGGCCCGCGACCGAACCGTCGGCGCGGTGGCGGTTGGTCAGGCGCAGCTCGCCGCCGTGCTGCTCGGCGATCGCGCGGGCGAGCGCGAGGCCGAGGCCGGCGCCGCCGGTTTCGGTATTGCGCGAGGGTTCCCCGCGGGTGAACGGATCGAGCATCCGCCCCATCGCCGATTCCGGGATGCCAGGCCCCTCGTCGTCGATACGGATCGTCGCCCGGCTGCGCTCGCGCGACAGCGAGACGTCGGCCGTCCCGCCATAGCGCAGCGCGTTGCCGATCAGGTTGCGCAGCGCGCGGCGCAGCCAGGTGGCGCGCAGCGGCAGGACCATCCGTTGGGTGTCCCCCAGGCGGACGTTCTCGCCCATGTCCTCGTATTCCTCGACCACGGCGGCGACGAGCGCGGAAAGCTCGAACGGCTCGCATGGATCGCTCGGGCGGCCGACGCGGGCGAGCGAGAGGATGTCGTCGAGCGTGTGGACGATGTCCTCGATGGTCGCGGCCATGCGCCTGCGCTCGCTCTCGTCCTCGACCGTCTCGATGCGGACGCGCAGCGCCGCGAGCGGGGTCTTGAGATCGTGGCCGATGGCGCCGAGCATCACGTCCTTCTCGTCCAGCAGGGCCGAGATGCGGTCTTCCATCGCGTTGTGCGCGATCATCAGCCGGCGCACGTCGTCGGGCCCTTGCGGATCGAGCCGCCCCGCCGGATCGCGCGTCTCGGCGAAGCGCTCGACGCGGTCGGTCAGCGCCGCGAGCGGGCGGGTGATCCGCCGCAGGATGAAGGCGATGGCGCCGACGACGACGAGGTAGAGGAACAGCGTCTGCGCCACCAGCGTGCGGACCACGAGCGATTCGTTGGTTGGCTCCATCACCCGCGCCACCAGCCATTCCGACTGGTCCGGGCGGCGCACCACGGCAAGCAGCACGCCGCCGTCGCTGCGCCGGACCCGCCGCTTCATGATCCGCGCCTCCCATTCGAAGCGCCGTATCGTGAAGGGATCCGCCTCGGCCTCGCGACGCACGACGATCAGCGCGTCGGTGGCGAAGTCCTGATCGCTCAGCACTTCGCGCAGCCGCTGCTCGATCTTGGGGTCGCGCTCGTCGGCGGGCTGGATGGGATCGACGGCGGTGCGTTCCGGGGTGAACGTGCGCGGCACCTCGGGAAAGCGGGTGCCGATCGGATCGGGCTCGCGCGAGGGGATATGGTTGGTGCGCGTCACCGACAGCAGGCGGAAGGCGAGCGCGTGGGCCAGCACGATGTCGCGCCGTTCGGCCTGCGCGCGATAGACCAGCAGCGCGCTGAAGCCTTGCGCCAGCAGCAACGCGATCGCCACGGCCATCAGCATCTGGCCCTTGAGGCTGCGCGGCCAGAACCGGCAGGTCACCACCGGCGGCTCATCCCCGTACGCGCCGCACGTCGGCGGCCAGCATGTAGCCGCCACCCCAGACGGTCTGGATCAGTTGCGGGCTGCGGCTGTCGACCTCGATCTTGCGGCGCAGACGGCTGACCTGGTTATCGACCGCGCGGTCGAACAAGTGCGCCTCGCGGCCCTGGACCATGTCGAGCAGCCGATCGCGGTCGAGCACCTGGCGCGGGTGATCGAGGAAGGCGACGAGCAAGCGGAACTCGACCGAGGAGATGACGACGACGGCGCCCTCCTGGTCGGTCAGCCGGCGCTTGAGCGGATCGAGCCGCCAGCCCTCGAACTCGTAGAGCTCGTTTTCGCCGGCTTGCCCGGCGACGCGCGCCGAGCGGCGCAGCACGCTGCGGATGCGCGCGACGAGCTCGCGCGGCTCGAACGGCTTGACGACATAGTCGTCCGCGCCGATCTCCAGCCCGACGATACGGTCGGTCGCCTCGCCCCGCGCGGTCAGGAAGATCACCGGGATCGCCCGCGCCTCGACAACGTGGCGGCACAGCGAGATGCCGTCCTCGCCGGGCATCATGATGTCGAGCAGGAGGAGGTCGGGGGGGGCGTCGCGCAGCAGCGTGCGGGCCTGGGCGGCCGAGGACGCCTGGCTTACGCAAAACCCTTGGCGCGAGAGATAGTCGGCCAGGGGGGCGCGCAAGGCCGCCTCGTCGTCGACCAGCAGCAGTTTGATCGGATCGTCGTTCATCCGGGCGACGGTTGCCCTGCCGGGCCGCGGCGCGGCGTCTGCCGCGGCGCCCGCGCGCGGCGCTCGGCGGGGGTGAGGCGGCCGTCCTTGTTGGCGTCGGCGGCGTCGAACCGGCGGAGCGCGACGGCGATGTACTCGGCCTGGGTCACGCCGCCGCTAGGACCGGCGGCGGCGCCGGCCGGCGCGCCGGGACGCGGGCGCGCGGCTTGCTTGGCGGGGCCGCCATCCTTGGCCGCATTGGTGCCGGCGGCGGTGAATTCGCTGCGCGAGAGCTGGCCGTCGTGATCGGTGTCGAGCCGGTCGAACAGTTCGGCGCGGCGGGCGTCGCGGTCGGCGCCGTCCAGCTTGCCATCCTTGTTGACGTCGAGCTGGT
This sequence comes from Novosphingobium sp., assembly GCA_036384395.1. Lineage (GTDB taxonomy): Bacteria > Pseudomonadota > Alphaproteobacteria > Sphingomonadales > Sphingomonadaceae > Novosphingobium. Next base: position 30,634 of record DASVMK010000098.1, read on the forward strand.
CGAACATCCGCGTCGCCACCGCCTGGGCCTGGTCGCGGGTGAGATCGCCGGCGGCGTCCTCCCGCTTTTCGAGGGCGTAAGCGGATCCGGCGGCGAGCGTCGCCAGCAAAAGACCGATCAGCGCGTGCCGCATGGGCCGTCCTCCTGAAATGAGAAAACCGGGCGGCGCGGGGGAGGGGAAGGGGGTGCGCCACCCGGTTTCCATTGCGGAGATATCCCCTTCCTGTCGCGCCATTGTGCCGCGTTCCCCCTCAATTGTCGCAATTTGTCGCAAACGGGAAGAGGCGTTCATCGCATCGCAACCTCACCCTCGCCGATTAGCGCGGACGATGCTCGGTGCCGAAGCCGGCGGTGATGAACAAACAGGTGGCCTGGTCCACGACATCGGCGGTGTGCCAGACCCCCGGCGGGTTGATCGCGTACTCGCCTGCCTGCAGCGTGACGACACGCGGCTCGCTGCCATCGACCTCCTGCACCAGCCGGATCTCGCCCGAGACGCAGACCACGACCTCGTCGCCCGCCGGGTGGCGTTCCCAGGCGTCCCACGGCGCGGAGAAGCTGTAGAGGCTGACCAGTCGCCCCTCGGTGCCGTCGGCGGTCGTGCGCCGGCCGTATTCCTCGTACCAGTCGATGCCGGTGAAGGCGGGCTGCGATCCCGCGGTGCCGCCCAGGCCGAGGTGGATCGGATGCTCGGCGAGGCGCAAGGGTCCGGTCATCGCGGGTCTCCTCGGGTCAGGGGCTAAAGCGGGGCGCACTGCGCCGCCAGCCAGGCGCGCGGCGCGTCATCGAGCTGCGGGCCGACGATGTCCAGCACGCGCGCGTGATAGGCGTTCCACCAGGCGCGCTCGTCGGCGTCGAGCAACGTGACTTCCACCAGCGCACGGTCGATCGGCGCGTGGGTCAGCGTCTCGAAGCCGAGGAACGCGCCCTCGGCCCCCGGTATCGTCCGTTCCTCGACCAGCACCAGGTTCTCGATGCGGATGCCGTAGGCGCCGGTCTTGTAATAGCCCGGTTCGTCCGAGAGGATCATGCCGGCGAGCAGCTCCTGCTCGGTCCCACCCTGTCCGCCGGCGCCCTTGCCGATCCGCTGCGGCCCTTCGTGGACCGACAGGAAGCTGCCGACGCCGTGGCCGGTGCCGTGCGCGTAGTCGAGGCCCGCCGCCCACAGGAACTGGCGTGCCAGCGTATCGAGCTGGCTACCGACCGTGCCGGCGGGAAACACCGCGCGGGCGAGCGCGATATGGCCCTTGAGCACGCGGGTGAAGCGGTCGCGCACTTCGGCCGGCGCCTCTCCCGGTCCGATCCACACGGTGCGGGTGATGTCGGTCGTGCCGTCCGGGTATTGGCCGCCCGAATCGACGAGATAGATCGAGCTTGGCTCGAGCCTGCGGTTGCTCTCCTCGCTCACGCGGTAGTGGACGACCGCGCCGTTCGGCCCCGCGCCCGAGATCGTGTCGAACGACAGGTCGCGCAGATCGCCGGTCTCGCGGCGCAGCTGGTGCAAGCGCTCGGCGGCGTCGATCTCCGTCACCCCGCCCTGGGGCGCTGCCTCGGAAAGCCAGTGGAGGAAGCGCGTCACCGCCGCGCCGTCGCGTGCCTGCGCGGTGCGCTGGCCGGCTTGCTCGACGGGGTTCTTGATCGCCTTGGGCAGCACGCATGGGTCGCGTTCCTCGACCACCTCGGCGTCTTGCAGTTCGGCGAACACCGCCTGCACCGCGCGTTCGGGATCGACCGCGACGCGCTTGCCACCAAGCGCCCGCAGCGCGGAAACGAAACCGTCACGCGGGGCGACCCGCACCGCGTCGCCCAGATGCGCGCGCAGATCGGGCGTCACTTTCTCGGGCGCGACGAACCAGTCGGCGGTGCCGTCGGCATGGGCGATGACGAACGACAGCGCCACCGGCGTCCGCTCGACGTCGCTGCCGCGCACATTGAGCAGCCAGGCGACCGAATCGAGCGCGGTGATCACCGCCGCGTCGAGCTTTTTCGAAGCGAGCCATTCGGCCACCGCCGCGCGCTTGGCCTCGCTCGACTGGCCGGCGAACGCCTCACCGTGGACCAGCGCGGGCGCGGACGAAGGCGCGGGCCGATCGGCCCAGATCGCGTCGATCGGGTTGCCCTCGACCGCCACCAGCCTCGCCCCGCGCGCGCCCAGCGCCTTGCCCGCCGTTTCGACCCAGCGCTTGCCGTGCAGCCAGGCATCGTAGCCGATCCGCGCGCCTTCGGGTGCGTGTTCGCCCAGCCAGGCGGCGACGCTGGTCTGCGGCACGCTCTGGTAGTCGTAGAGTTGCCCGTCCACCTGGTCGCGCACTTGCAGCGTGTAGCGCCCGTCGACGAAGATCGCCGCGCCCGGTCCCGTACCAGGGTCCTTCAGCACCACCGCCGTTCCGGTCGAGCCGTTGAACCCTGTCAGCCACTGCAGCCGCTGGGCATAGCCGCCGACGTATTCGCTCATGTGCTCGTCGGAGATCGGCACGACGAACCCGTCGAGCCCGCGCGCCTCCAGCTCCTTGCGCAGCGCGGCGAGGCGGGATTCATGGGTCTTCATCAGCATGGTTGCGGTCCTCGTGGGTGCACCATAGATGCGTGTCATGGACGATACCACAAGTCTCGCGGCCCCGATCGCGGCGAAAAAACCCAACAGCTTCACCCACCACGGCGTCACCGTCACCGACGATTACGCCTGGCTGCGCGATCCCGGCTATCCCGAGGTCACCGACCCAGCGGTGCTTGCTCACCTGGAGGCCGAGAACGCCTGGTTCGAACATCGCATGGGCCCGCACAAGCCGCTGGTCGAGAGGCTGTTCCAGGAGATGCGCGGGCGCATCAAGGAAGCCGACAAGTCGGTGCCGCAGAAGGACGGCGACTGGCTCTACTGGATCGAGTTCGAGGAGGGCGCCGAGTACAAGAAGTGGTGGCGCCGGCCCGTGGCCGGGGGTGATGACGAGCTGATCCTCGACGAAGTCGCGCTGGCCGAGGGCAAGGAATACTTCCGCCTCGGCGCCATCGCGGTCAGCACCGACGGCAGGCTGCTCGCCTGGTCGGTGGACGACAACGGATCCGAGCGCTTCACCGCGCGGATCAAGGTGATCGCCACCGGCGAAGTGCTGCCAGACGAGATCCCCGGCACGCTGTCGTCGCTGATCTGGGTCGCGAACGACACCGGCCTCGTCTATTCGCTCGCCAACGAGCAATGGCGTACCGACAACGCCCGCCTGCACTGGCTGGGCAAGCCGCTGGCCGACGACGTCGAGCTCTACCACGAGGACGACGAGGGCTTCCGCGTCGGCTCCTCGCTTTCGGCCAACGAGCAATGGTTGATCATCGGCGCGTCCGATCACGAGACCAGCGAGGTCCGCCTGATCCCCGCCGCCGATCCGCTGGCCGCGCCGATCCTGGTCCGCGCGCGCCAGAAGGGTGTCGAGTACGACGTCGATGAGCGCGACGGCACACTCTACATCCACGCCAACGACACCCACGAGAACTTCCGCCTCGCCACCGCGCCGCTGGAGCGGCCGGGCGAGTGGACGACGCTGATCGAGGGCTCGGACGCCTTCTACCTCACCGGCTTCGACCTGTTCCGCGACTTCTACGTGGTCGAGGGCCGCCCGACACGAGGACATGGGGCCGGGCTCGACCGGATCGAGGTGCGCTATTACGACGATCCGGGCCGCGTCGAGCCGATCCAGTTCCCCGAGGCGAGCTACACGGCCGGGCTGGGCGATAATCCCGAATGGGCGATGGACGTGCTGCGGCTGTCCTACGAGAGCATGGTCAGCCCGGCGACGGTCTATGACTATGTGGTGGCCGACCGCAGCCTGAAGCTGCTCAAGGTCCAGGAGATCCCCTCGGGCTACGACGCCTCGCTCTACACGACCGAGCGGCTGGAAATCGTGGCACGCGACGGCACCGCGATCCCGGTCAGCGTGCTATCGCGTAAGGACCGCAAGCCGGGCGGCCCGCTGCATCTCTACGGCTACGGCGCCTATGGCATCGCCATCGAGCCGGGCTTCTCGACCACGCGACTGAGCCTCGTCGATCGCGGCTTCGCCTATGCCATCGCCCATATCCGCGGCGGCGATGACTTGGGCCGCGCTTGGTACAAGGCGGGCAAGCTCGAGCGGCGGGCGAATACCTTCACCGACTTCGTCGATGTCGCGCGTGGCCTGGTCGATCGCGGCTACACCCAGGCGGGCCGTATCGGCATCTCGGGCGGCTCGGCCGGCGGCGAGCTGATGGGGGCGGTGATCAATTCCGACCCCGACCTGTTCGGCGCGGTCGTGGCGCATGTGCCCTTCGTCGACGTCCTGGCGACGATGCTCGACGAGAGCCTGCCGCTGACCCCCGGCGAATGGCCCGAATGGGGCAATCCGATCGAGGACGCCAAGGCTTTCGCGCTGATCCGCGGCTATTCGCCTTACGACCAGGTCAAGCCCCAGGCCTACCCGCCGCTGCTGGTCACCGCCGGGCTCAACGATCCGCGCGTGACTTATTGGGAGCCGGCCAAGTGGGTCGCCAAGCTGCGCGAGCTCAAGACCGACGGCAACGAGCTGCTTCTGAAGACCAACATGGGCGCCGGCCACGGCGGCAAGTCGGGGCGCTTCGAAAGCCTGCGCGAGACCGCCGAGGAGTTCGCCTTCATCCTGTGGCAGTTGGGCGTGGAGGGGTGACAAGTTTCGCGGGCATGACTTTCACCCTCACCTTCACCGCCCTGCCCGAGCACATCGACGTGATGGGCCACGTCAACAACGCGGTCTGGGTGCAATGGATGGAGGCGATCGCCACCGCGCACTGGGAGGCCGTGGCCGCGCCCGCGCATGTGCGCTCCTATGTATGGGTCGCGACCCGGCACGAGATCGACTATCGCGGCAACGTCGGCCTGGGCGAGAGCGTCACCGCCGAGACCTTCATCCCCGATGGCCCCAAGGGCGCGCGCTTCGACCGGCGCGTCGATTTCCGCAATTCCGCCGGCAAGGTCATCGTCAGCGCCCGCACCACCTGGGCGATGATCGACAAGGCCAGCGGCAAGCTGACGCGCGTCCCGCCCGAGGTGGCGGCGCCGTTCTTCGATCCCGGTTAAAGGCGGCCGAGTGAGACCCCGTCCATCCGGATTTCGCCGGTATGGATCTCGGTGCTGATCGTCGCCGTTCCACCCGGGCCGTTGACGATGAACTGATCCATCGCGAGCGGCGACGCCCCGAGGAGGTCGTCCTTGTGCGCGGCGCGCGACATCGCCTCAAGCTCCAGGTCGGCCAGCAACAGGCCCGTCGCATACCCGGCCATGCCGCCGGCCTGACGCATCTGGTCGCGGCCTAGCGTATCGGCAAGCGTCAGCATGCTGCGCGGCCACTGCGACCAGCCGGCGCCGGTCACCGCGCCGGCAAGCTGCGCGTCGCTGACGGCGGCATTGCAGGAGCCTTCGCTCGGCGCGGCCTGGAAGCACAAGGTAAACGCGGTCACGACGATGGCGGTTTCGATCGACATGGGTCCCCGACGGCTCGTTGACGGTCGGCCCGGTCATGCCAGCGGCGGGTTAATATTTCGGACGGGGGCTCAGCCCAGCGCCTCCATCACGGGCACATGATCATAGCCCAGTTCGCGGGCCACCGCTTCGTGCGTGACCTGGCCGGCGTGGACGTTGAGCCCGGCGGCGAGGTGCGGGTCGGCCCGCAGCGCCGCTTGCCAGCCGTCGGGGCGGTCGAAGGCGTCGGCGATGCGCAGCGCGTGCGGCAGGGTGACGTTGTTGAGCGCATAGGTGCTGGTCCGCGCCACCGCGCCGGGCATGTTGGCGACGCAGTAGTGGACGATGCCGTCGACGATGAAAGTGGGATCGTCGTGCGTCGTGGGATGGCTGGTCTCGAAGCAGCCGCCCTGGTCGATGGCGACGTCGACCAGCACCGCGCCCGGCTTCATGCAGCCGAGCATCTCGCGCGTCACCAGCCGGGGCGCGGCGGCGCCCGGCACCAGCACCGCGCCGATCACCAGCTCGGCCTCGCAGATCATCTGGAATATGGTCGAGCGGTTGGAGAAGCGCGTCTTGGCGCGGCTTTCGAAATGGATGCCGAGCCGCTCGAGCACTTCGGGATCGCGATCGATGATGGTCACGTCGGCGCCGAGGCCGACCGCCATCTGCGCGGCGTTGAACCCGACCACGCCGCCGCCGATCACCAGCACCCGCCCCGGCAGCACGCCGGGCACCCCGCCCAGCAGCACGCCGCGCCCGCCGTGCGCCTTCTCGAGCGCGGTGGCGCCGGCCTGGATCGACATGCGTCCGGCGACCTGACTCATCGGCTTGAGCAGGGGCAGCGAATGGCCGGGCCCGGTCACCGTCTCGTAGGCGATCGCGCTGACGCCGGACCTGAGGAGATCGGCGGTCTGCTCGGGATCGGGCGCGAGGTGGAGGTAGGTATAGAGGATCTGTCCCTCGCGCAGCATCGCGCGCTCGGCGGCTTGCGGCTCCTTGACCTTCACGATCATCGCGCAGCCTTCGAACACCGACGCCGCATCCGGCCGGATCGCAGCGCCCGCCGCCTCGTAGTCGCCGTCGCTCGCGCCGATGCCGGCCCCCGCACCGCTCTCGACCCAGACCTCGTGCCCGTGCGCGACCAGCTCGCGAACGCTCTCGGGCGTCAGCCCGACGCGGTATTCGTGGTTCTTGATCTCGCGAACGGTGCCGATGCGCATGGGCATTCTCCTTTGACCGACAGGATTGCATCCCAACATAGGCACTCGTCCATCTCGAAAGCATTGGTGCGGTTTGCTTCCCCGGCAACTCGCCCTAGTATCGCGCCGGATGTCGGACCGAAAACTGGCGGCCTGGGAAGAGGCGGGGCTGATCGACGCGACGACGGCCGCGCGGATCCGCGCCTGGGAGGCGGCGCACGCGCGGCCGCTGGCGCTGTGGGCGGCGATCGGCATCGCCGCGCTGGCGATCGGGCTGGGGCTGATGTCGCTGGTCGCGGCCAACTGGGAGGCAATCCCCGGCGCGGTGCGGCTTTCGATCCATTTCGTGGTGATCGTCGCCCTGGCGGCCGGGCTGTGGGCCAAGGCGCGCGACTTCGCCGAGCGGCAGCCGATGCTGGAGGAGGGCGCGTTGTTCGTCTTCGGCGTGCTCGGGCTCACATTCCTCGGCCACGTCGGTCAGGTCTACCAGACGATCGCGCCGCTGTGGCAACTGCTCGTCGTCTGGCTCGTGCTGTTCGCGCCGTTGTTGCTGGCGCGCGGGGCCGGCTGGCTGACCGCGGCGATGTTGATGGCGACCACGGTGACGGCGGTGTGGAACGTGGCGATCGACGCGGGCGATCCCGACACCGTGCTCGCCGACTTCGGGCTGACGGTGCGGCTCGCGCTGCTGACCGGCGCGCCGGCGCTCGTCGCCGGGCTCGCGGCCTGGCAGGGCGGCGCACGCGAAGGCTTCTGGGAGCGGCGGCTGGAGCAGATGGCGGCGTTTTATGCGATCGGCGGCGCCAGCCTGCTCGCCGTCGCCTGCACGTTCGAACGCTGGCCGGCCGATCCCCACGCGGGCGCGATCCTGGCGGCGGTGGCGATCTACGCGGCGGTCGGCCTGGCGGCGGCCTTGCTGGTGCTGCGCGCCCGGCCCGACGGCTCGGGCCGGGCGCAGGCGGCGGTGCTGTTCGCCTGCGGACTGACCGGGCCGCTGGCCTACCTGCTGTCGGGCAGCGAGCTTGGCGCGGGGCTGCTGTTCATGGGGCTGTGGGCCGTGATCGGGACGGCGGCGCTGCGCGGCGAGGGGCAGGGCGATTTCCAGGCCGCCGTCGCCCTGATCGCGATCCGCCTCATCGTGCTGAGCTTCGAGCTGGCCGGCGATCTGCTCACCACCGGCGCCGGGCTGATCGCGGCTGGGGTGCTGATTCTGGCGGTGGCCTATGGCGCGCTACGGATCGCCCAGCGCTATGCGCCCGCACCGGCGGAGGCCCGGCCATGACGGCGGGCTGGCCGCGGCTGGCGGCGCTGGCGCTGCCGGTCCTCGGCCTGGGCGCGGCCTGGGCCTGGACCGATGCGCGGGCGCGGCAGGGCACCGAGTGGGAGGTGCCGGTCAGCGCCTCGGGCCCACGCGCCTCGCTGCGCGGGCGCTACGTCCGCTTCCGCTACGACTGGGCCCTGCCCGAGGGCATCGACGGGGCCGAGGCGCTGTGCCTGGAGGGCGCGCCGCCCCGGCTGGCCGCGGTGCGCGCGACCGTGCTGAGCGATCGGCGCTGCCGCTCGCTGGCGCGGGCCACGCCGGGCGGCCTGCTCTACGTGCCGCAAGAGCAGGTGCCGACGATCCGCCGCCAGCTCGCCGATCCCGCGTTCGCGCCGGTCGTCCGCATCCGTGTGAACGCCAGCGGTGCGATCACGCCGCTGTCGCTCCGGTTCGAGGGGCGCGGGGAGCGATTGCAGGAGCGGTAACTTCCGATCCTCCACAGGATCAGAGCGGATTGCCGTCCTTGTCGCGGTAGATGTCGCGCCGGCCGACGTGGTTGGCCGGGCCGACGAAGCCGTCCGCCTCCATGCGCTCGACCCATTTCGAGGCGGTGTTGTAGCCGACGCCCATCTGGCGCTGGATCCAGCTGGCCGAGGCCTTCTGGCTTTCGAACACCAGTTGGCAGACCTGGCGGTACTTGCGCTCGTCGGGGTTGTCGGAGGCCGCGTCGATGTCCTCGAAGCCGAAGCCGCCGTCCTCGGGCTCCTCGGTGACCGAATCGACGTATTCGGGCTTGCCCTGCGACCGCCAGTAGTCGGCCACGCGCTCGACCTCCTCGTCCGAGACGAACGGGCCGTGGACGCGCTTGATCGGGTCGCTCGACGGCTTGTAGAGCATGTCGCCCTTGCCCAGCAGTTGCTCGGCGCCTTGCTCGCCCAGGATCGTGCGGCTGTCGATGCGGCTGGTGACGGCGAAGCTGATGCGGGTGGGCAGGTTGGCCTTGATGACGCCGGTGATGACATCGACCGAGGGGCGCTGCGTCGCCATGATGAGGTGGATGCCGGCGGCGCGGCTCTTCTGGCTGAGGCGCTGGATCAGCACCTCGATCTCCTTGCCGACGGTGACCATGAGATCGGCCAGCTCGTCGACGATCAGGACGATCTGCGGTAGCACCGGGTAATCGAGCTGGCGGTCCTCGTAGAGCTCCTCGCCGCTCTCGGGATCGAAGCCGATCTGGATGCGGCGGCCGAGCGGCTTGCCCTTGGCGGCGGCGGCGCGGACCTTCTCGTTGAAGCCGGCGAGGTTGCGCACGCTGATCTCGCTCATCATGCGATAGCGGCGCTCCATCTCCTCGACCGCCCACTTGAGCGCGCGCACCGCCTTGGCCGGCTCGGTGACGACAGGCGAGAGCAGGTGCGGGATGTCGTCGTAGCTCTTGAGCTCGAGCACCTTGGGATCGACCAGGATCAGGCGGCACTGCGCCGGCGTCAGGCGGTAGAGCAGCGACAAGAGGATGCAGTTGAGCCCGACCGACTTGCCCGAGCCGGTGGTGCCGGCGACCAGCAGGTGCGGCATCGTCGCGAGGTCGGCCACTACCGGCTCGCCGGCGATGTCCTTGCCCAGGATGATCGGCAGCATGCCCTTGCTGTGGGCGAAGGTCTCGGAAGCGACCATCTCCTTGAACGAGACCATCTGGCGGTCGGCGTTGGGCAGCTCGATGCCCATGACCGTGCGGCCCGGGATCGACGAGACGCGCGCCGACATTGCGCTCATGTTGCGGGCGATGTCGTCGGCCAGGCCGATCACGCGGCTGGCCTTGATGCCGGCGGCGGGCTCCAGCTCGTACATGGTGACGACCGGGCCGGTGCGCACCGCGGTGATCTCGCCCTTGACGTTGAAGTCGTCGAGCACGGTTTCCAGTAGGCGCGCGTTGCGCTCTAGGCTGAGCTTGTCGACCTTGGGCCGGGTGTCGGCCGGCGGATCGGCCAGCAGGTCGAGCGCGGGCAGCTCGAACGTGTCGAACAGATCGCCCTGCCGGCTCTGGCCGGTGATCTGCGCCGGCTTCGCGGCCGTGGCGGGATCGCTGATCTCGGGCGCGCGGCGCGGTTCGCCCAGCGACGCGGGCGCGGCGCGGGGTTCGCGCAGCTTGGGCTCGCGGGCGGGGGCGAAGGGCAGCGCGGTGACGGTCTCGGGCAATTCGCGCATGCCGCGGATCGCGTGGGGCAGCGTCAGCAGCGCCGCCCAGTCGACCGCGAAGACCTTGCTCGCCAGCACCGCGCCGCCGCCCAGGCAGGTGAGCGCGGCGGCGAGGATCGCCCAGCCTTGCACGGCTTCGGGCAGGTAGCCGGCGAAGTAGCGGATCGTCCCGGCGCCCAGCAGGCCCGAGATCCCCCCCATCGAGGCGGGCAGCGAGCCGCCGGGGGTGGTGAAGGTCAGCGACAGCACGGTCGCAAGCAGCACCATCGCGAACAGCAGCCCGCCGATCGGCCGCCACCAGCGCTGGTCGGACGGAGCGGCGGTGCCGTCCTCTTCCTCGACCAGGCGCCACAGCTTGCGCGCGAAGACGTAGAGCAATGGCAGCAGCAGCGCGCAGACCGGGCCGAACAGCAACAGCCCGGCGTCAGCCGCCCAGGCGCCGGCGGCGCCCATCCAGTTCCGCACTTCGCCGCCTGCCGCGGTCGAGGACGAGGGATCGGTCTGGTGGTAGCTCGCGAGCGCCAGCGCCAGGAAAATCGTGGCGGCGAACAGCAGGATCGATCCGCCCAACTCGCTGGCGCGGCGCAAGGCGCGGCGCAGCACGCCCCGCCAGTCGGGACGCGCCGTGCGGCTGCCTGCGCCCATAGCCCGTGTCGCCATTCGTCGTTCCCCTGCTTCGCCGCGCATAATGCCCGCTGGCGTGACTCCGCGTCAAGAATCCTTGGGATTCCGGCGAGTCCTTTCGTCGCAAAGGCCATCGATCGCGGCCCATTTCGGGTGGGCGAGGCGCTTGGCGCCGCGTTTCGTCATGCCGCCCAGCGCGATGACCGGCACCGGGCTGCGCGCCGCCAGCAGGCGAAAGCGCAGCGGGCCCAGCGTCCGCGCGCCGGGGTGCGAGCGGGTGGCGAAGACCGGCGAGAGCAGCACCGCGTCGGCGTGGCGGGCGCGGCGCAACTCGCGCAGGGAGTGGGCGGTCGCCAGATGCAGCCCGCGGCCATGCGAAGGTGCGCCGTAGAAGCCGTCCGCGTCCCAGCGCCGCGCTTGCTCGGCGCTGCCCGCCAGCACCACCCGGTGCCCGCGCCGCCGGGCGAGACGGGCGAGGGCGTCGAACCGCTCTCGCCGCGCGTCCGGCGCGAGGTGGTAGTGCCGGACGATCAGCCCCGATCCGCGCGGCAACCGGGCGAGTGCCCGCTCCAGCGCTGCATCGTTGCGCGCATCGCTGACCAGCCACAAGTCGGGCAGGGCATCGCGAGAGGGGGACTGGCGCCGCATGATCGCCTCGCTATAGCAGCGCCGCATGGATCAGCCAGCCGACCCACTTCTCGCCCATCAGCGTCTCGGGCAGGTGCGCGCGCGCATCGCCGCCGCCGCGGCCCTCGCCCGCCGTCCGGTGGGCGACATCGAACTCGTCGCGGTGAGCAAGACTCACCCGGTCGAGCGCATCGCGCCGTTGATCGCCGCCGGCCAGCGCGTGTTCGGCGAGAACCGCGTGCAAGAGGCCGAGGCCAAGTGGCCGGCGCTGCGCGAGGATCATCCCGGCGTGGCGCTGCACCTCGTCGGCCGGCTTCAGTCGAACAAGGCCGAGGACGCGGTGCGGCTGTTCGACTGCATCCATTCGCTCGACCGCGCCTCGCTGGTGGCGGCTCTTGCAAAGGCGATGGATAGGGCCGGGCGGCAGGTGCCTTGCTTCGTCCAGGTCAACATCGGCGCCGAGGAGCAGAAGGGCGGCTGCGCCATCGCCGATCTGCCGGCGCTGCTCGCCGAAGCGCGCGCGGCCGCAATCCCGCTCGCCGGGCTTATGTGCGTGCCGCCGCTCGGCATAGAGCCGGCGCCGTTCTTCGCGCTGCTCGACAAGCTGACGGACGACCACGGCCTTGCCGGCCGCAGCATGGGCATGAGCGACGACTTCGAGACGGCGATCACGCTGGGCGCCACCCACGTCCGCGTCGGCAGCGCGCTGTTCGGCGGGCGAGGATAAGAGCGCGCGGGATCAGCGCGCCTTGTCCTGCGTTAGATCGACCAGTCCGCCGGCCGTCAGCACTTGCGGCAGCACTTGCGGCGCGCCGCCGCCGGCCGGATACCAGACGTAGAGCGGGACCCCCGCCGCGCCGTGCGCGGTGAGGAAGCGGGTGATCGCCGGATCGCGCCGCGTCCAGTCGCCGCGCAGCACGGTGACGCCGGCCTTGGCGAAGGCGTCGCGCACTTCCGCCCGCTCGATCGCGACTTGCTCGTTGACCTTGCAGGTCAGGCACCAGTCGGCGGTGAAATAGGCGAAGACCGGCTTGCCCGAGGCGCGCGCCGCCGCCAGCGCGGTGTCGCCGAACGGGGTGGAGGGCAGCACTCCGGCGCTCTCGGCGGCCGGGCTGCTCACCGTGCGCGGCAGCGCGGCGGCGGAGACCGCGACGAGCGCGGTCAGACCGCCCAGCACCAGCCCGCGCGCGCCGCGTCCCTGTCGCTGGCGGCGGCCGGTCGTGGCCAGCACGACGAGAAGGACGACCACCGCCGCCCCGCAGGCGAGCGCGAAGCTCGCGCCGCCAAGCCGGCTCGCCAGCCACAGCAGCGCCAGCGCGGTCAGCGCCATCGGCAGCGCCATCCAGCGGCGGAAGCGCACCATCCAGGGACCGGGCCTGGGCAAGCGGCGGCGCAGCGCGGGGACGAAGGCGATGGCGAGGAACGGCGCGGCGATGCCGAGCCCGAGCGCGGCGAACAGCGCCAGCGCCGGCGCCAGCGGCAGCAACAGCGCGGCGCCCATCGCCGCGGCCATGAACGGCCCGGTGCAAGGCGTCGCGACGAAGGCGGCGAGCAGCCCCGTGGCGAAACTGCCGCGCGGATGCGCCTCGCCGACCAGGCCTGGCACGGCGAATTCGAACAGGCCCAGCAGGTTGGCGGTGATCGCCACCGCCAGCAGCAGCAGCCCGGCGACGACCAGCGGCTCCTGGAGCTGGAACGCCCAGCCCACCTCGCTGCCGCCCGCGCGCAAGGCCAGCAGCAGCCCGCCGAGCGCGGTGCAGGCGACGATCACCCCCGCGCTGTAGGCCAGGCCCTCGGCGCGCGCCTCGGCCTCGCTGCCGCCGGCGCGGGCGAGGCTCAGCGCCTTGAGGCTGAGGATCGGGAAAACGCAGGGCATCACGTTGAGCAGCAGCCCGCCAGCGAAAGCGGCGAGCAGCAGCCAGGGCAGCGCCGCGAACTGGACCGGGGCGGCGGCGACGGCGAGCGGCGTGCCGCCGGTCGGCACCGCGCCGGGATCGGCGTCGATGGCGATCCCGTCGCCCGCCCGGTTGAGCCGCAGCACACCCGACAGCGTCGCGGGACTGGCGGGCGCGAACTTGGCGCGATCGAGTTCGACGATCAGCAGATCGCCCTTGCGGCGGAAGCGCTGCGGCGCGGCGTAAGCGGCGACTTTGTCCTGCGCGAGAAAGAGATGCGGCGCTTCGAGCGCGACCGCGGCGGGCAGCGGGATGCCGATGCGCAACGCCCGCGCATCGAGCGCGAAAGCGGCCCTGGCGCCGAGCGGGGCGGGCAGGCGGGTGCGCCAGGCGTCGAAGCGCGGATCGGGGCGCGGATCGGCGCTTCCGGCGCCCACCGTCACCACCGTCTCCAGCGTCCCGCGCTCGGGCACGCAGATTGTCTCGGTGCAGGCGAGCCATTCGGCCGCGAGGCGGACCGGCAGGCGGCTGCCCGGCGCCAGGCCGGCGGGGACGGTCAGCGGCACCAGCAGCGCGTAGTCGCCCTTGTACACGTGGTTCATCAGCCCGGAAACGAGCAGCGTCTCGGGCACCGGATACTGCGCCGCGCCGGCTTGCAGGCCGGGCGGCAGCGTCCAGTTCAGCGTCATGCCGAGCCCCGCGTCGCCCGGGTTGGACCAGTAGCCGTGCCAGCCCGGCTCGGGCCGCATGTGGATCGCCAGCGTGACCGTGCCGCCGGGCGTGGCGGGGCCCTCGGCGACCAGCTCGGCGGCGATGTGGTTGGGCGCGGCCCAGCCTGGCGCGGCCCAGCCTGGCGCGGCCAGGACGAGCGCGCAGAGCTGCGCCAGCAGCGCGATCAGCAGGCGGAAGGGACGCGACCCCGTGACGACCATCGAACTCCTCGGCGAGCGGCTCTTGCAGGCATGACGCGGGCCGGTCATGCAGGCGGCTTAGACGCTGTCGCCGTGATTCACCAAGGAAACCGCATGCGCCGCTACGTTACGGCCCTTGTTGCCATTCTTGTTGCCGTTGCCTCGCTTGCCGGAGCGCCGGTTCGGGCGCAGGACACTGTCCTTGAGCGAGCGCCGCCCCGGCTGGTCGTGGCGATCTCGGTCGATCAGTTCTCCGCCGATCTCTTCGCCGAATACCGCCAGCACTTCACGCAAGGGCTCGGTCGGCTGCTGCAAGGCGCGGTGTTCCCCTCGGGCTTCCAGTCGCACGCGGCGACCGAGACCTGTCCCGGCCATTCGACGATCCTCACCGGCGCGCACCCCGCGCGGACCGGGATCGTCGCCAACAACTGGTTCGACCCCGGCCTGGCCCGCGCCGACAAGCGCGTCTATTGCGTCGAGGACGAGCGCGACCCCGCCAGCAGCTCAGGCAACCCGGTGGTCTCGGCTCGCCATCTCAGGGTGCCGACTTTGGGCGACCGGCTGAAGGCGGCGAACCCCTCCAACCGCAATGTCGCGGTGGCGGGCAAGGACCGCGCCGCGATCATGATGGGCGGGCACGCGATCGACCAGGTCTATTGGTGGAAGAACGGGTTCGTCACGCTGGCCGGGCGCAAGCCCGATCCCGCCGCGGTGGAGGCATCCGCCGCGGCGAGCAAGCTGATCGGCGAGGGCGCGCCCGAACTGCCGGTGCCGGCGTGGTGCGCCGGCAAGGACCGGGCGATTCCGGTCGGCGGCGGCACGGTCGGCACCGGGCGCTTCGCGCTTCGCGCCGGCAACGAATTCGATTTCCGCGCCTCGCCGCGGCTCGACCGGGCGACGCTCGATCTCGCGGCGCGGCTGGCCGAGCGCATGAAGCTCGGCCGCGGCCGCGCGGCGGATGTGCTTTCGGTCAGCCTGTCGGCGACCGACTATGTCGGCCACGGCGCCGGCACCGAAGGCGTGGAGATGTGCATCCAGCTCGCCGAAGTCGACCAGGCGCTGGGCGATTTCTTCGCCCGCCTCGACGCGCAGGGTGTCGATTACGTCGCGGTGCTGACCGCCGACCACGGCGGTTTCGATTTGCCCGAGCGGCTCGTCCAGCAGGGCTATCCGGCGCGGCGCATCGACGGCACGCTGGGGCTGAAGACGCTGGCCGCCGCGGTGCTCGCGCAGACCGGCGTGGCCGCGCCGGCGGGCGATCTGCTCTATGCCGACGGGACGGGTGGCGACATCTACCTGAGCAAGGCGCTCTCGCCCGAGGACCGGGCGAAGGTTGCGACCGCGCTTGCCGCCCTGCTGCGCGCCAATCCGCAAGTCGAGGCGGTCTTCACCGCGCAGGAACTGGCCGAGACGCCGATGCCCGCCGGCTCGCCGCAGGACTGGACGCTGCGCCAGCGCGCCCGCGCCTCGTTCGATCCCGAGCGGTCGGGGGAGGTCGTGGTACTGCTCAAGCGCGGCCTGGTGCCGATCACCCGCGGAGCCCCAGGCCGCGCCACCACGCACGGCAGCCCCTGGGATTACGACCGCCGCGTGCCGATCCTGTTCTGGCGCAAGGGTCTGACCGGCCTCGAGCAGCCCGCGCCGGTCGAAACGGTCGACATCGCGCCGACTTTGGCCGGGATGCTGGGGCTTGCAGTGCCGGCGGGCGCCTTCGACGGCCGCTGCCTTGATATCGATGGCGGCGCGGGGGATAGCTGTAACGCGGTGCATTAGTTTACGGCCTAGTTTCCGTCCGGCCTGAGCTTGTCGAAGCACGCAGGCCGACGCTACAAGCCGCCAATGGACGAAAGACGCGATCTCGTGATCCTCGGCGGCGGGCTGGTCGGCATGACGCTGGCGCTGGCCGCCGCGCGCGCCGGCTTCACCAGCCATGTGGTCGACCGGGCCGATGCCGCCGCGCTGACCGCCGAGGGCTTCGACGGGCGCGCCTCGGCGATTTCGACGGCGTCGTGGAACCTGTTCGGCAACATCGGCCTGACCCAGCGGCTCGAACCGCTCGGCTGTCCGATCGATTCAATCGCGGTGACCGATGCGATGAAGCCGGGTCGCATCGATTTTCGCCCCGAACCGCATGAGGGCTCGCTGGGGCGCATGTTCGCCAACCGCGACTTGCGGCTCGCGCTGTTCGAAGCGGCGCGTGCCGAGCCGCGGCTCGCCTGGCACACCGGCGCCGAAGTGCTCGCGCGCCACCGCGACGCGCACGGCGTTTCCGTCACGCTGAAGGATGGCCGCGTGCTCGAAGGCAGCCTGCTGATCGGTGCGGAAGGGCGGATATCGCCCACGCGCGAGGAAGCAGGGATCGCCGTCGCCAAGTGGGACTACCGCCACCGCGCGATGGTCACCGCGCTGGCGCACGAGAAGTCGCACGACAACGTCGCCTGGGAGATCTTCTACCCGGCCGGGCCCTTCGCGCTGCTGCCGCTGCGCGACACCGACGACGGCCGCCACCGCAGCGCGCTCGTCTGGACCGTCGCCGAAAAGGACGCGGCCGGTTATCAGGCGCTCGGGCCCCGCGGCTTCGTCGCCGAAGTGGACAAGCGCATGCAAGGGCTGTTCGGCGCGGTCGAGCTGATCGCCCCGGTCGCCTCCTATCCGCTCGATTTCCATCACGCCGGACGCCTCACCGCCGAACGGCTGGCGCTGGTCGGCGATGCCGCGCACGGCATCCATCCGATCGCCGGCCAGGGGCTCAACCTCGGTCTGCGCGATGTCGGCGCGCTGATCCAGGTCCTGGCCGAAGGCGCACGGCTGGGACTCGACCCCGGCGACGCGCAGACCCTCGCCCGCTACGAGCGCTGGCGCAGCCTCGACAATTTCATGGTCGCCTCGGTCACCGACGGCATCACCCGCCTGTTCGGCGTGCCGGGCCGACTGCCCTCGGCGGTGCGCCGGCTGGGCATGGGCGCGATCCAGCGCCTGCCCGCGCTCAAGCGCTTCTTCATGGACGAGGCCCGCGGCGTCAGCGGCACGCTGCCCGAGCTGCTGCAGGGCTGATTCGGTCCTCGCCGTGCCGGGGAGGAACTACGCGCCCGTCGTCGGCTGCACGGTTTCCGCGGGCGGCACGAGCGGGCTCGGCTGGTCGACCGGCTGGCCGGCATCGTTGTGGAGCCGGCGCGGTTCGAGCAGCGCGGTCGTCTCGATCAGGTCGAGCGCGCGCTGGACTTCGGCATAGCGGCGGGCCGAGGCGATCCAGTCCCGCGCCTGCGCGGCGCCGGGCAGGCGCTCGACTTCGGCGATGGCGGGATCGATCTTGCCGGCGGCAAGGAACAGGCGCGCGCGGATCAGGCGGTTTTCCGGGTTGGTCGAGCGCGTCGTCTCGCGGCGGATGACGAAGAGCCCGGCCAGCTCGCTCCGCAGCCGGGTCCAGGTGTCGCCTTCGCGCGGGGCGCGGGCCAGCGCGGCGGCCTGGGCGTCAAGGCCGCCGGTCAGGTCGTCGATCGTCACCGGCTTCTTCGCGGCGTCGATGATCGTGCGGACCGCGTTGGGCTGGGCGTCGGCGAAGCGCAGCTTGAGCTGGTTCTCGATATAGCCGAGACCGGTCCCCCGATCGATCGCGCGGCGCGCGGCGAAGGCGATCAGCAGCGCTTCGGCGCGCGCGGCGTTGCCCGAGGCGGCGTTCGCCTGCAGGTCGATCCGCGCCAGCCGCTGTTCGAGCAGCGCGATGCGCATCTCCGCGGCGTCGAGCGCCTCGTCCGACACGGCCGACGCGCCGGCCGTGGTCGGGCGGTTGGCGACTGGCTGCGGCGCGGCGCCGCGTTCGGGGCGCGGCAGATACGCGCTCAGGTCGCCGTGCCAGACCAGCCAGGCGACGCCGCCGGCCCCGAGCAGGAAGGCGATCAGTCCGGCAAGGAGTATTGTGCGCAGCGACGTGCGGCGGCGGGCCGGAGGCAGCGG
Source organism: Novosphingobium sp. (assembly GCA_036384395.1). GTDB lineage: Bacteria > Pseudomonadota > Alphaproteobacteria > Sphingomonadales > Sphingomonadaceae > Novosphingobium. The sequence continues at coordinate 48,765 of DASVMK010000098.1, forward strand.
CGGCGGCACGGAAGGGGAAAGCTGCTCGTCCTGCATGCGTGTCGTCTTGTCCCTACAGCATCGCGCGGAAAAGTGGGAACCGGTTTTCCGTAAATAGCGATGCGACAACAAAACTTAGAGCAGGTTGTACGATTCGGATATCGGGCAACCCGCTCTAAGGAGAGCCGTCCGCCTCTTGGCACATCCGCTGGGCCAGCGCCAGCATGGCGGCGTCGCGCGGCGTCTCGGCGATTTCCACGGCGCGCCAGCCGGGGCCCACCGCCTCGATCACATGCGCGCCGATGGCGATGAGCGATATCACGCTGCGATCGATGGCCCGCGCCTCGCACCGCTCGGCGAAATGGCGGGCGGATTCGGCCGAATGCAGCATCACGACCGTCGGACGGGCCAGCCAGCCTTCGAGCTCGGGGGGCAGCGGGCGCGGGGCGACGGCATAGACCGTGCGCTCCACCATCGTGGCCCCCGGCGGCGGTACCAGCGCCAGCCGCTCGCGCCCGGCCAGACGCAGGATCCGGCGATGCGCGGGGCCGACCGCGTCGAGCACCGGCTGCAAGCCGCCGCGCCCGGTGGCGACGACGTTCAAGGCCGCCGCGCGGGCCATGTCCGCGGTGGTCTCGCCGACTGCATAAGTGGGCTTGCCGGCATAAGCCGCGAGCGCCGGTCCGGCGTGGCGCAGCGCGTTGGCGCTGCCGAGCAGCAGCGCGTCGATCTCCTCGGGCGGGGGCGCGTCCCAGGTGACGGGTTCCACGTCGAACAGCGGGAAGCCCCGCACCCTGAGCCCCTGCGCGCGCGCGGCGACGACGGTGGTGGCGCAGCCCGGCTGGGGGCGGATGACGATCAGCGGGATCATGCGCGCCCCCCGAAGTGCGCGGCGATCGCGACGGGCGCGCGGCCGAGCAGCTCGGCCGCCAGCGCCGCGGGTCCGGCCGGATCGCTCGCCCGGAAGCGCGCCTCGCCCTCGATCCGCTCGGCGCCGTCGGGGCTGAACAGCGCCGCGCGCATGTGCAGGTCCGCGCCCTCGTGGCGGGTGAGCGTCGCGATGGCGCTGTGGCACGTGCCGCCGAGCGCCGCGAGCAGCGCCCGCTCGGCCATGACCGCGTCGCGGCTGGGGGGGTGGTCGATGGCGCCGAGCAGCGCGCGCGTCGCGGCGTCGTTGGTCCGGCACTCGATGGCGATCGCGCCCTGGCCGGGGGCGGGCAGCCATTGCTCGGCGTCGAGCACGTGGCCGGTGCCGGTCTGGCCCAGGCGGTTCAAGCCGGCGGCGGCAAGCAGCGTCGCGTCGGCCTCGCCCGCCGCCAGCTTGGCCAGCCGCGTGGCGACGTTGCCGCGGATCGGCACCACCCGGCAGTCGGGCCGCGCGTGAAGCAACTGCGCCGCCCGGCGCGGGGCCGAAGTGCCGACGCGCGCGCCCTGCGGCAGCGCGCCGATGGTCGCCGCGCCGACCAGCACGTCGCGCACGTCCTCGCGGGGGAGGAAGGCGGCGATGGCGATTTCGGCGGGGCGGATGGTCTCGACGTCCTTCGACGAATGCACGGCGAAATCGATCTCGCCGGCCAGCAGCGCGGCGTCGAGCTCCTTGGTCCACAACGCCTTGCCGCCGATCTCGGCGAGCGGCCGGTCCTGGATCCTGTCGCCGCTGGCGGTGACGGCGACGAGCTCGACCCGGTCCTCGCTCCAGCCATGCGCGGCGCACAGCCGCGCGCGCGCCTCTTCGGCCTGGGCCAGGGCAAGGGGGGAGCTGCGGGTGCCTAAGCGCAAGGGGCGGGCCAGATGCAAAAGGGGGGAGGAAGGATTGGTCATGGGGCGACTTGTGCTAGTCGCCAATTGCGTTCAGGGAAAGCCGGGATGAGGGTAGTCCTTGGCATCGAGAGCTCGTGCGACGAGACCGCCGCCGCTTTGGTGCGTGCCGACCGGACGATCCTTGCCCAACGCATCGCCTCGCAGGACGAGGTGCACGCGCCTTACGGCGGCGTCGTTCCCGAGATCGCCGCGCGCGCGCATGCGGAGAAGCTCGCGCCGCTCATTGAGGGCACTTTGGCGGACGCCGGCATGGAGCTGAGGGACGTTGACGGCATCGCCGCCACCGCCGGGCCGGGGCTGATCGGCGGGGTGATGGTCGGTCTGGTGACCGGCAAGGCGCTGGCGATGGCCAGCGGCAAGCCGCTGATCGCGATCAATCACCTGGAAGGCCACGCGCTGTCGCCGCGGCTGGCCGACGCCTCGCTCGCCTATCCCTACCTGCTGCTGCTCGTCTCGGGCGGGCATTGCCAGTTGCTGGAGGTCGAAGGCGTCGGCCGCTACCGCCGCCTCGCCACGACGATCGACGATGCGCTGGGCGAAGCCTTCGACAAGACCGCCAAGATCCTCGGCCTCGGCTATCCCGGCGGCCCGGCGGTCGAGCGCCTCGCGGCGCGGGGCGAGGCAAGGGCGGTGCCGCTGCCGCGCCCCTTGCTGGGCAGCGCCGAGCCGCATTTCTCCTTCGCCGGCCTCAAGAGCGCGGTGATGCGGGCCAAGCAGGCCAATACCCACCGCGATGCCGATATCGCCGCCGCCTTCCAGCAAGCCGCGATCGACTGCGTACTCGATCGCACCACGCGCGCTCTGGGGGCGGCGGGCGCGGTGACCGCGCTCGTCGTCGCCGGCGGGGTCGCGGCCAACACGGCGATCCGCGGCGCGCTGGCCAGCCTCGCGGCGGCGAGCGGGCTGCGCTTCGTCGCGCCGCCGCTGTCGCTCTGCACCGACAACGCGGCGATGATCGGCTGGGCCGGCATCGAACGCCTGGCGCTGGGCGAGGAGAGTCCGCTCGACTTCGCCGCCCGGCCGCGCTGGCCGCTCGATCCGGACGCCGCGCCGGTGCGCGGCGCGGGGGTTAAGGCATGATGGCGGGGGAAGAGTGATGGCGGAAAAAGCGAAACTGGGCGTGCTGGGCGGCGGCGCCTGGGGCACCGCGCTGGCGCAGGCGCTGGCGAGCGACGGCAGCGATGTCGTCCTCTGGGCGCGCGAGCCCGAGCTGGTGGTGGAGATCAATGCGCACCACCGTAACAGCCTCTACCTGCCGGGCGCGCCGCTTTCGCCCCATATCCGGGCGACCGGGAATCTCGCCGATCTCGGCGGCATCGGCGTGCTGCTGGCGGTCGTGCCGGCGCAGTTCCTCGCCGGTGTCCTCGCCGGATTGCCCGCCGGCGCGCGCGATCTCGTACTGTGCTCGAAGGGGATCGAGGCGGGCAGCGGCCGGCTGATGGCCGATGTCGCGCGCGATGCCGCCCCCCAGGCGGGCCTCGCCGTGCTCTCGGGGCCGACCTTCGCGCACGAGGTCGCCGCCGGGCTGCCGACCGCGGTGACGCTGGCCTGCTCGGGCGGCGAGGCACAGTGGCGACGGCTCTCGGCGGCGCTGGCCCGGCCCGCGCTGCGGCCCTACTTTTCGGACGATGTCGTCGGCGCCGAGGTCGGCGGCGCGATCAAGAACGTGTTGGCGATCGCCTGCGGCGTCGTCGAGGGGCTGCGGCTCGGCCAGAACGCCCGCTCCGCGCTGATCGCGCGCGGCTATGCCGAAATGCTGCGCTTCGGCGCGGTTCGCGGAGCGCGGGCGGAGACGCTGTCGGGCCTCTGCGGGCTGGGCGACCTGGTGCTGACGTGCTCGTCCACATCGAGCCGCAACTTCTCGCTCGGCAAGGCGCTGGGCGAAGGCATGACCGCGGCCGAGGCGCTGTCGGGCAAGGCGACCGTGGCCGAAGGCGCGGCGACCGCGCCGGTGCTGGCCGAGCTCGCCCGCCGCGACGGTGTCGACATGCCGATCGTCGAAGCGGTCTGCCGCCTGCTCGCCGGCGAAGCGCCGGCGCGCGTGGTGGTCGCCGACCTGCTCGCCCGACCGCTGCGCGCGGAAGGACGCCCGGCTTGAGCGAAGCGGCTTCGCAGGCGGACATCGCCGCGCTCGCCAAGGGCGGGCGGACGAATTTCTTCGGCTTTCTGCTGCGTCTGGCCGCGCGCGTGCCGTTCCTGTTCATCGCCGGCCGCCTCTACGGCGCCGACGCGCTCGGCCGTTTCGCCTCGGCGCTGGTGGTGATCGAACTGTGCGGATTGATCGCCACGCTCGGCCTCAAGCGCGGCCTGGCCAAGAGCCTGTCGGACGACGAGCGCTCCGCCGCCAGCATCGTGGCCGACGCGATGCTCGCCAGCCTGGCCGCGGCGGTGCTGCTCGCCGGGCTGCTGTTCGTCTTTCCCGCACCGATGTTCCCCAGCGGCATCCGCTACGACCTAGACCTGCTGCTGCCGATATCGATCCTGCCGCTCGCCGCGACCGACGTGGCGCTGGCGGCGCTCGCCTATCGCTACAATGTCAAGGCGACGGTGCAGGCGCGTGCCGTGGTCGAGCCGTGGACGCTGTCGATCGCGGCGGCGGCACTGTGGTTCGTGGTGCCGCACGGCGGCCTGTCGCTGGCCTACATCCTGTCGAACTTCACCGCCGCGGCGGCCGCGCTGGTGCCGCTGGCGCGCTGCTATGGCCGTCCGCACGACTGGCGGCCGAACCCGCGGCGGATGCTCAAGGTCATCCAGACGTACTATCCGCTGGCCGTCGCCGATCTCGTCGAATGGGGCTCGCGCCGGCTCGACTTGTTCATCCTCGGCTTCTTCGCCTCGCCGGCGGCGGTCGGCATCTACTGGGCCGCGCAGCAGGTCGCCAGCCTGCCGCAGAAGCTGAAGACGAGCTTCGAGCCGATCCTCGGCCCGGTCATCACCCGCAATCTCAAGGAGCGAAACTATGGCGCCATCGCCGCGCAAGTCTCGCAAGTAGGCTTCTGGATCGTCGCCGCCCAGGCCGGCATCGCGCTGGCGCTCGGCATTCCGGGCGAGGGCGTGATGGGCCTGGTCGGCCCGGCCTTCGTCGGCGGCACCGGGGCGCTCGCCTTCCTGCTCGCGGCCGAAGTGGTCGCGGCCAGCGCCGTGGTGAGCGAGGCGGCGCTGGTGTACGTGGCGCGGATGCGCAACCTGGCGATCTCGCTCGCCACGATCGCGCTGCAGGCGGGGCTGACCGTGGGGGGCATCCTGCTGGTGAGCGAGCTCGGCTACGACCAGCTCTACCGCGCCGCCGCCGCCGCCGCCGCGCTGATGGTGGCGCTGGGCCTCGCGTCGCTGGCCAAGTCGCAGCTTCTCGCGCATTTGCTCGGTCGGCGGCTCCACACCTGGCGCTGGCCGCTGCTCTGGGCGGCCGCCCCGGCGGTGACGATCGGCTGGCTGGCGACCCGCTTCCTTCCCGAATGGGCCGAGCTGGCCTTCGGCGTGCCGGCGGTTCTGCTCTCCTATGGCTGGATGATCTGGCGCTACGGATTCGGTCCCGACGACCGGGTGCTGTTCCGCAAGAATGTCGGGGCCTGAATGTCGGCTTCTGAGCGGGCATGACGTTGGCAGGTGGGTTCGTCGCTGGTAAGCGTCGCGTTCGCGGCTGCGGGAAGCCGCTTTTGGGGAGATCATTGCATGCGTTCGATCATCGTCCTGCCGCTCGTCGCGGCGCTGGCGCTCACGGCTTGCGGCCGCGATGACAAGCCCAAGAGCGAGGAAGAGGTGAAGGACGCGATGGCCAACATGGTCAAGCCCACGCCCGGCCTCTACCGCTCGACCGCCAAGCTGATGAGCTTCGACGTGCCCGGCATGCCGCCCGCGCAGGCGGAGCGGATGAAGGAGATGTTCTCGCAGCAGCAGGGCCGCGACTTCTGCCTGACCAAGGCCGAAGCCGACAAGGGCTATGAGGAGATGACCAAGAAGCTGGCCGAGGGCAACTGCAAGTACGACCGCTTCGACGCCCGCGGCAACACGCTCGACGCCAAGCTGACCTGCCAGACCGGCAAGGACATGACCGCGACGATCGAGATGAAGGGCACGATGTCGGCCGAAGGCTCGCAGATGCGGATGAAAGTGGCGCAGGCCGCGCCCAACATGCCCAATGGCGGCCAGGTCAAGATGGAAGCCGATGTCGCCTCGCAGCGGATCGGCGATTGCCCCGGCGGCTGACTCGCGAAACGGCAACCCCGGAGCGTCCGTTCCGTTCAGCTTCTGTAGTCGTTCCGATGGTTAGCGAGGGGCATGGCCAACCTCCATTCCATGCGTGATGCGGCGACCGCGGCGGGCCAGCGGACGGTCTCGGCGCGCCGCGAACTGGCACGGCGCGCGGCGCTCGCGCGGCAACCCCGGCCCGAAGGCGTGAGCGGACCGTCGCTGCGGCTGCTGCTGGGTGAGCTTGGCGTGCTGGTCGGTATCGTCCGGCGGCCGGTGCTGCCGGCGCCGGCGCTCGATCCCCAGCCGGTCATGCTGCTGCCCGGCTTCGGCGCGCATCCGGTCCGTATGCGACGCATGCTGCGCGCCCTCGAGGCGGCGGGTCACGCCCCGCACGAATGGGGGCTGGGCTTCAACCTCGGCCCGACGCCGGCCAACTTCGCGTTCCTGCTCGCCCGGGTGGACAAGCTGGCGCGCCGGCACGGGCGGCCGGTGGCGCTGGTCGGCTGGAGCCTGGGTGGCCTGTTCGCGCGCGAGATCGCGCACCGCATTCCCGATCGCGTGAGCCGCGTGATCACGATGGGCACGCCCTTCTCGGGCGATCCGCGCGCCAACAACGCCTGGCGCGCCTACCAGCTCATCACCGGCCACGCGGTCGACGCGCCGCCGATCGACTGCGTCTTCGCGGCCAAGCCCCCGGTGCCGACGATCGCGCTGTGGAGCCCGCGTGACGGCATCATCGCGCCGCGCTCCGCGTGCGGCTGGCCGGGCGAGCGCGATCGCGCGGTGGCGCTGCGCTGCAACCACCTCGGCTTCGCCGCCTCGCCCGAGGCGATCGCCGAAGTGCTGCGCCAGCTCGACGCACAGTTTTAGCTAACCGTTGTGAATGGCGCGGGGGCTAGTTCGCCGCCACGCCCACCGACTGGCTCAGGCGCTCGCGCAAGCGCGAGACCGCGCTCGGAGCGGCGGGGTCGAAACGGTGCCAGTCGCGGTCGAGCCGGACCAGCCGGGCGTAGAAGCGCTCGGTGGTGGCGATGAGCGCGAGGATCTCGGGCTTGAGTACGGCGATCCGGCTGGGCTCCGCCTGCGGGTATTCGGGCGAGAGCCGGCTGTTGCGGCGCAACTGGAATTCGGAAAGCTCGCCCATGCAGAAGGCGCGATGGTTGAGCAGCCAGGCGAGGGCGTGCATCATCCGCGTCGTCGTGCGCAGCGCTTCGCAGGTCAGCGCCACGCGCGCGGCGTCGTCCTCGGTCAGCAGCGCCATCTCGCGCCGCGACAGATCGAAGGTTTCGCGCACCTCGTCCGACAGCACCAGGGCCTCGCAATAGAGACCCTCGATGATCCGGGGATTTATGGCGATCGCCGTGGACATTCCCACTGGGGTAAACCCGCCCGCGGCCGTGCCGCAACGGGCTTTCCGGCTTATGCACAGTCCAAAACGGGACTGTGCATAATGGGTACGGTTTACGGCTTGGAAACGCCGCTTCGTCGGGCCCTGCGAGTCGGCGATCGGGGGTCAGGCGATGATGTCGGGGATCAGGTAATCCTCGAGAAGCGCGATCTGGTCCTTGAGCTTGAGCTTGCGCTTTTTAAGGCGCGCGATCTGCAATTGGTCGGTGATGCCGCCCGGCGCGCGCCCCGCCTGCGATAGCGCATCGATCGCGGCGTCGAGGTCGCGATGCTCGATTCGCAGCATTTCCAGGCGCTTGCGCAGTTCCTCTTCGCTCACGCCCGTACTCGCTCCGCGTGTTTCGCCGCCAGCCTGACAGGAGGACGCTTCCAGCCTTCCTGTCGGCCCGCCGTGACCACGCCGCGATCCATCGAAAACCCCGCGGCAGTGCTTCGCAAGATAGGGCGATTGTGGTTGGATAGCAATTGCGCCGCACTTCGGAATGTCGAGTCGCGCATCCGAGTGGGGTTGCGTCCAACAAGGAGGACCATCCATCATGGAGACATCGCACGTCAGCGCATTGCAGATGAAGCATGCCGGTCTCGAGAAGCAGCTCGAGCATGAAATGACCCGGCCCTTGCCTGACATCCTGGTGATTCGAGAGATCAAGAAGCGCAAGCTGCGGATCAAGGAACGACTTGAACATATCTGAATGGCGATGCGGCTGTCGGCCGGCGTTTCCAAAGCCGCGGCTTTGGTTTAGTCCTGCACCATGTTGTCGACAGCCGCAGCCGCCTCGCGCCAGATCCTGACCCGCCTGCACGAGGTCATGGCCTCGCGCAGCCACGTTCAGGCCAAGCTCAATCAAGTGGTGGAAGCGATCGGCGAAGGCCTCGATAGCGAGGTCTGCTCGATCTACCTGCTGCGCGAAGGCATGCTCGAACTGTTCGCCACCCGCGGCCTGGCGCAGGAGGCGGTTCACGTCACCCGCATGGCGATCGGCGAGGGGCTGGTCGGCACGATCGGCGGCAACGTCGAGACGCTGAACCTAGCCGAGGCGACCGCCCACCCCGACTTCTCCTATCGCCCGGAAACCGGCGAAGACCGGTTCCACTCGTTCGCCGGCGTGCCCATCGTCCGGCGCGAGCGCGCCGTCGGCGTGCTGTGCGTCCAGCACGTCGATCCCCGCCGCTACGAGGAAGTGGAGATCGAGACGCTGCAGACCGTGGCGATGGTGCTGTCCGAGCTGATCTCCAACGCCGAGCTGATCGACAACGAGGACACGCTGGGCCTGTCGCCCGAGCTGACCGGCCCGACCCAGATCAAGGGGCTGACGCTGGTCAAGGGCCTGGCCAGCGGCTGCGCCGTGTTCCACCAGCCGCGCGTCACCATCGAGCACGTCATGGCCGAGGATACCGAGGCCGAGCGTCAGCGCGTGTACCTCGCCTTCGACCGCATGCGCGACCAGATCGAGCGGATGGCTGCGCAGGCCGAGTTCGGCGTCGGTGGCGAGCACGAGGAAGTGCTCGAGACCTACAAGATGTTCGCCTACGACGAAGGCTGGGCACGGCGGATCAACGAGGCGATCGATTCCGGCCTGACCGCCGAAGCGGCGATCGAGCGCGTCCAGCAGCGCACTCGTATGCGGATGCGGCAGATCGACGACCCGCTGCTGGCCGACCGCATGCACGACCTGGAGGACCTGTCCAATCGGCTGCTGCGCATCGTCTCGGGCCAGCTCGGCACCGCCGCCAGCCAGGGGCTGCGCGGCGACGCCATCCTGATCGCGCGCAATCTCGGCCCGGCCGAGCTGCTCGAATACGACAAACGCCGGCTGAAGGGCGTGATCCTCGAGGAAGGCTCGCTTACCGCGCACGTCGTCATCGTCGCGCGGGCGATGGGGGTGCCGGTGCTTGGCCGCGTTCGCAGCTTGCGCGGGGTGATCCGCGACGGCGACCATCTCCTGCTCGACGCCGACCAGGGCACCGCCACCGTGCGGCCCGCCCCGCCGATGGTCGAGGCTTTCGAGGCGCGCTTCCAGCGCAGCCGCGAGCGCCAGGCGGCCTATGCCGCGCTGCGCGACGTTCAGCCCTTCACCAAGGACGGCGAGCGTATCACGGTGATGATCAACGCCGGCCTGCGCGACGACATGCCCAACCTCGGCCATACCGGGGCCGACGGCATCGGCCTGTTCCGCACCGAGTTCCAGTTCCTTGTTTCCGCCACGCTGCCGCAGCGCGAGCGGCAGACGCGGCTCTATCGTGACGTGCTCGACGCCGCGGGCGATAGACCGGTGGTGTTCCGCACGGTCGATATCGGCGGCGACAAAGTGCTGCCCTACTTGCGCCACGACGACGGCGAGGGCGAAGAGAACCCGGCGATGGGCTGGCGCGCGATCCGCGTCGCGCTCGAGCGCGAGGGGCTGCTGAAGGCACAGGCCCGCTCGCTGCTGGAGGCCGCGGCGGGGCGCACGCTCAACGTCATGTTCCCGATGGTCTCAGAGCCCTGGGAGTTCGACGCGGCCAAGGCGGTGTTCGAAGGCCAGCGCGAATTCCTGCGCAAGCAGAAGCGGGTGCTGCCCGACGCCATCCGCTATGGCGCGATGCTCGAGGTGCCGGCGCTGGCCGAGCAGCTCGATCTTCTGGCGCCCAAGCTGTCGTTCCTGTCGATCGGCACCAACGATCTCACCCAGTTCCTGTTCGCCGCCGACCGTGCCAATCCCAAGCTGGCCGAGCGCTACGATTGGCTGAGCCCGTCGATCCTGCGCTTCCTGCGGCGCGTGGTCGCCAACCTCGAAGGCCATGACGTCGATCTTACCGTCTGCGGCGAGATGGGCGGCCGCCGGCTCGAAGCGCTGGCGCTGATCGGGCTGGGCATCCACCGCCTGTCGATCACCCCGGCGGCGGTCGGTCCGATCAAGGAGCTGATCTGCCGGATCGACGCGGCCGAGATCCGCCGCGCGATGGACGGCTGGCTCGCCGCGCCGCCGCCCGACTTGCGCCGGGCCCTGCTCGACTGGGCCTGCGAGCGTGGCATTTCCTGCGATTGATCGTGCAGCACCGCCTCGCTTGGGTGAGGGCATCCGTCGCTGCTACGGCACGGCTGGCGGAGCGCCTGTGCGCGGCTCCGGCGCAAGCCCGTTGACATTCGACGTCAAGCGGCCTTCTCTTGGCGCGGGGGTCGCAACTCAATACAATCGGACGGAAGCGAATGGCTGAAAGCCAGCGGGATGACACACAACCATCGTTCGAAGGGGCGCTCGACGCCGGGTCGCGACTGCGCCAGGCGCGCGAAGCGGCGGGGCTGAGCCGGGCCGACATCGCCGCCACCACCAAGATTCCCGAACGGCACATCGTCGCGATCGAGGCGGGCGATTTCGCCGCGCTCGCGGGCCGTTCTTATGCGATCGGCTTCTCGCGAAGCTATGCCCGCGCGGTCGGCCTCGACGAGCAGGACATCATCGGCGCGGTGCGTCAGGAAATGGGCGCCGGCGATGCTGAACCTGAGCACCGCCACGCCTTCGAGCCGGGCGACCCGTCGCGCGTACCGAGCAAGCGCATCGCCTGGCTGGCGGCGCTGGCCGTGCTCGTGGTCGCCGTGGTGCTGATGATCGTCTGGCGCGCGCACAGCAACGAGGTCGGCGATCCGGTCGACCTGACGCTCAGCGGCGAGGGGACGGTGCTCGATGGCGCCACGCCCGAAAGCGGCATCGCGATGTCCCCCAGCGGGTTGCCGGTCGAGCCGACCGCCGGCGCGGTCATCCCCGGCAGCATCGCGCCGATCCCGGCGGTTCCCGCCGCGCCCGTGGCGGCGCCGGCGCGTGCGCCCGCGCGCCTTGGCCTGCCGGCGGCAAGCCCGACAGCGAGCGCGCCCGCTCCCACACCGAGCGGCAGCGTGCCTGCCGCATCCGCCCCCGCTCATGCCGATGCGGCTTCGCCGGCGCCGCCTTCCACCGTTTCGCAATAGCCTCGGCTCGACAGCGCGCGCGGGCTGAGGCACATCGGCCCCGTCGCGAGGCGCGTACGATTTTGGCGTCATGGCGGTACGGGTCGCGACCGCCGGACGGGTAGAGTGGAGCTGAACGGGCGATGATGAAACTGCTTAGGGTTGGCGCTGCGGCGCGCGGGGCCAGTCTTACGGTCATGGTGCTGGCGCTGGTCGGCGGGGGGGTGCCGCTCCAGGCGCAGGACGCGGGCGCCGATGCCCGGTTGCGGAAGCTCGAAGGCGAAGTGCGCGCCATCCAGCGCAAGGTGTTCCCCGGCGCCGACGGCAAGTTCTTCGCGCCCGAGATCACCCCGACCCCCGGCGCGGCGGCCACCACGCCGGGCGTGCCCGCCTCGACCCCGGTCACCGACATGCTTGCGCGCATGGACTCGCTCGAGCGGCAGCTGGCCGGGCTGACCGCGCAGACCGAGCAGAACAGCAACCGCATCGCGCAGATCGAGGCCAAGCTGGCGCCGCCGGCCCCGGCTAACGCGGATCCGGCGATGGCGCCGTCGGCGGGTGCCCCGGCCGCGTCCGCCGCCAATCTCTCGGCGATGACTGGTGGTGCCGCGACGCCGCGTCCGGCTCCGGTTGCGACCCCGACTCCGGCTCTGGCGCCGACCCCCGCGCCTGCGGCGAGGCCCGCCGCAGCGGCCGCTGCCGCGCCCAAGCCGGTCGCGCCCTCGGCAGCGCGCGTCGCCGCGGTCCGCGCGGTCGAGAAGCCGAGCACCGGCAATGCCGGCGACGACGAGTACAGCTATGGCTTCCGTCTGTGGGACGCGAAGCTATATCCCGAGGCGCAGCAGCAGCTGAAGCTGATGGTCGACAAGTATCCGCGCGATCCCAAGATCAGCTACGCGCGCAACCTGCTCGGCCGCGCCTATCTCGACGACGGCAAGCCGCGCGAGGCGGCGAGCTGGTTCCTCCAGAACTACCAGGCCGACAAGGTCGGCGCGCGCGCTGCGGACAGTCTGCTGTTCCTCGGCGAATCGATGCGCCGGCTGAACGACACCAACCGCGCCTGCGTCGCGCTGGCCGAATTCGCGCGCACTTATCCGGCCGAAGCCGCCGGCCGGCTCAAGGGCCAGTACGACCAGACCCGGGCCGGGGTGAAGTGCCCCAGTTAGGATGATCGAGGCCAGCGAAGCCCGCTTCGCCGAGGCGCTGGCGGCGATCTGGCCGGAGGCCGCGCGGGCGCGCGACTGGACGCTCGGTCTTGCGGTCTCGGGCGGGCCGGACAGCCTGGCGCTGCTGGTGCTCGCCGCCGCCGCCTTTCCGGGCCGGGTCGAGGCCGCCACCGTCGATCACGGCCTGCGCGCCGAGAGCGCCGCCGAGGCGGCCCTGGTCGCGCAGGTCTGCGCGGATCGAAACGTGCCGCACGCGACGCTGGCGGTGACGGTGGCGGAGGGCAACCTCCAGGCCGAGGCGCGGGCCGCGCGCTATGCGGCGCTGGCGCAATGGCTGACCGAACGGGGCCTCTCGGCACTCGTCACCGCGCACCATGCCGACGACCAGGCGGAAACGCTGCTGATGCGGCTCAACCGGGGAAGCGGCGCAGCCGGACTTGCCGGGGTGCGCGCACGTGCCGCCGTGCCGGGCAACCGGTTGCCGCTGCTGCGCCCCCTGCTGGGGTTCCGGCGCGCCGAACTGGCGGCGGTGGTGCAGGCCGCCGGCATCGACCCGGTGGACGATCCCAGCAACACCGACGACCGCTTCGACCGCGCCCGGCTGCGCAAGGCGCTCGTCCAGGCCGACTGGCTCGACGTTCCCTCGCTGGCCGAAAGCGCGACGCATCTGGCCGACGCCAGCGCCGCGCTCGAGTGGGCCGCGGCGCGCGAATGGAGCGAGTGCGTGACCGAGGCGGGGACGGGGATCACCTACCGCCCCAGCGCGCCGCGGGCGGTGGCGCTGCTGGTGCTGGCGCGCATCGTCGCCCGGCTGGACGGAGAGCCGGCGAGGGGAAGCGCGCTGGCGCGGTTGTTCGATACGCTGTTGGCCGGTCGCCCGGCATCGATCGGCGGCCTTCTCGCCCGCCCGTCGCTGGAAGGCTGGAATTTCGCCCGCGCGCCCAAGCGGCGGAGCGTTTGAGCGCTCAGAAGGTCAGCGCGCCGGTGATCCAGATCAGCGACAGCGCCGCGATCGCCAGGAACAGGCTGATGACCAGCACATAACGGACGATGTGCGGCGTGCTGCCGCCGCGGGCCTCGTCCGTCCTGATGTGCACTTCGTTGTCGTGCATTTCCATGACCGCACCTCCATGTTCGGGCGCAGGCAACCGCACGGCCACCCGCGCCCCGATATCATAGCAGGAAACGGTCGAGTCGCGAGAACGGTTCCTCGCGCGCGCCTGTGCGAGGCTCGCGCGAAGGCGGCTGGTCAGTCGCGCAGCAGTTCGTTGATGCCGGTCTTGGAGCGGGTCTGCGCGTCGACGGTCTTGACGATCACCGCGCAGTAGAGCGACGGGCCGGGCGTGCCGTCGGGCAGGGGCTTGCCCGGCAGCGAGCCGGGGACGACGACGGCATAGGGCGGCACCTTGCCCATGTGGACTTCGCCGGTCGCGCGGTCGACGATCTTGGTCGAGGCGCCGATGAACACGCCCATCGACAGCACCGCGCCAGTGCCGACGATCACGCCTTCGGCCACTTCGGAGCGCGCGCCGATGAAGGCGTGGTCCTCGATGATCACCGGGCCGGCCTGCAGCGGCTCGAGCACGCCGCCGATGCCGGCGCCGCCCGAGATGTGCACGCCCTTGCCGATCTGCGCGCAAGAGCCGACGGTAGCCCAGGTATCGACCATCGTGCCTTCATCGACGAAGGCGCCGATGTTGACGAAGCTCGGCATCAGCACCACGCCCTTGGCGATGTGCGCGCCGCGCCGCACCACCGCGCCGGGGACCGCGCGGAAACCGGCTTCCTTGAAGCGCAGCTCGTCCCAGCCGGTGAACTTGAGCGGAACCTTGTCGAAGGCGTCGGCGCCGGCGGCACCATAGGGCACCGGCTCGTTGTCGTTGAGGCGGAACGACAGCAGCACCGCCTTCTTGAGCCACTGGTTGACCTTCCAGCCGCCCTGGCCGTCGGGCTCGGCCACGCGCGCCTGGCCCGAATCGAGCAGCGCCAGCGCCTCGTCGACGATCTTGCGGACATCGCTGCTTGCCGGCGTCACGCCGTCGCGGGCCTCCCAAGCGGCTTCGATGGCGGTTTCGAGCTGGGACATGGGACAAGCGCTCCGGATGGCGATGCAGGAGGGCTGCGCCTATCGCGTGCGGGGCGGAAGAGCAAGGCGCGCGACGGGTCATCGCGACCTTCATCTTTTGGCGACGGACTCGTGCTATGGCGGGCGGCGGATGGCAGGGGTGACTCGATGCGGGGACAGGACGGTCGGCGGCTGGCGAACATGATCGTGCGGCACGGCCGCTGGGGCGCGGCCGGCGCGGCGTTGTTCGCCGCGGCTTGCGGCGGCGGCGGTAACGGTGGCGGCGCCCAGAGCACGCCCGCGCCGATCGCCACGCCCACCCCGGTCGCTTCGCCGAGCCCCGCGCCGACCGCCACCGCGACTCCGGCGGCGGCGTTCGACACCGCCGAGTACCGCCAGTCCGATGGTCCCGCCTTCCACCGCGCCATTCCCGCGTGGCAGCAAGGCGCCAACGGACAGGGCGTGACGATCGCGGTGATCGACACCGGGATCGACACCGCCAACCCCGAATTCGCCGGCCGCATCTCCTCGGCTTCTGCCGACGTCGCCGGCAATCGCGGCATCCAGTCGGAGGATTTCCACGGGCCGATGGTCGCGCTGGTCGCCGCCGCGGCGCGCAACGACAGCGGCATCATGGGGATCGCCTGGCAGGCGGACGTGATGGCGCTGCGCGCCGACACGCCGGGAAGCTGCGCCTCGTCGGATGGCTGCAGGTTCGCCGCCAGCGCCATCGCCTCGGGCATCGACCGGGCGGTGAGCAACGGTGCCAAGGTCATCAACATCTCGCTCGGCAGCGACAGCGATCCGGGCGCCGGCGTGCGCGCGGCGATCACCCGGGCCGCCAATGCCGGGGTCGTCGTCATCGTCGCGGCGGGCAATCAGGATAGCGGCGAGACCGCCACGCAGATCGCCAGCCCCGAGGTTTTCGCGGTGGCGCTGCGGCAGGCGGGCAACGGCAACGTCATCATCGCCGGCGCGGTCGATGGCGCGGGCGTCATCTCGACCGGAAGCCACCACGCCGGCAGCGAGGCGAGCGCCTTCCTCGCGGCGCTGGGCGACGAGGTGTGCTGCGTTTACGAGAATGGCCAGATCAAGGTCACCACCAGCGGCGGACGGCAATTCTACACCGTCGTCTCGGGCACCAGCTTCGCCGCCCCGCAGATCGCCGGCGCGGCCGCGCTGCTGCGCCAGGCGTTTCCCAATCTCACCGCCGCGCAAGTCGTCGACCTGCTGCTGCGCACCGCGCGCGACGCCGGGGCGAGCGGCACCGATGCGATCTACGGTCGCGGCGTGCTCGATATCGGCAACGCCTTCGCGCCGCAGGGGGCGACCACGCTGGCCGGGGGTACGGCGGCGCTGCCGATTGGCGCGACCGGGGTGACGACATCGGCGGCGATGGGCGATGCGGTACAGGGCGCCGCGCTCGGCGCGACGGTGCTCGATTCCTACCAGCGCGCCTACCGCGTGGCTGCCGGCCTCCGGGCCGCGCCGCTCTCCGCCAGGCTGGCCCCGGCACTGGCCGCGCGCGGCTTTTCCAGCGCGGTGGGGCCGGTGGCGATCTCCTATTCGCTCGATGCCCGCGCCCGGCCGCAGGGCGGGGCCTGGAACGGCCAGCTGCGCCTCGGGCCGCAGGATGCCGAGCGTGCGCGGGTGCTCGCCGCGCGTGTCGCCGCGCGGATCGCGCCGGGCACCGACCTTGCCTTCGCCTTCGCGCAAGGCAGCGACGGTCTCGCGGCGCAAGTGCGCGGCGCGCGCGGCCCAGCGTTCCTGATAGCCGGCTCGCCGCGCGACGACACCGGCTTCGCGCGCGCGGATCAGGTCTCGATCGCGCTGCGCCGCCAGCTCGGCGACTGGGGCCTGACGCTCAAGGCCGAGGCGGGCGAGGCCGCAGCGCCGCTCGGCGAGAGGCTCGGCCGATGGCTGCCCGAGCGGCGGCGCGACGCGGTGACGCAAGTGGGCCTTGCGGTCGATCGCGCCTGGGGGTCGTTCGCGCTGGCGCTCGAGGCGAACTGGATGGCCGAGGATCGCACCCTGCTGGGCGCACGCCTGCACGACGCGCTCGGCGGGGGTGGGGCGGACACGCTGTTTCTCGACGCCGATCTGGCCTGGTATCCGGGCGGGCCGTGGCGGGTCGGCGCCGCCTGGCGACAGGGCTTCACCCATGCCCGGCCGCTTGGCGCGGTCACGTCGGATTCGCGGTTCGTCAGCGATAGCTGGTCGCTCGACGTGTCGCGCGCCGGGCTGTTCCAGCCGGACGACAGCCTGGCCCTGCGGCTATCGCAGCCGCTGCGGGTGCGCTCGGGCGGGGTCGGGCTGCTGCTGCCGGTATCGTGGGACTACGAGACGCTGACGCCGGGCTATGCCGTCAACCGCATCTCATTCGCCCCCAGCGGCCGTGAAATCGACCTGGAACTGGCATGGAACGGCAGGCTGTGGAACGGCGTGGCTGCGGCCAGCCTGTTCTACCGCAAGGACCCCGGACACTACGCCGGCATGCCCGACGACAAGGGCGCCGCGTTGAGCTGGTCGACTGCCTTCTAGGCCGTAAACTCATAACCAGCGCCTTCGAGGTTTGAATCAAAATGGCCCAGCACAAGGAGAGAGGGCGCAGGAATATGTCGATATTTCAAGACCTCTCGACGCCGGGATGGGCCATTTTGATCAAATCCCTGCGGGACGCCCAAATGGCTTCCATCTCGGCCAAAGCCGCCCTTGGAAAGGCAACCAGCCTTCC
>DASVMK010000099.1:0-29445 GCA_036384395.1 Novosphingobium sp.
CACCTGGAAGCCGCGGCGGGCGAAGATCGCCTTGCCTTCGCGCGAGATCAGGAAGCGGCGGAAGCCTTCGGCCTCGCGGTTGGTCGAACGGGCCAGCAGCGCGACCGGATACGTGATCGGCGGATGGGTCTCCGCCGGGAAAACGCCGACCACCCGCACCCGGTTCGAGGCGCGCGCGTCGGTGGCATAGACCACGCCGAACGGCGCCTCGCCGCGCTCGACCAGCGCCAGCGCGGCGCGCACGTTCTCGGAGCGGGCGACGCGGGGGCTGACCGCGCCCCAGATGCCGAGGTTCGACAGCGCCGCCTTCGCGTACTTGCCCGCCGGCACCGCATCGGGATCCGCCATCGCCAGCCGACCGCTGCCGAGCAGCCGCGCCAGGGGGAAGTTGCGCCCGATCGCCAGGCGCAAGTTCCCCTTGGTGCGGCTGGCGGCGGGGGCGATCAGCACCAGCCGGTTCGACAGGAATGCGGCGCGCGTGTTCGCCCGTATCCGGCCCTTGCCGGCGACATGATCCATCCACTCCTCGTCGGCCGAGACAAACAGGTCGGCGGGGGCGCCGGCCTCGATCTGGCGGGCCAGGGAGGAGGAGCTGGCGAAGGACAGCACCGGCGGGGCGTGGCGGCGCGCGGTCCAGGCCCTCGCGGCGTCGGTAAGCCCCTCCTGCAGGCTGGCGGCGGCGAGCACCACCGGCCCGCGCTGCTGCGCCGAGGCGGGCGCGGCGGCGGCGAACAGGAGCGCAAAGGCAAGCAACAGGCGTCTGGCGACGGTCGGCACGGCGGGAGCCCTCGATAGCTGTAGCCCTGCGTATATAACCGCAGCAGGCTCGTGCAAGGGCTCGCGTCAGCCCCGGCGCGGGGGACGCGGGTCGGTCAGCATCGCGGCGGCCAGCGCCGCATGGTCCGGTGAACTGGACGCCTGCGCCAGGCTGTCCTGCAACGCCCGGTAGTGGGCGAGCACGCGCGTTCCCGCGGCGGTCACCCGGGCGCCGCCCTGGGCGCTGCCGGGCGAGGTTTCGACCAGAGGCTCTTCCCAGCAGCGGTTCATCGCATCGACCAGCAACCAGGCGCGGCGGTAGCTCATGCCCATCGCGCGGCCGGCGGCCGAGATCGAGCCGTGCGCGCCGATCGCCTCGAGCAAGTCGGCCTTGCCCGGCCCCATGGCGATCTCCTCGCCACAGAAAAGCTGGATCTTGATCTTGAGGGCGGGCTCGTTCGCCATGTGGCCTTCATATGGCCCTGAACCGCGATTGCAACGCCCTCAGCGGTCCTTCATGTCCGACTGGTCGACCGGCAGCCAGGCCCCCGCCCCCGTGAGCCGCCGCGAGGGGAAGATCGCCGCCGCCTCCATGCTGTCGCCCAGCCCGGTGAGCGAAGCGATCACCTCGCCGATGCTGTCCTCATCGACCAAGAGCGCCAGCGTGTCGCGCAGGCTGTCGGGGCGCCCCTCGCGCAGCGCGCAGACCAGGCTGACGATGATCGCCTCGTGCTCCGACACGTGATTGCAGGGCAGCGCGCAGAAGTGGAACGTCTCCAGCCCGTTGCGGTTGAACAGCGCCATCATCCGCAGGAAGGGCTGGAGGCCGCGGATCATGTTCCAGCGGGCGAAGGCGGTGCCGATCGCCGTGGCCGGACACTGCCGTTCGCCCATCGCCTTCACCCAGCTGCGCATCGACCAGATCAGGAAGCGCCCGCCCTGATCCAGGCTGGTGACCGGGCGATCGAGGAATTGGTACATGGCGGGTCTCTCCTTTTTCTGGTGCTGGTCGAACGCGGCCCTGGGGCCAGCTCGAAGAGGCCGGCACGAGCGTCCGGTTCTCCGGCTTCGCGAAGGCCGCGGCGATTTCTCGAATCACCTCTTGCGAATGCGAATGATTCGCAGTAACGAGGTTCTGCAGCGGGCGAGACCTTGGGTCAACCCTCCTGTTCACGGCCTTTCAGGCTGTCCTCCCTCCAAACTTCCGCCGGGGCCGGCTTCGTCGGTCCCGGCCTTTTTCGGTGAGTCACGCGCGAGCGGCGCAAACGAGGGAAACGATCAGCCCGCCGATCGTTGATCGACATAATCGATCACTGCGCAGAGTATTTTCGAATGGAGGTTTGGCGGGCGGGGCCCTACCTCACGTTTCGTCACATTCACCCACCGCCCCGAAGGAGTTTCTCATGGGTATCGTCGGAAGCCAGCTCAAGCCGTTCAACGCCACGGCGTTCCACCAAGGCAAGTTCGTCGAGAACATCACGGAGGAGACCGTCAAGGGCAAGTGGGGCGTATTCTTCTTCTACCCGGCCGACTTCACCTTCGTCTGCCCGACCGAGCTCGAAGACCTCGCCGACATCTATGGCGAGCTCCAGCAGCTCGGCGTCGAGGTGTACTCGGTCTCGACCGACACGCACTTCAGCCACAAGGCCTGGCACGACACCTCGCCGGCGATCGGAAAGATCAACTACTTCATGCTCGGCGACCAGAACCACACGCTGAGCAACAACTTCGGCGTGCTGCGCGAAGGCGTGGGCCTGGCCGACCGCGCGACCTTCGTCACCGATCCGGACGGCACGATCCAGCTCGTCGAGATCACCCCCGAAGGCGTGGGCCGCAACGCCGCCGAGCTGCTGCGCAAGATCAAGGCCGCCAAGTACTGGCGCGAGCACCCCGGCCAGGTCTGCCCGGCCAAGTGGGAAGAAGGCGACGAGACCCTCGCGCCGTCGATCGACCTCGTCGGCAAGATCTGATGGGAACCGGCCGGGCGGCGATGTCGCCCGGCCATCCTGCGGACGGAGCTGTTTCGTTTCGGATCCTGCGGATCGCGATCCGAAACGAAACCGCTTTGCCAACCCTTCGCCGTCCGCCGCATTCGCGCGCGGAACAAGCTGTTCGCGTCCGAAAGGATTGACCCATGCCCGTACTCGACCAAGCCACCACCGCCCAGCTCCAGGCCTATCTCGGCAACCTGCGCCGGCCGATCGCGCTCGTCGCCAGCCTGGACGACAGCGCCAAGTCGGCCGAACTGCGCAGCCTGGTCGAAGAGATCGCGGCGCTGTCCTACAAGGTCTCCGCGCGCTTCGACGGCAGCGCGCCGCGCCGCCCGTCGTTCGCCATCACCGCTGACGAGGGCCGGTCCGAAGCGACGTTCGCCGGCATCCCGATGGGGCACGAGTTCACCTCGCTGATCCTCGCGCTGCTCCACGTCGGCGGCCACCCGCCCAAGGAGGACGCCGAGCTGCTCGACGCGGTCCGCGCGCTGGACGGCGAATATCGCTTCGAGACGTTCTTCTCGCTCTCGTGCCAGAGCTGCCCGGAGGTCGTGCAGGCGCTCAACATCATGGCCGCGCTCAACCCCAACGTCAGCCACACGGCGATCGACGGCGCGCTGTTCAAGGAAGAGGTCGAGGCGCGCAAGGTGATGGCGGTGCCGGCGATCTTCCTCAACGGCGAGCCCTGGGACCAGGGCCGCATGGACCTCGCGCAGATCATGGCCAAGCTCGATACCGGCGCCACCGCGCGCGCGGCCGAGGCGATCGCCGCCAAGGAGCCGTTCGACGTGCTCGTCGTCGGCGGCGGCCCGGCGGGCGCGGCGGCGGCGATCTATGCCGCGCGCAAGGGCATCCGCACCGGCGTCGTCGCCGAGCGCTTCGGCGGCCAGGTGCTCGACACGCTGGGGATCGAGAACTTCATCTCGGTCAGCAAGACCGAGGGGCCCAGGCTCGCCGCGCATCTGGAGGAGCACGTCAAGGACTACGAGGTCGACGTGATGAACCTGCAGAAGGCCAGCGCGCTGATCCCCGCCAACGGCAGCGGGTTGCACGAAGTGCAGCTCGAGAGCGGCGCCAGCCTCAAAGCCAAGACCGTCATCCTCTCCACCGGCGCGCGCTGGCGGCAGATGGGCGTGCCCGGCGAGGACGAATACCGCAACAAGGGCGTCGCCTATTGCCCGCATTGCGACGGACCGCTGTTCAAGGGCAAGCGGGTGGCGGTGATCGGCGGCGGCAACTCGGGCGTGGAGGCGGCGATCGACCTCGCGGGGCTGGCCGCGCAGGTCACGCTGATCGAGTTCGACCCGCAGCTGCGTGCCGACGGCGTATTGCAGAAGAAGCTCGCCAGCCTGGGCAACGTCACCGTGATCACCTCGGCGCTGACCACCGAAGTACTGGGCGACGGCGAGAAAGTCGTCGGCCTGCGCTATCGCGACCGCAAGACCGATGAGGAGCATCTCGTTGAGCTGCAGGGCATTTTCGTGCAGATCGGGCTCATTCCCAACAGCGAATGGCTCGACGGCACGATCGCGCTCAGCGGGCGCGGCGAGATCGAGGTCGACGCGCGCGGCGCCACCAGCCTGCCCGGCGTCTTCGCCGCGGGCGACGTGACGACGGTGCCCTACAAGCAGATCGTCATCGCGATGGGCGAAGGCTCCAAGGCGTCGCTCTCGGCGTTCGACCACCTGATCCGCACAAGCGTGTGACATGCACCGAAGTGGGCGGGGCGGCCTCCGGGCCGCTCCCGCCGATCGCGCAACTTTCTAGGGTTCTATTCGCATCTGTGGGCACATCTCGGCCGAGAAGGCCAAGGCCACGACTTGGGGCACCGGCCTGATCGCCGTTCCGACGACGAAGCGGCAGGCGGCTGCGACGGCGCCTGCAACGCATTCGCCCTTTAGTTCGTTTCTCTGGCGTACCGTCCCTTCGGCAGGACCTTTCGCAAAGAGGAGTCCATCATGTACGACAACCATCGCGAGACCTTCGGCCGCCGTGGCAGCCGTGGAGATCATTTCCGCGACCGGCGCGGCTGGCGCGACGAGGAGCGCTCATCGCGCGAATTCTACAGCCCCTACGGCTGGGACTCTGCCGAGGGCGATCGCGGCCGCTGGAGCACGCGCGACCAGAACGCCCCCGATTACGGCGGCTGGCGCGAGGATGACGACTATCCCCGCCGCCAGGCCACCGGCGACTGGAGCCAGCGCCACCACGATCACGTCCATGACGACCGCCACGGCCGCGGCTACATGGCCGCCGGCGGCCAGGACGATACGCGTCCGCAGCGCTATTTCACCGGCCAGCAGAGCAGCTGGGCGGTGCCGACGCCGAACCCCTACGGGTCCTATGGCGCCTATGGCAGCAGCGGCTACGGCGAGGACTATCGCGACCACGGCTATGCCCGCCATCACGATAACGATCGCGGCTTCTTCGAGAAGGCCGGCGACGAGATCGCCTCGTGGTTCGGCGACGAGGACGCCGCGCGCCGCCGCGAGGAGGACCATCGCGGCCGCGGGCCCAAGGACTACACCCGCTCCGACGACCGCATCCGCGAGGACGTCAACGACCGACTGACCGAGGACTGGCGCATCGACGCCAGCGACGTCACCGTCAGCGTGAGCCAGGGCGAAGTGACGCTGAGCGGCACCGTCTCGAGCCGCCAAGCCAAGCGCCGGGCGGAAGACGTGGCCGAGGACGTCTCGGGCGTGAAGCACGTGCAGAACAACCTGCGCGTCGCCGCGGCGACCACCGGCAGCGCCTTCGACCGCAACTGGACGCAGAACCAGACCTCGACCGCCGAGGGGGGCACGGTCGTCCGCTCCACGGGCGAGAAGGCGTAGCACTGCGGTTCTCCTCCCCTCCCCCTCGAAGGGGGAGGGTGAGGCAGCCTAGCTGTCCGCCCAGCGGCGCAGCAGGTTGTGGTACACGCCGGTGAGCTGGATGATCGAGCGGTCGTCCTGGCCGCGATCCTGCGCGATCGTCTGGATCGCGGTGTCCAGCTCGAACAGCGTGCGGCGCGCCTCGTTGTCGCGGATCATCGACTGGATCCAGAAGAAGCTCGCCACGCGCCGGCCGCGCGTCACCGGTTCCACCCGGTGCAGGCTGGACGAGGGGTAGAGGATGGCGTGGCCCGCCGGCAGCTTGACTGCCTGCGCGCCGAACTGGTCCTCGGCGATCAGCGCGCCGCCGTCGTAGGCGTCCGGGTCTTCGAGGAACAGCGTGATCGACAAGTCGCTGCGGATGCGGAAGTCGGTGCCGCGCTTCATGCGCACCGCGTTGTCGACGTGGATGTCGAACCGCTCGCCGCCTTCGTAGCTGTTGAACAGCGGCGGGAAGATCTTGAGCGGCAGCGCCGCGGCGATAAACAGCGGCGAGCGGCCGAGCGCCTCGAGCACGATGGCCCCCGCCTCGCGCGCGGCGGCGCTGTCCTCGGGAAGCTGCCTATTGCGCTTGGCCAGCGCCGACTGGTGGCCCGAGGTCATGTTGCCGTCGGCCCATTCGCCGGCGTCGATGATCGCGCGAACGCGGGCGACGGCGTCGGCGTCGAGCATCTGGGGGATTTCGATCATCATGATGGGAAACTCTTGGACGCTGGCGGGCGGTGCCGGGGCTTATTGCTCGGGAGCGCCATCGTCGTCGCGATGCCGGCGGCGTCCGCCGCCGTGACGCCCGCCCTGCCGTCCTTCGAGGACGAACGGAATCTCGACGATGCCCCGGACCATGACCGCCACGCCGTCGCGGATGATCGGCGCCCAGCGCCAGGCGCTCACCGCGCCGCGGGCCGCTTCGTCGAGGCGGGGAAAGCCGCTGCTGCGCTGGATGGCGATCTTCGCCACGCCGCCGTCGGTGCCGACGGTCAGCGCCAGGACGACGGTGCCCTGTTCGCCGTTGCGGCGGCTTTCGATCGGATAGCGCGGCGGGCGGCCCGAGATCATGCGCGCGCCGAGGTCGCTCGACTGGACGACGCTGGGCGGAGCCGGCGGCGCGGGCGGCGCGGCGGGCTGCGGCGGCGTGACGGGAACCGGATCGGGCGATGCCACCACCGGCGGCGCGGGGCGCGGCGTCTGGATCAAGGGGACCGGCGCCTGGATGGTCGCCTTCTGCGGCTGGGGCTTTGCCGCCGGAGCGGGCGGCGGCGGCGCGCTGGGCGTGAGGTTGACCGAGATCAGCTTGGGCTCTGCCTTGCGGTCGGCGTGGTACTGCAGGCCGAGCAGTCCGCCGAGCAGCAGCGCGTGGATAGCCGCCGTGAGCGCCACGGCCTGCACGCTGAACCGCCGCGTCTCACCATAGCGCGCGCCGCGCACGACATAGATGGGCTCGATCGGAGCCGCTGCCGTCCCGGTCGGCGATTTGGTCTCGGTGACAGCATCGTCATCGACGCGAACGGCGGCCTGCAGCATGATTCGAACCCTTGCTGGAACGTGAGCGCCTTATTGCATCTTTTAATGCGAATCAATCGCAGGGTTGGAAATGGGGCGGCGGCACGGTGGCCGCCGCCCCATTTGGGTCAGAACGCATAGTTCAGGCTGAACACCGCCGACCGCGTCGGTCCGGGCTGCGCCCAGGAGCTGTTGAGGTTGGTCCGCACGGTGGTGACGTACTTCTCATTGGTGAAGTTCTGCACATTGACCTGCGCGGTCAGCCTCTCGTTGATCGGGTAGTTCACCATGAAGCGGTGGATCGTGTAGCTCGGCACGCGATAGATCGGGTCGCCGGCCAGCGTCGGCAGCGTCAGCGCGATACTGCCCTGGTGGGTGACGCCGTAACCCAGCTCGAGACCGAACGGGAACCGGTAGGTGGTGAACAGGCTGCCCGAATGCTTCGGCGTGTTCTGCAGGAATGCGCCGCGCGTGGGATCGGGGTTGGCCGGGGTGTTGACGCAGGTGCCCTGCCCCGGATTGGCCAGGCAGAAGTCGGAAACGCCCTGCAACACCTTGCCTTCGAGGTACATGTAGTTCGCCGAAATCGTCCAATTCTCGGTGATCTTGCCCGACGCACCGAGCGAGATGCCCTGCGTGCGCTGGCGGCCGTCGATGCGCTGGTCGGTCACACCGGGCTCGCCCGCCGCGATGCGGATGCTGTCGCGGTCGTTGCGGAACAGAGCGGCCGTCAGGAGCAGGTTCTTGTCGAACAGGTCCGCCTTGACGCCGATCTCGTAGTTCTTGGTCGTTTCGGGCTTGAGATTGCAGTTGGATGCCGCGCAGGCGCCATCGACAAAAGCCTGCGACGGGTTTTTCGAGGTGCCGGTCGCGACATAGAGGCTGACGTTCGAGACCGGCTTGAACACGAGGCCCACGCGGTAGGAGAACAGGTTGTCCGAATTCTTGAACGGACCCGTGATGCCGGTGAAATCGCCGAGCGTCGCATCGGGGGCGATCGAGAAGTTCTGGGTGACGTTCTGCCCCTTGGCATGCTCGTAGCGGATGCCGCCGTTGAGTTCGAACATCTCGCCGAACTTCATCGTATCGAACAGGTAAGCGGCATAAGTCTCGCGCTTGCCGATGTTGCGGCTCGCCTGGATGAAGTTGATGGGCCCGTCGTATTCATTGTTGCCATAGACGAACCCGCCCGGTCCCTGCACCACCTCATTGGGGTTCGAAATGCTTACGAGCGGGTAGGACGTGGCGAAGGGGTTGCTGCCGTCGGCTGCGCGCAGGATGTTGCCGTTGCGCTGGTTGAACTTTTCCCAGAGCGCCGACGCGCCGATCACCAGATTGTGCGCGACGCCGCCGGTGTCGAACTGCGCGTTGACGTCGAACTGGTTGTAGATCGTCTCGTTGCGGATGAAGCGCGTGTTGCCGCGGCCGTTGCCCCGGTTCGGCATGAAGAAGCCCGGCGGCACCGTGGCGAGGCAGGCCGCGCCCGTCGGCTGCAAACCGTTCGAAAGGCAGAAGTCGCCGTTCGGCTGACTGGTGACGGTGTGCTGGTCGATGTTCTCGTAGCGGGTGAGATTGCGGATGCTGAGCGCGTCGCTGAACTGATGCGAGAAGATCGCCTGCATCGAATCGGTCACCGAATCCTGCCGATCGACATTGCGGAAGCCGTAGTAGCCGCCGAGGTCGAACTCGGGCAGGATGCCGCCCGCAGTCTTGGGTCCGGTGGCCTGCGGGAAGTAGCGGATGCCGTACTGCGGCATGGCTTCGTCATCGAGGTGCTCGTACTGCAGCGTCAGGCTGGTCGGGCCATCGACGCCGATCGTGATCGCCGGCGCGACGCCCCAGCGCTTGTAGAACTCGACATCGCGGCCCGGCACGTCGTTCTCGTGATAGACGGCGTTGAGGCGGATCGCGACGTTCTCGGCGATCAGCTTGTTGATGTCGACGGTGCCGCGATAATAGTTGTCGGTGCCGATGCCGGCGTTCAGCACGGTCTGATCGTGGTTCAGCGGCTTCTTCGTCACGAGGTTGATCGTGCCCGCGACCGAGCCGCCACCGCTATAGACCGAGTTGGCCCCGTTGGTGATCTCGACCTGCTCGATATTGTAGGTTTCGTTGCGGTTGAGGAAGGCGGAGCTGCGCACACCGTCGATGGTGACGTCCGACTTGGCATCAACGCCGCGCAGGATGATGCGATCGCCATAACCGAAGCCGCCCTCGCCCGCGCCGAAGGTGATGCCGGGGACCGTGCTGAGCACTTCGCGCAATGTCAGCAGGTTCTGCTGCTGGATGCTCTTGCTCGAGATCACCGTGATCGTCTGCGGCGTATCGGCAAGATCGCTGGTATACTTCGGCGAGGCCGCGCGATCGACCTTCACGGTGGACTCGTCCTCGATCGCGGTGTCGGTGACGGTCATGCCGCCCAGCTTCTGCGCCGCGGCGTCCTGGGCGTGGGCGACGGGGGCGAAGCCCATGACGCAGGACAGGGCCAGGAAAGCCGGGGTGGCGGCGGTCGACTTGCTCATGAATTGAACTCCCCTTGAGACCAGTGACCCGCTATTGAGAGTCGTTCGCATTGTCAACGCTATTGCGAGTTACTCTCAAGAAATTTGCGCAACAGGGACACGACCGATTACCCAATATTACATTTGCCCCGGTTGAGCCCGTTGATCCCCTGCACTATCCGTCCGGCGACGAACTTCCGTTCGCGTTGGAGAGGACATGCTCGAAAAGACTCGCACCGTGGCCGTCGCCGTAGCCGCCACCGTTGCCGCCGCCACGCTCGCCACGCCGCTGCTCGCCGCGCCGGCGGACACGATCCGCGCGCGCGTCGCCGGCTATCGCGCGCTCGGCGCCGCGTTCAAGAGCGCCAACGACGCCTTGCGCAGCGGCCAGACCGCGCCGATCGCCAATGCCGCGCGCCAGATCCAGACGGCCGCGCAACAGCAATACCACTGGTTCCCGCGCGGCAGCGCGGCGGCGCCCGGCGTGCGCAGCCACGCCAAGGCGGAGATCTGGTCGCAAGGCCCGCGCTTCAAGGCCGCGCAGGACGCCTTCGCCGCGCAGGCCGCGGTGTTCCAGCGCGCCGCCGGCAGCGGCAACGTGGCACTGATCCGCGGCGAGGCGCGCAAGCTCGGCGCCACCTGCAAGGGCTGCCACGACAGCTTCCGCGTCGAGAGCGACTGAACCAGAAGGAGTCCGCGATGGCCAGCAACCACAACCAAGACCGCCGCCATTTTCTTTCCCGCATCGGACTCGTTTCGATCGGGGCCTCGATCGGCGTGGTCGCGCTGGGATCGGGCGTCGCCCGCGCGCAGGCGTCGGCAGCAGGAGGCGCGTGCGTCGATCTCGCCAGCCTGCCGTTCAGCCAGAAGAACCGCCGCCGCGGCCTCGGCTATGTCGAGACCGCGCCCGACGCCAAGAAGCGCTGCGGCCTCTGCGCCTTCTTCACCGCCGGCCAGGGCGATTGCGGAACTTGCCAGATGCTGAGCGGCGGCGCAGTAAGCGGGCACGCTTATTGCAACTCCTTCGCACCGAAGCAGGGATGACGCGCAAGGGTTTCGAAAGGACGCTACCGTGACCGCTCCGGCGCGCCAATCGTCGGATGACACGCTGCTCAGCCGGACCGATCCGTCGCCGGGAAGCACCGACGCGCTGGGCTGGACGGAGATCGCGCCGGTGATCGAGGGCCTGGCCTTTTCCGCGCGCCCGCTGAAAGCGGCGACCCGCGAGGTCACCGGCCGTTACGCGCTCGGCCCGCGCGGGACGTTCATCCTCAGCCTGATCGCCAACGGCTTGCGCTATCCCGCCGAGATCAGCCAGATGCTGATGGTCGGCCGCAGCCTCATCACTGCCGAGCTGGGCCGGCTCACCGACGCCGGGCTGATCAGCGCCCGCCCCGGCGCCAGCGACCGCCGCCGCTCCGAACTGGCGCTGACGCCGCGCGGCCGCGCGGCCTGCGACGAAGTGCGCGCCGAGATGGCCCGTCTCGTCCGCGAGAATCTGGCGAGCTATTCGCCCGGCGAGATCGCGCTCTTTGCCCGCATGCTGCGCGACGCGCGCAAGGTCGAAGGGGAAGCCGATCCGGCGCTGACCGCCCGCCTCCCCTGATCGACCGGGCCTCCGCGGGAGCGATCGGTCACAAATTGTCACAGCCGCAAGTGGTTGCTTGCGCAAAGACCGTCTCGGGGGAATAAGCCCCCTCGCGCGCGAATTCGGAGCATGCCATCCTCACCGTGAACCCGATCCGGCCGATCCTGCTCTCTCTCGCCGCGGGGCTTCTGCTGCCGTCGCTGTCCGGCTGCGCCAAGAGCGACGCCGACGAGCGCCACCGGCGCGGGCCGCCGCAAGTCGGCTTCGTGGTGGTCGAACCAAGCGCGGTGCCGATCACCATGTCGCTTCCCGCGCGGGTCGTCGCCTTCGAGGGCAGCGAGGTGCGCCCCCAGGTCACCGGGCTGATCCGCAAGCGGCTGTTCACCGAAGGCAGCTATGTCCACGCCGGCCAGCCGCTGTTCCAGATCGACCCCAGCCTCTACCAGGCGTCGGTCAACCAGGCCACGGCCAACCTCGCCGCCGCGCAGGCCACCGCCGAAGCGGCAAGCGCCAAGGCCGAGCGGCTACGCCCGCTGGCACAGATGGAGGCGGTGGCGCAGCAGGACTATACCGATGCGCTGGGCCAGGCGCGCCAGGCGCGCGCGGCGGTGGCGCAGAACCGGGCCGCGCTCGAGACCGCGCGGATCAACTTGCGCTTCACCACGGTGCCCGCGCCGATCAGCGGGCGTATCGGCCGCTCGCTGTTCACCGTCGGCGCGCTGGTGAGCGCCAGCCAGGCCGATCCGCTGGCGGTGATCCAGCGGCTCGACCCGATCTTCGTCGACATGCAGCAGTCGAGCACGCAGCTCCTCACGCTGCGCCGCCTGCTGGCGAGCGGCGGCGTGCTGCCGGGCAGCTCCCGGGTCCACCTCAAGCTCGAGGACGGCAGCGACTATGGCTTTACCGGCACCGTCCAGTTCTCCGAGATCACCGTCAACGAGGCGACGGGCACGGTCACCTTGCGCGCCAGCTTCCCCAACCCGCAGGGCGGGCTGCTGCCCGGAATGTTCGTCCAGGCGGTGTTCGAGCAGGCGATCGATCCGGACGCCTTTCTGGTGCCGCAGCAGGCGGTGCTGCGCGACATCGGCGGCGAGGGTTTCGTCTATGTCGTCGGCCCCGGCAACAAGCTGGCCCGCCGCAACATCAAGACCCAGCGCGCGGTGGGCGGCAACTGGGTGGTCACCGATGGCCTGAGGCGCGGCGACAAGGTCGTCACGCAGGGTCTCAGCAATCTCAAGAACGGCATGCCGGTGCGCCCGGTGCCGGCCAGCGCGCCGCAGCGCGTCGGCCCGCCGGCCAAGGGTAAAGGTCCGAGCAGCGCAAGCGGCGCCAGGGCGAACTGAGCCGCCCGATGTCGCGCATCTTCATCGATCGGCCGATCTTCGCCTGGGTCCTGGCGATCATCGTGATGATCGCCGGGATCGGCGGCATCCTGTCGCTGCCGATCGCCCAGTATCCGGACATCGCCCCCACCCAAGTCAACGTCCGCGCCAGCTATCCGGGCGCTTCGGCCGAGACGGTCGAGACCAGCGTCACCCAGATCCTCGAGCAGTCGCTGACCGGGCTCGACGGGATGCTCTATTTCAGCGCGCAGTCGAGCTCGCGCGGACAGGCGAGCGTGTCGGTGGTGTTCGACAACGCGGTCGATCCCGACATCGCCCAGGTCCAGGTGCAGAACACGATCCAGTCGGCGGTCAGCCGGTTGCCGCAGCAAGTGCAGCAGCAGGGTGTGCGCGTATCAAAATCGAGTTCCGACCAGCTCCTCCTCGTCGCGATCTACGACGAGACCGGGCAGCGCACCAATCGCGACATCTCCGACTACCTCGCCTCCTACGTTCAGGACCCGCTCTCGCGCGTCGACGGCGTGGGCGACGTCAACGTGTTCGGCGCGCCGCACGCGATGCGGATCTGGCTGAACCCGAACCGGCTGGCGGCCGTCGCGCTGATGCCCGGCGACGTCGTCTCGGCGATCCAGGCGCAAAACACCGAGGTCGCGGCCGGCGAGGTCGGCGGCTTGCCCTCGCCGCAGCACCAGATGCTCAACGCGACGGTCACCGCCCAGTCGCGCTTCCAGACCGCCGAGCAGTTCGGCGCCATCGTGCTCAAAACCCTGCCCGATGGCTCGGCGGTGCGGCTGCGGGACGTCGCGCGGGTCGAGATCGGCTCGGACAACTACAACTCGATCTCGCTGTTCAACCGCAAACCGGCCGCCGGCATCAGCATCTCGCTGGCGCCGGGGGCAGACGCCTTGAAAACCGCCGAGCTCGTGAAGGCAAAGGTGGTCGAGCTGTCGCGCACCTTCCCCGACGGCATCGGCTACGACTTCGTCAACGACAGCACCGCGTTCATCAAGTTGTCGGTCGAGGACGTGGTCAAGGCGCTGGGCGAGGCGATCGTCCTCGTCGTCATCGTCATGTTCGTGTTCCTGCAAAGCTGGCGGGCGACACTGATCCCGGCGATCGCGGTGCCAGTGGTGCTGCTCGGCACGTTCGCGGTGTTCTACCTCGCCGGCTTCTCGATCAACACGCTGACGCTGTTCGGCCTGGTGCTCGCCATCGGGTTGCTGGTCGACGACGCGATCGTCGTGGTCGAGAACGTCGAGCGATTGATGGCCGAGAACCCGGGCATGTCCCCGCGCGAGGCGACGATCAAATCGATGAAGGAGATCCAGGTCGCGCTGGTCGCCATCGCGCTGGTGCTGTCGGCGGTGTTCCTGCCGATGGCCTTCTTCGGCGGTTCGACCGGCGTGATCTACCGCCAGTTCTCGCTGACGATCGTCTCGGCGATGGTCCTCTCGGTGTTGGTCGCGCTGATCCTCAGCCCGGCGCTTACGGCAACGCTCCTCAAGGCGCCGAACCCCGACGGCAGCCACCGCGAAGGCGCGTTCGACCGCCGCTTTCCGCGGACCAGCGGGTTTTTCCATCGCGCGCAGGACGGCTTCAACCGCGCCTTCGACGCCGGCGTCGTGCGCTATCGCGCCGCGGTGACCACGGTGATCGAGCGCAAGGGCGTGTTCCTGCTCATCTACCTCGTCGTCTGCCTGCTGCTGGTCGTGCTGTTCTTCCGCCTGCCGAGCAGCTTCCTGCCGACCGAGGACCAGGGCTTCGTCTCGGTGCAGTACCGCCTGCCATCCGGCGCGACACAGACGCGCACGACCGAGGTCCAGCACGCGGTCGAGGACTATTTCCTCGACCAGGAGAAGGCCAACGTCCGCACCATCTTCACCTCCGCGGGCGGTGGCGGCGGGCCGTCCGGGCAGAACACCGGCGCCGGCTTCCTCAACTTGCGGGACTGGGCCGAGCGGCCGGGCACGCCGAATTCCGCCGATGCGATCGCGCAGCGCGCCACCCGCGCGTTCGGCGGGCTGCGCGACGCGCAGGTCTTCGTCACCGTGCCCCCCGCCGTGCGCGGCCTGGGCACCGCGGCCGGCTTCGACATGCAGTTCCTCAACACCAGCGGCATGTCGCGCGCCAGCTTCGCCGCCGCGCGCGACCGGCTGATGCAGCTGGCCGGCGACGACCCCCGCCTGGCCAACCTGCGGATCAACGAACTGGCCGAGCAGGCCTCGCTCAAGATCGATCTCGACACCCCTCGGCTGACCGCCTACGGGGTCAACCCCACCGACGCCAACGCGACGCTGTCGACCGCGTGGGGCGGCCGCTACGTCAACGATTTCGTCGACGCCGGCCGCGTCAAGCGGGTTTACGTCCAGGGCGACGCGCCGTACCGCGCCGATCCCGACGCGCTGGGCCAGTGGCATGTCCGCACGGCCACCGGCGACATGGCGCCCTTCTCCGCCTTCGCGCGCGTCGGGTGGACGATGGCCCCGGCGACGCTGTCGCGCTTCGGGGGTTCGCCCTCGTTCCAGATCTCGGGCCAGGCGGCGCCGGGCCACAGCTCGGGCGAGGCGATGCAGGCGATCTCGGAGCTGGCCGCCAAGCTCCCCGGCACCGGGATCGCGTGGTCGGGCGGCTCCTATCAGGAGCGCTTGTCCTCGGGCCAGGCGCCGCTGCTCTACGCGCTGTCGCTGCTGGTCGTGTTCCTCTGCCTCGCGGCGCTCTACGAGAGCTGGTCGATCCCGGTGGCGGTGCTGCTGGTGATCCCGCTCGGGCTGGTCGGCGCGATCTTCGCGGTGACGCTGCGCGGGCTGGAGAACGACGTGTTCCTGCAGATCGGCCTGCTCACCACGATGGGCCTCGCCGCCAAGA
Source organism: Novosphingobium sp. (assembly GCA_036384395.1). Classification (GTDB taxonomy): domain Bacteria; phylum Pseudomonadota; class Alphaproteobacteria; order Sphingomonadales; family Sphingomonadaceae; genus Novosphingobium. The sequence goes on from DASVMK010000099.1 coordinate 15,421, forward strand.
ACGCGATCCTCATCATCGAGTTCGCCGAACAGGCCGAGAAGCAGGGGATGCGCGTGATCGACGCCGCGCTCGAAGCCGCGCGGCTGCGCATCCGGCCGATCCTGATGACCAGCTTCGCCTTCATCTTCGGCGTGCTGCCGCTGGCGCTGGCGACCGGCGCGGGCGCCAACAGCCGCGTCGCCATCGGCACCTCGGTGATCGGCGGCATGCTGACCGCGACGCTGCTGGCGGTGTTCTACATACCGCTGTTCTTCGTCGTGGTCCGCCGCGGCATCCGCGACGGCGTCCGCTCGATCCGCGGCCACTACGACAAGGAAAGCGCGCCGGGCACCGTTCGCCTGAAGGAAGGTCCGAGCGAGGAGGCCAGCTCGTGAGGATGCGCGCGGCGCTGGCCGCGATTCTGCTGGCCCCGGCTTTGGCGGCCTGCTCGATGGCGCCGAAATACGTGCGCGCCGAGGCGCCGGTGCCGGCGTCCTGGCCGGCAGGCGATGCCTACCTGATCCAGAGCGAGGCGGCGCTGCCCAGCGTTTCCTACCGAGACATCTTCCGCGATCCGCGGCTCCAGCAACTCGTCGAGCGGGCGCTGGCGAGCAACCGCGACTTGCGCGTCGCCGCCGCCAACCTCGCCGCCGCACGCGCGCAAGTGCGCGTCCAGCGCGCGCAGCAGTTGCCGCAGGTGGCGGTGACCGCCAGCGTCGATCGCACCGACGCGCAAGGCACGCCCGCCAGCACCAGCTATGCGCTGCGCGGTGGGATCAGCGCCTTCGAGCTCGACCTGTTCGGCCGCCTGGCCAACGCCACCGCGGCCGAGCGCCAGAAGGCGCTGGCGACCGAGGCGGCGGCGCGCACCGTGCGGCTCGGCCTGGTCGCCGACATCGCCACCGCCTGGGCGACGTATGCCGCCGACGCCGAGCTCCTGCGCATCGCCGAGAGCACCGCCGCCAGCGCCCGGCGCAGCGTCGAGCTGACCCGCGCGCGGCTGACCGGCGGCATCGCCCCGCGCGGCGACCTGCGCCAGGCCGAACAGATCCTCGCCACCGCCGAGGGCGACGTCGCCGAGCAGAAGACCGCGCTCGCCCAGGACATCAACCTGCTGCGGCTGCTTGTGGGAGGCCCGATCGATCCGGCGCTGCTGCCCGCCGATCTCGACGCGGTGGCCGCGTCGATCGCCACGCTGCCGCCGGGCACCGGCTCGGACGTGCTGCTGCGCCGCCCCGATGTGCTGGAGGCCGAGTACCAGCTGCGCGCCGCCAACGCGAACATCGGCGTCGCCCGCGCCGAGCTATTCCCGCGGATCAGCCTGACCGGGCTGCTCGGCCTCGCCAGCGACACGCTCGGCGCGCTGTTCACCTCGGGCGCGCTGGGCACCAGCCTGGGCGCAGACGCCAGCTACGCGATTTTTTCCGGCGGCGGCGCACGCGCCAATGTCGCGGTGAGCAAGGCGCAGCGCGACGCGGCGCTGGCGACCTACGAAGGCGCGATTCAGACCGCGTTTCGCGAAGTCGCCGACGCGCTCGCCCGCCAGGGCACGATCGGCGAGGAGGTGCGCGCCGCCACCGCCCAGGTCACCGCCGCAGCCGACAACGCCCGCCTCGCCGAAGCGCGCTATCGCGGCGGCATCGACAGCTTCCTCGACAACCTCGACGCCCAGCGCAGCCTCTATGCCGCCCAGCGCGGCCTCGCCGCCACGCGGCTGACGCTGGTGCAGAACCGCATCGCGCTCTACCGCGCGCTCGGCGGCGACCAGGCGAGCGACGCGGCGCGGTAGGGCGAAAGCCTCAGCGCTCCTTGTAGAACCACAGCACGCTTTCGGGGCCGTCGAGCGAATCGGTCGGGCGGATGGTCCCATCCATCGAGCGCTTGCCCAGCTCGGCCATGACGGCGCCGATGTCGTCGGTCTCGATCTCGTAGATCGTTAGGTAGGGCCGCCCCGGCTCGCCGGCGAGGCCCGCGGCGAAATCGAAGCGGCGACCCGACGTCATCCCCGGCAGCGCGAGGATGTCGTCGAGGTGCATGGTGTCGTACCATTCGTTGTACTCGGCATCGCGGCCCTCCTTGGCCTTCGACTGCACCACCATGATGTACTTCGCCATGCTCCGGTCCTTTCCTTGGGATCCGCCGAGCCTATCGCGCCCGCCGCGAGCGGGCACCTGCCACTGGGATAAAGCGCGGCAGCGATGAGCCGGCAATTGGTCCGGGAAAAGCCAACTCGCGGCTTCACCACGGCTCACCGATGAAGTTTGGCTTCGGGGTGGCAAAGAAGCTTTTTAATGTCTATTTTTTCGATTGAGTTTATGCGACCCACGCACCAGGGAGATAAACACCATGTCCGAGCGCCGCCCCGGTCTCACTATGCACCGGAACCCCGATCGGCCCCGCCGCCGCGCGACGGAGACCCGGATGGCGTGCGCGGTCTAGGCCGCATCCCGGACCCACCTTCCCCCTCCCCGCTTCTCAACGACCGTCACCCACGGAGCCCCAGTCATGACCACCCCGCCCGCCCGCCCGCTCACCGCGGACGCCGCCCAGCTCCTTGAAGAGAGCCTCGCCAGCGTCCGCGAGGCGCTCACCCACCTGCGCTATGGCAGCGTCGCGATCACCGTCCACGAAGGCCGCGTCGTCCAGATCGACGTAACCGAGAAGAAGCGGCTCAAGCCGCACTGATCCACCGGGCCTCGGCCCCTTCATACCCCCACCCCCTTTTCTCGATCCCATGACGCCGACCGGACCGCCGGAGGCTTCGATGATCCCTACCAGGAGCCCAATCGATGACTTCCCGTTCCATCCTGCTGGCGGGCGCCGCCGGCGCCGCGCTGTTCACCGTGCCGGCGCTGGCCGACGAGACCGCCGCCGCGACCGCCACCGCCGCCGATACCGCCGGCGCCATTGCTGCTGACGCCGCCACCTCGGCCGAAGACGGCACTCCGAGCCGCGGCGACGTGATCATCGTCACCGCGCGCCGCCGCAAGGAAACCGCGCAGGACGTGCCGTTGGCAATTTCGGTGATCCGGGGCGACAGCATCGAGGCCACGGGCAACTTCAACGTCGTCAAGCTGCAGCAGCTCGCGCCGACGCTGCAGGTCTATACCTCGAACCCGCGCAACACCTCGGTCAACATCCGCGGCCTGGGCGTGCCGTTCGGGCTGACCAGCGACGGCTTCGAGCAGGGCGTCGGCATCTATGTCGACGACGTGTACAACAGCCGCGTCGCCGCCGCGACTTTCGACTTCCTCGACGTCGATCAGGTCGAAGTTCTGCGCGGCCCCCAGGGCACGCTTTACGGCAAGAACACCACCGCCGGCGCGATCAACATCACCACCAACCAGCCGACCTTCGATTTCGAAGGCCGCGCCGAGCTGACCGTGGGCAACCTGAACTACAAGCAGGCCAAGGCCGCGGTCTCGGGCCCGCTGTCGGACACCGTCGCGGCGCGCCTCGCCATCGCCACGACCAGCCGCCGCGGCACGCTCTACAACACGCGGTCGCAGCGCTGGATCAACGAACAGGACAACCTCGGCCTGCGCGGCCAACTGCTGTTCAAGCCGACCCCCGATCTGTCGATCACCCTCTCGGGCGATTACAGCAAGCAGGATCCCGAAGGCTTCGGCACGGCCTTCGTCCGCGTCGGTACCACCCAGAAGGCGCTGGACCGCCAGTACGACGCACTGATCGCGCGGCTGAACACCAGCGCGCAGGCTGCGGGCCTGGGCGCGAATTACTACTCCACGCCCAGCCGCAACGTCTATGATCGCCTGACCGACATCGACGCCAACCTGAACGCGGGCAACAAGATCGGCGGCGTTTCCGCCCGGGTGAAGTGGGACGCCGGCCCCGGCACCCTGACTTCGATCACCGCCTGGCGCTTCTGGGACTGGAAGCCCGAGAACGATCGCGACTTCACCGGCGCCTCGGTCGTCTCCCGATCGCAGAATCCCTCGCAGCAGGATCAGTACAGCCAGGAATTCCGCTACAACTATTCGGGCGACAAGATCGACTTCGTCGTTGGTCTGTTCGGCTTCAAGCAGCGGATCGACACGCAGGGCACCGAGCAGCAGGGCGCCAACGCCAGCGCCTGGAGCCTGACGGCGGCGCAGGGCCGCGACAATCCCGCCGTGCTCAACGGCCTGACCGCGACCAACACCCAGTGGCTGAAGAGCACCAGCGCGGCGCTCTACGGCCAGCTCAGCTACAAGCTGACCCCCGAGTTGACGATCCAGCCGGGCCTGCGCCTGAACTACGACAAGAAATCGGGCTTCTACCAGCGCGTGGTGCGCGACGGCGCTGGCGCGCTCGTCGATTGCACACCGCCGCTGGTGGCCAACAGCGTCCGGGCCGCGCAGTGCGGCGTCTATCAGCCGCAGACCAGCCCGGTTTCGGACAGCGCCTGGAACTTCACCTACGATCTCAACGTGAACTACAAGGTCACGCCGGACGTCCTGGTCTATGCGACCTACGCCAAGAGCTTCAAGACGCTCGGCATCAACCAGAATGGCCTGCCGCTCAACAGCACGACCAACCTGCCCAACTTCGACGCCGCCACGGTGAAGCCCGAATCGGTCAACCACTTCGAAATCGGCCTGAAGTCGACGCTGCTCGGCGGCCGCGCGACCTTCAATCTCACCGCCTTCCACACCGGCATCAGGAACTACCAGGTCACCGTCAACGGCGGCCAGTTCGGCACGGTGCGCGGCTATCTCGCCAACGCCGACAAGGTCCGCTCGCAGGGCATCGAGGCGGACTTCAAGATCCGCGCCAGCGACCGCTTCACCGCCTACGCCAACGCCGCCTACACCGACGCCAAGTACGTGAAGTTCTGCAACGCCCCGCCGCCGCCGGAGCTGGGCGGCGGTTCGAGCACCGGCATCGCGGTGACGGGCAAGTGCTCCTACACCGGCACGATCGGCGCGCCGGGAGTGGCCGGGAGCGTGAGCCCCCCGTTCGTCGACATCTCGGGCGCCGACCTGCCGGGCGTGTCGAAGTGGTCGTTCTCCTACGGCGCGGAATACAACCTGCCCGCCAACTTGCTCGGCAAGGAAGGCCAGATCTATCTGGGCGTCGACGGCAACTACCGCTCGAAGTGGAACTCGAACGCCACGCCTTCGATCTACACCGAGGTGAAGGGCTATGCGTTGACCAACCTGCGCGCCGGTTTCCGCGGCGAGGGCTTCGACGTCTTCGGCTGGGTCCGCAACGCCTTCGACCTGAAGTACATCGAGCTCCTCCAGGTCGCTCCCGGCAACGTCGGCCTGATCGCCGGCACGCCGGGCGACCAGCGCACCTGGGGCGGCACGATCAAGTTCTCGTTTTAAACAGTCCAATGCGGCCGGCCACGGGACAACCCGAGCCGGCCGCGATATGAGGAGCGCGATGAGTCAGAAGACGGCCCTAATCATCCGGCACGTTCCCTACGAAGGGGTTGCCGGCTTCCGCACGCCGATCGAGGCCGCCGGTTACGCGGTCGACCGGATCGACGTCGCCGACCCCGCGTTCGCGCGGCTCGACCTGCGCGAGCCCGACCTCCTTATCATGATGGGCGGGCCGATGGGGGTGTACGAGCGCGATCTCTACCCCTGGATCCCCTGCCAGCTGCGCCGCCTGGCGCTGCGGCTCGAAGCCGACCGGCCGACCATCGGTGTCTGCTTCGGCGCGCAGATGATGGCCGCCGCGCTGGGCGCGGAGGTCTATCCCGGCCCGGCCAAGGAGATCGGCTTCCAGCCGGTCACGCTCGCCGCCGCGGCGCAGGACAGCCCGCTGCGCCACATCGTCGACGTGCCGATGCTGCACTGGCACGGCGACACCTTCACCCTGCCCCAGGGCGTCGAGCTGCTCGCCTCCACCCCGCTCTACGCGCATCAGGCGTTCCGCCGGGGGCCGAACATCCTGGCGCTGCAGTTCCACGGCGAAATGGGCCTCGATCCGCGCATCGACGCCTGGATCGAGCAGAGTCGCGACGCCATCGTCGAAGCCGGCACCGACGAGGCCAGCTTGCGCGCCGCGCACGACCGCCTCGGCCCGGGCGCGGTCGCGGCGGGCCAAGCGATGATCGCCGAGTGGCTGATCGGGCTGCGCGACTAGGATCATCGGGAACCTTCCCCGCGCCCGTCGCTTGTCCTCGACAGACCACGAGGTGCCGCCATGTCCGAAGCCGATCCCGTCAACTTGTCCGATGCCCACACCGAGCAACCCAGCTTGCGCGGCCGGCGCGCCGTCGTTACCGGAGGAACCACCGGCATCGGCCGGGCCATCGCCGTGCTGCTGGCCAGCGAGGGCGCCAAGGTCTTCGTCTGCGGCCGCGACAAGCCGCATCTTGATGACGCGCTCGAACGGATCGGCGAGGTCGGCGAAGGCAGCGGGATGAACGTCGATCTGTCGAAGCCCAAGGAACTCGACCGCTTCTTCGAGGCGGCCGACGCTTATCTCGGCGGGCTCGACGTGGCGGTGATCAACGCCGCCGTCCCGGCCGATGCGCTTGCCGAAGCCGAAGAGACGGACACGCGCTACCAGCTGGAAACCGATCTCGTCGCCTATGTCGTCAGCGCGCAGAAAGCGGCCGAGCGGATGAAGGCGGGCAGCGACATCGTCATCATCGGATCGATGTCGGCCGTCTCGCGCGGGCCGGGCAGTTCCATCTACGTCGCCGCCAAGGCCGGCGTGCAGGGCTTCGCCGCCTCGCTGCGCAAGGAGCTGGCGGAGAAGGACATCAAGGTCGGCCTGATCGAGCCCGGCTTCACCGGCGCAGACTTCCAGTATCCCGAGTTCCCGCCCGAGAAGCAGCGCGCGCTGATCCGCGAAGACAAGATGCTGCGCGCCGAGGACATCGCCGTTTCGACCCATTTCATGCTGACCCAGCCGCGTCGCTGCGCGGTCTCGCTGATCCGCACCGAAACGCGCCTCGCGCATCCATGACCGCGTTCGCCGTCGATCGCCTGGTGGTGACGCCGCGCGACATCGATCTCGCGCGATCCCCGCTCGCGGGGCATTTCGAGGCCGAGACGTACGTGCTCGGCGCGTTCAATCCGGGCCTGACGCGGCTGCCCAACGGCAACGTACTGCTGATGGTCCGCGTGGCCGAGGCGCTGCGCACGCCGATCTTCGACGGCAAGGTCCACGCGATCCGCTGGCAGGACGGCGAGTACGTGCTCGACGGCTGGCCGCTCGAACTCGCCGACACCGCCGACCCGCGCAAGTTCATGCTCCACGGCGGCGGCTGGCGAATCATGGCGCTGACCTCGCTGTCGTGGCTGCTGCCGGTGGAAGTCACGCCCGACGGGCTGGAGATCGTCGCGATCCACTACGACCGGGCCGTCGCCCCGGCAGGAAGCTACCAGTGCTATGGCATCGAGGACGCGCGGATCAGCCAGGTGGATGGCCGCTATTGGATGACGACGTGTTCGGTCAGCCCGGAGCGTCATTCGACCACGCTCTACAGTTCGGCCGACGCGATGGACTGGACCTTCGAGGGGATCGTGCTCGACCACCAGAATAAAGACATGCTGATCTTCGAAGGGCTGATCGGCGGGCAATTCTGGGCGCAGACGCGACCGCTGGGCGATCTCTACTTCGCCTATCCGCCCGGCAGCGAATGGCGCGCCGGACCTTCGATCAACCTCGCCACCTCGCCCGATTGCCGCCACTGGAAGCCGCACATAGCGCCCGGCATCCGCCCCCACGCCCAGACCGTCGCCACCGCACGGATGGGCGGCGGGGCGCAGCCGATCCTCACCGAAGTCGCCGGACAGCGCGGCTGGCTGGCACTGTGGCACGGGGTGGAGCCCAAGGAGATCGTCGGCATCTACCGCACTTACTGGTCGTTGCTCGATCCTGAAAACCCCGCGCGCTTGCTCGCCACCAGCGATGCCGCGCTGCTGGAGGCCAACCCCCGGCTGACCGCCCCGCTCGAGGACCTGCTCTACGTGCGCGACGTGGTGTTCACGACCGGGATCGCCGACGCCGGCGACCACTTCATCGTCGCTTCGGGCGAGGCCGATCTCGCCTGCCGAATCACGCATGTGCCCAAGTCCGCTTTCGGATAAAACCGTGCGCGGACAAGGCTTCGCAAGCTTCACCTGGTAAAAACCCCTAATCCTGGCTGAACGGCGGATTAGACCCGGGCCGCTATCCTCGAATCCATCCTGCCCGAAGCACGGCGGGGGACTGGACTGCAGGGGAAGCGCGCGCGATGGACATGGCGATTTCGGGGGCGACCGCTCCGGACGAGGGCTCCGGTCACCAGACCGAGGCTCCTCCCGAGCAACGGACCGACGCGCGCCTGAAGCTGATGATGATGCGCGCGGCGAAGCTCAGCGCGGAGGAGGCGGAGACGATCTGCGTCATCCGCGACGTTTCCTCGCACGGCGTGCGGCTGCGCCTGTTCCATGCGCTGCCGGCCGACGCCCGCTTCGAGCTCAAGCTGGCCAACGGCGAGAGCTACGTCGCCGAGAAGGTCTGGGAACGCGACGGCGAGGCCGGCTTCCAGTTCACCACGCCGATCGACCTCCAGAAATTCCTGACCGAGGACACCGCCTTTCCCAAGCGGCAGATCCGGCTGCGCACCAAGCTCGACGGCGTGCTGCGCTGCGACGGCATCGTCACGCCGATCATCGTCCACGACCTGTCGCAGCAGGGCGCACAGATCGAGTGCCCGATGCACCTGGCGATGAACCAGAGCGTCAAGCTGGAAACCGACGGGCTGCCGATGCTGATGGCCACCGTCCGCTGGCGTGCGCATCCCAATTACGGCGTCGCCTTCCAGACGGTGTTCCGCATGGACGAACTTGCCAAGCTCTCGTGGGCGCTCCGCCCCTCGGCATCCAAGAAGCGCGGCGCCTGAGACCATGACCGTCCAGCCGCTTGCTGTTCCGACGCCGGCCCGCTTTTTCGACTGGCTCGGCCTGCGCCGCACGGCCGGCCCGCACGCCATGCACCCCGATGTCACGCAGCAGGACATCGACACCGCGCGCGCGATCGAGGACGCGGCGCGCAAGCTGCTGCTCGACATGATCGGCGCGTTCATCATGGACCACCGGCTCGACGTTTCGGGATCGAACCTGATGACCGCGCACGGGGCGATCTCGGGCATCGACCACAAGCTGGCGCGGCTGATCGACGCCCGGCTCAAGTCGGACGCGGGCATCACCCAAGAATGGCTGGACGAGATCACCGGCGGCGATGCTTATGCCGGCTACCGCGCCGAGCTCGAAGAGCTGATGACCAAGATCGATTCGGACCTCCACGCCTTCGCCGCATCGACCCGCGCCGCGCACAGTGCCACCGGGGACTATCGCAGCGCGTTGGAGCATCACGTCGCCTGCCTGTCCGACGCGCGGAGCGGCTCGGAGGCGGCGATCGCCGGCCTCGCCGATCTCGCCGCGGCGATGCTCGACCGCACCCGCCGGATCGAAGAGGAGATGCGCCGCACCGAGATGGAGGCGCGCTCACTCCGCCAGAGCCTGGCCGAAGCCCGCCGCACCGCCGAGATCGATCATCTCACCGGCCTGCCCAACCGCCGCGCCTTCGAGGCGCTTCTGCGCGAGCAATATGCCGAAGCGCAAATGGGTGGCGAAGCGCTAACCGTGGCGTTCTGCGACATCGACCACTTCAAGCAGGTCAACGACACCCACGGCCACGACACCGGCGACCGGGTGATCAAGGTGATCGCCGAGACGCTCTCGCAGCTCACCGACGATCGCTGCCATGTGGCGCGCCACGGCGGCGAGGAATTCGTCCTGCTGTTCCGCGGCGCCGGCACCGAGGAGGTGCGCAACCTGCTCGACGCCACGCGCGCCGCGCTTGCCGCGCGCCGCCTGGTCAACCGCGTGACCGACGTGCCGCTGGGCCTCGTCACCTTCTCGGGCGGCGTCGCCGACGTTTTCGCCCACCCCAACGCCAGCGCCGCGCTGAAAGCGGCGGACGCCGCGCTCTATTGCGCCAAGGCCGAGGGCCGGAACCGGATCCTGATCGCCGAAGACGCCTGAGCAAGGCGGGTTTCCACCCTTATCCAAGTACCGCTCAATCCTCCCCGGTACGGGGAGGTGGCAACCCTGCAAGGGCTGACGGAGGGGGCTCTCCTCCTCGACGCCGCGTCAAGCCGATAGCCGCCCTCCACCATCCTTCGGATGGTCCCCCTCCCCGTCCCGGAGAGGACCACAGACCCTCACACGAAATCGAACCGCCCTGCCGCGAACGCCTTCAACTTGTCGAGCGCCTGCGCCTTGAGCTGATGGACGCGCGGGACGCTGACATCGAGCACCGCGGCGATCTCCGACAGGTTGAGTTCCTCGACGAAGTAGAGCTGGATCACCACCTGCAGCCGCTCCGGCAGCGCCGCGACCGCTTCGGCGAGCGTCTGGCGCATCTCCTGATCCTCCAGCAGCGCCAGACTGTCGGGCCGCTCGTCGGCGAAGGCGCCGTCGGCATCGTTGTAGGCATCGTCGATGTTGACGAAGCGCAGCGGTTCGGACGCCGCGCGCAAGCTGGCCAGTTCGTCATTGCTCACGCCGAGCACGGCGGCCAGTTCGGACTCGGTGGGATTGCGACCAAGCTCGCCGCGCAGCGCGTCTTCCTTGGTCGCGATCATCCGCCGCCGCTCGCCCGCGCCGCGCGATTGCGGCAAGGAGCGGCGCAGCAGGTCGATCATCGCCCCTCGCACCCGCATCTTGGCATAAGCGGCGAAGCCGTCCTCGCTCGGGCCGGTATGGTTCTGCGCGGCTTCGGTGAGCGCGACGAGCCCGGCCTGCATCAGGTCGTCCAGCTCGATCTCGCTGCGGCCCGAGCCGTGGACGTGCCAGGCGAGCCGGCGGACCATCGGCAGGAAGCGGCGGACCCGGTCGGCATCCTGACCGCGATAGGCGCGGTCGATGCCAGAACTCGCCCGGTATCCCGCACCCGGTGTCTTGGGGGGTGTCGCAGCGGCCAGGCTCTTGTGGTCGTGGATCATGCAGCCATGCTTTCGAATGCTTGCGAATCGTAGGTATCGGGTTGCGGCAGCGCACCGGCGCTCGGCGGTTGCCCGCCGATCACGCTGATCACCTCGATCGGTTGGGCGACCGGCAGTTCGGCGATCGACAGCACGACGCAGGCCGGCGCCCGCAGCTTGAGCAGCGCCGCGAGCGCCCGCCGCGCGCGCGGCTGGACGATCAGCGCCAGCGGCTGCGCCCCGCCGCCGCGCTCGGCCATCAGCGTCGCGATGCGCGTGCCGATGTTGCTGGCGAGGTCGGGCTCGACCACCGGCTGGCCGGTGACGGGATCGTGCAGGCCCTGGACGATCATGCTTTCCAGCGCGGCGTCGAGCGTGATCACCGGCAACCGCTCGCTGGGCGCGCAGATGCGCCCGACGATCAGCGCGCCGAGGTCCGCGCGGACGAGGTCGATGAGCTTGTCGTGTTCGAGCGTCATCTGCACCGCCTGGCTGAGGCTGGAGAGGATCGGCAGCGGATGGCTGATCGGGATGCCGTCCTCGAGCAGCGCGCGCAGCACGCGGGTGATAGCGGCGAGCGAGAGCGGCTGCGGATAGACGGTCTCGACCAGGCCGGACGAATGGTCCTTGATGCCGTCGAGCAGCGCGCGGACCTCGTCGGGGCCGAGCAGCGTCTGCGGGCGCTCCGACAGGAGCTGGTTCAGGTGGGTGGCGACGACGGTGCTGGGATCGACGGTGAGGAAGCCATCGGCGATGGCATGATCGCGCGCGGCGGCGTCGATCCACAGTGCCGGGCAACCGAAGCTGGGATCGCGGGTCTCCTCGCCGCGCAGCAGATGACCGCCACGGGCCTCGCCGGCGTCGATCGCCAGGATCTTGTCGGCGCGGATGCTGCCGCCGCCCAGTGGCACGCCGCCCAGAAGGATGCGATAGTCGTTGGGCGGCATGTCGAGCGTGTCGCGCACCCGGAACTGCGGCACGACGAAGCCGAAGGTCTGGCTGAGCTGCTTGCGCACGCCGGTCAGGCGGCCGACCAGCGGCGCGCCGCGGCGATCGTCGACGAGTTGGACGAGACCATAGCCGAGTTCGATGGTGACGAGCGTGTGGTCGCTGACATCCTCGATGACGATGCGCGTGGTATCGACCGGCGCAGGCGGCGCCTCCACCACCCGCTCGGCGCGGGCCCGACGCTTCGACAGCGAATGCCATAGCCAGCCGGCCAGGCCGGCGGCGGGCAGGAACACCGTCTGCGGCATCGCCGGGATCATGCCGATGGCGCCCAGGATGAAGGCGACCGGCAGCCAGGTGCGCGGATCGGCGAACTGCCCGCCGATCTGGCCGGCCAGGTCGCGGTTGTCGGACACACGGGTGACGATTACGGCGGCGGCGATCGACAACAGCAGCGCCGGCACCTGCGCCACCAGCGCATCGCCGATGGCGAGCGTGATGTAGCGCGAGGCGGCCTCGCCCGCGGTCAGGCCGTGGCTGATCATGCCGAGGCAGAAGCCGGCGATGATGTTGACGCCCAGGATCAGAAGCGCGGCGATCGCATCGCCCTTCACGAACTTGCTGGCGCCGTCCATCGAGCCGTAAAAGTCCGCCTCGGTCGCCACTTCGCGGCGGCGGGCCTTGGCCTCGTCGGCGGTCATCAGCCCGGCGGCAAGATCGGCGTCGATCGCCATCTGCTTGCCCGGCAAGGCATCGAGGGTGAAGCGCGCGGACACTTCCGACACGCGGCCCGCGCCCTTGGTGACGACCACGAGGTTGATGATCATCAGGATCAGGAAGACGAAGATGCCGACGGCGAAGTTGCCGCCGATCAGGAAGGCGCCGAAGGCCTCGATGACGTGGCCGGCGGCCGCCTCGCCCTCGTGGCCGTGGACCAGCACGACGCGGGTCGAGGCGACGTTGAGCGATAGGCGCAGCAGCGTGGCGAACAGCAGGACCGACGGGAACGACGAGAAATCGAGCGGCTTGGCCGCGTTCATCGCCGCCATCAGGATCGCGACCGAGAGCGCGATGTTGAGCACGAAGAACACGTCGAGCAGGATCGCCGGGGTCGGCACGATCATCAGGCAGATGAGCGTGAGAATGCCGACCGGCAATGCCAGCGTCGCCGGACGCGCCTTGGTGATAAGATCCTTCATAGACCGAAAGCCTGCAGCTTGCCGTACGCGGCGCGGACGAAATCGGGCGCGCCCGAGGATGAAGCGGCATCTCCGTGGCTGACGCCGAAGGCGCTGCGCAGCGTGTCGGCCATCGAGACGCGCGTCTGCGACGGCATCGCGGCGCTCGCGGCCTGGAACTCGCGCGCGATCGGCCCGCCAGTGAAGCCTTGCGACGCGCCGACGCCCTGCACGGCGAAGGACGGCGCGCCCGCGCTTTCCCCAGCACCGTCCATCGCCGAGGCGACCTTGCCGCGCATCAGCTCCATCACCCCCGCGACCGAGCGCGGCGCGCCGCCGCTCTCGAAGAAGATGCCGCGATTGGCCGAAGCCGCCGCGGGCAGGATCGAGGCGGCCGACTGGCCGGGATCACTCTGCAGCGCGGAGAGGAAGCGCGAGGCGCCGTCGGTGCCGAGGAAGTGGGCCATGTAGAGCTCGGCAGCGTCGGGTTCGCGCCCGAGCGTGCCGGCGAGCGCCTGGCGGTTGTCGTTGGCGAGCTCAGCCGCCATCAGCGCCGAGGCGTTGGGATCGAAGCGCATCGCCATGATCTGCGCGTGCATCGCGGGATCGCTGACGCGGCCGCCGTCGATCGCCGCGCCGGCCCAGTCGAGGCCGTGACTGGCGCCGTGGCGGTCGAGCGTCGACAGCCAGGTGCCGCGAGTGAACTGGTAAAGCCCGGCCGCGCTGGAGGTGCCGGCGCGCGCCGTGGGGTTGAGGCTGGATTCGATCTTGGCCTGGGCGAGCAGGTAATTGAAATCGACGCCGGTCGCCGCCGCCGCACGGGCGATCGCCGCGCGGACGTCAGGTCGGCGCGCGTCGGCAGCGCCGGCGAGTGCGCCAGCCCGTCCCAGACCGATTGGTGATGCTTGGCTCAAGCCCTGCCCCCGAAACAAAAGGTTCCGGAGACACCGTCAGCAAGGGTCGTGCCAAATTAGCCTAAGGGCC
>DASVMK010000100.1:0-1506 GCA_036384395.1 Novosphingobium sp.
CCTGCTGGCGGGAGGGCAGGCCGGGTTGTTGCTTGGGCTTTGCGGGCATCGCCCCCATGTGGCGACTTCGCCGCGCGCTGGCAACCGCCAGAACCCGCAAACACCCGGTCAGTAGGCCCGCGCCACGTAGATCGTCTCGACGGCGGGTTCGCCGGTGAACAGGCAGGCGCCCGAAGGCGCCGGCGCGTCTTGCGGGGTGTTGCGAATGGTCAGTTTGAGCGCCTTGAGCTTGGCGACGACGTCGTCGAGCGCCGCTCCGGTCGGGCGGGACCAGGCGAGTTCAACCCAGCCGGGGTGATGCGCGTCGTCGCCATAGAACGCGGCCAGAGCGCCGAGGCTGTCGATGCCGCGATGGATGTTCGCCTCGCGCCGCTCGCGCGCTTCGGCGTAGAGCTCCTGCTGGATGCATTCGAGCTCGGTCGCGGCGGCGGCGAGGAACTGGTCGCGCGGCATCGCGTGAAAATCGACTTTGGCGTCCTGGCGCCACAGGCGGTGGCGGCGCAGCACGCTGATCTGGCCGCTGGCGGCATCGCGTCCGCCGATCTCCAGGATCAGCGGCACGCCCTTCTTGACCCAGGCCCAGCGCTTCTGCGTCGCCTTGCCGGGCCGCTTGTCGAGCAGCACGCGCACGGGTTCGCGCAGCGCGGTCTGCGCAGCCAGGTCGCGGCGCAAGTCCTCGCAATAGGCGAGCAGCGCCGCGTCCTCGTCGGTCTCGCGCAGCATCGGCAGGATGACGATCTGGTGCGGCGCGATCGCGGGTGGCACGCGCAGCCCGTCATCATCGCCGTGGGTCATGATCAAGCCGCCGATCAGGCGGGTGGAGACGCCCCAGCTGGTGGTGTGGCACAGCGCCTGGCCACCCTCCTTGTCCTGATAGCGGATGCCCGCCGATTGGGCGAAGCCGGTGCCCAGATAGTGCGAGGTGCCGGCCTGGAGGGCCTTGCCGTCCTGCATCATCGCCTCGATGCTGTAGGTCGCGACGGCGCCGGGGAAGCGCTCGTTCTCGGGCTTCTCGCCGGCGACCACCGGCATGGCGAGGACGTCCTCGGCGAAGCTGCGGTACATCTCGAGCGCGCGCAGCGTCTCCGCCATCGCGTCGTCGCGGTCGGCGTGGGCGGTGTGGCCCTCCTGCCAGAGGAACTCGCTGGTGCGCAGGAACATGCGCGTGCGCATTTCCCAGCGCACGACGTTGGCCCACTGGTTGGTGAGCAGCGGCAGGTCACGCCACGACTGCACCCACCGCGCCATCGCTGCGCCGATCACCGTCTCCGAGGTAGGGCGGACGATCAGCGGCTCTTCCAGCTTGGCTTCGGGATCGGGCACCAGCCCTCCCTTGCCGTCACCGATCAGGCGATGGTGGGTGACGACCGCCATCTCCTTGGCGAAGCCCTCGACGTGCTCCGCCTCCTTGGCGAAGTAGCTGAGCGGAATGAACAGCGGGAAATAGCAGTTGTCGACGCCCGCGGCCTTGATCCGCTCGTCCATCAGCTTCTGGATGCGCTCCCA
>DASVMK010000101.1:0-16909 GCA_036384395.1 Novosphingobium sp.
CCGGTAACGTCGTAGATGGCTGGGGTGACGAATGCCGGCGAACGCCCCTCGACGCGAGCCAAGGATTTGATCGTGCGGGCGCCGGCCGCCGCCAGCGCATCCGCAGCGTTCCGCACTCTATCCGCCGCAGTCGCCGAGATCAGCGGTCCCAGTCCGGGTTCCGGGTCGTCGCGCCAATGGCCGATCCGCAAACGCGAGGACAGGTCGGCGACTGCGCTGACCACGGCATCGCCGAAAGGACCGGTCGGCACGATCAGGCGCCGGGCGCAGGAACACCGCTGCCCGGTCGTGATGAAGGCCGATTGCACGATGATCGAGGCCGCTGCATCGACATCCCCGTCCCAAGCGATCAGCGGATTGTTGCCGCCCATCTCGAGCGCCAGGATGACTCCAGGCCGGTCGACGAGCGCGCGCCGTAGAAGCGCGCCGGTGGAGGCCGAACCGGTAAACAGCACGCCGTCGATGTCGGAAGCGACGAGCGCCTCACCGGTTTCCCGCCTGCCCTGCACGACCGTCAGGACTCTGTCGGGCAAACCGGCATCGTGCCACAGCCGCGCCATGATCTCGCCCGTCAGGGGCGTTTCCTCCGACGGCTTGAACACAACCGCATTGCCGGCGAGCAGCGCCGGGACGATATGGCCGCCGGGCAGGTGTCCGGGAAAATTGTAAGGCCCCAGCACCGCCAGAACCCCGTGCGGGCGGTGCCGCAGCACGGCTTGTCCAAAGCCTGTGCGTTCCTGCCGCTCCCCTGCCCGCTCGGCTTGCGCCCGCACCGACAGTTCGACCTTCGCTGCCATCGAGCCCACTTCCTGACGCGCTTCCCAGAGCGGCTTTCCCGTTTCGCTCGCGATCGCTTCGGCCAGATCCTGCTGCCGCGACTGCAACTCGTCGGCGAAGGCCCGGACGACGCCCAGGCGTTCTTCATGCGGGGCGCAAGCCCACGGGGCGAAAGCCAGGCGCGCCGCGCCGACCGCCGAATGCACGGCCTCGGGCGAGGCCGTCTCGCCTTGCCAGAGCACGTTTCCCGTGGCCGGGCAGGTGGATATGAGCGTGGAAGCGGTCACGATCGCAGGCCCGCGCGGGCGGCCCGCCAGGCGATTTGGCTGAGGATGGTGTTATCGGACATACCGTTTTCCTCATGCGTTTTGGGCATGATACATCACGGCACCTTGGGTATGAAACTATGATGTTGGCATCTGTTGATATGGATTTGGAATGAACAGCAACGCTCATCGCTTGCTTCCGCCCATGGCAATGCTGCGATGCTTCGATGCTGCGGTCCGCCACGGCGGCTTCACCCGCGCCGGCGAAGAGCTGGGTCTGTCGCAAAGCGCGGTCAGCCGCCATATCGCCAATCTGGAAGAGCTCCTTGGGGTACCGCTATTCCACCGCAACGGCCGGCGGGTCGCGCTCACTGCCCGCGGCAAGACCTTCGCTGCCGAAATAGCGCCCGCCCTGTCGGCGATCCGCCAAGCCACAGGCCGATTGATCGACCCGGCGCGCAGTCGCTTGATCGAGCTCGCCACGCTACCCAGCTTCGGCATGCGTTGGCTGGCCCCGCGGCCGCCCGACCTGAGTGCCCACCATCCCCAGCTCGTCGTGAACGTGATCGCCCGATCGGACATCTTCAACTTCGACGAAACGAGCTTTACCGCCGCCATTCACGTGGGTCCGGCGATATGGCCCGGCGTGGAGCAAGATCGCCTGTTTCGCGAAGTCGCGATCCCCGTGGTCGCTCCCGCGATCGCCGAACGGGTCACCCTGGCGAAGCCTGAGGACTTCCTCGATCTTTCCCTGCTCGTACAATCTGAGCGAGAGGATGCCTGGGCACGATGGTTCGCGCTCCACGGGATCGCCTTTGCCCCGACGCGGCCGCTGCAGAAGGTCAGCCATTTCCTGACCCTGGCTCAAGCCGTGGCTGCGGGAGCCGGAGCGGCGCTGTTGCCATCCTTCCTCATCCGCCCCGAACTGGCGAACGGCAGCCTGGTCACGCCGATCGAAGCGCCCTTGGCCGAGGAGCGCGATTACGCGCTGGTCTATCCCGCTGAAAGACTGCGATCTTCTGAATTTCGCGCCTTTCGCACGTGGATAGTCGGCCAAGCGGCTGCGGAGCCGTAGTCCGCAGCACCGAAGGCGATCACGAGACGAAGGCCACGGCAGCTCTGCCATTGAACGCGGTCTCCGTGATCTCGGCCGCCGCCCTGCGCAGCAGTTCAATCATATCTCCCTCGCTCATCGCGGAGGGCGCGGCCCCGGCTCGCGAGATCGAGATAGCCGCCGGGACGGTGGCGTCGGGCCTGCGGACAGGCACCGCGATGCAGCGCAATCCCTCGACGATCTCCTCGTTGTCGACCGCATAGCCGGCGTCGCGGACCCGCGACAATTCTCGATCCAGCTGGGCCGGGTCGGTTATGGTTCGCGGGGTCAAAGGGACAAACGGGCCTTCCGCCAGATAGCGGTCGCGGTCGCCCCGCGGCAATCCTGCGAGCAGGACCTTGCCGATACCGGAACAATAGGCCTCGAGCTGCATGCCGACTTTCGTGAAGAGGTCGCCCGAGCCGCGGCCAGTCTTGATCCGATAGGTTACCATGTCGTTTTCGAGGGTGCCCAGTTGGACAATGGCGCGGGTCTGCACGGCCAGTCGGTGCAGGATGGGCGCCGCGATATTGGCGATGATCTGCTTCTCGTCGAGAAGGTGCAGCATGCCCAGCAACCGCGGTCCGGCCACGTACCGGCCGCCGGCCGCCGGCGCCAGATATCCCGCGGCGACGAGTGAAACCACCTGGCGGTGCGCGGTCGACGGCGGTGTGCCGAGGGAGCGGGCCAGGGCGGAAATCGGCGTTGCGCCGGCGTCCGCTATCACCCCTTCCAAAAAGGCCAGGGAACGCTTCAGCGAAGCGATCTGCGGCGTCCCATTTCTCATGATGTGAGATTGCATCCTTTGGCCGGATGGCGCCAGTCCGAATGTGCAGCTAGCTTCGCCAGGTTGGTGGAGGAGGCGAAACTTGACAGTGGCGACCCCGGAAGAACTCGCCGAGCGTCTGCGCCGGGCCTATACGGAGGGAGCCGTGCCGCCGCTGCGCGATGGGCTGGCTCCGCTCGATGCGATGGGCGCCTATGCGGTGCAAACGCTCAACATCCGGTTCTGGCAAGCCCAGGGGCGGCGAATCGTCGGTCGCAAGGCCGGCCTGACGGCGGCAGCGGTGCAAAGCCAGCTCGGCGTCGACCAGCCCGATTTCGGCGCCCTGTTCGCCGACATGCGAATCGCTGACGGAGGCAGTCTCGACCCGGCGCGGACCCTGCAACCTAAAGCCGAGGCCGAGATCGCTTTCGTGCTGTCGGCGGACCTTCCCGATCCGGACGTCACGCCCGAAGGGGTCTCGGCCGCGGTCGCGAGCGTCCATGCGGCGATCGAGATCGTCGACTCGCGCATTGCAGATTGGAAGATCACTTTCGCCGACACGGTCGCCGACAACGGATCGTCCGCGTTCTTCGTGCTGGCCGACGAAGGCAGGCCGCTGCCCGGGCTCGACATCTGGACGGCCGGCATGGTGATGCAGATCAACGGGCAAACGGTCTCGCTGGGGGTCGGCGCGGCGGCGCTCGGCAATCCGCTCGACGCGGCCGCCTGGCTGGCTCGCACTCTGGCGCAACGCGGTGAGCCGCTGAGGGCCGGCGACGTCTTGCTGACCGGCGCGCTCGGTCCGATGGCCGCGCTGAAGCCGGGGGACGAGGTGCGAGCCTTCATCGGCGGCATCGGCGATTGCTCGTTCCGCTTTCAAAAGGGCTGATCGCGTGACGAAAACCAAAGTCGCGATCATCGGCTCAGGCAATATCGGTACCGACCTGATGATCAAGATCACCAGGCTATCGCCCGTGCTCGAGATGGCTGCCTTCGTCGGCATCGATCCGGCCTCCGACGGACTCCAGCGGGGCGCGCGCTTGGGCATCCCGATCACTGCCGAGGGCGTCGATGGACTGGTCGCCATGGCGCATTTCGACGAAATCGACATCGTCTTCGACGCGACGTCGGCCGCCGCGCACCGGCGCCATAACGAAGTCCTGCTCGGCCACGGCAAGCGGGTGGTCGATCTCACCCCCGCGGCAGTCGGTCCTTACACGATCCCGCCGGTCAACGGCGATGCCCATCTCGGTGCGAAGAACGTCAATCTCGTGACCTGTGGCGGCCAGGCGACGATTCCGATCGTCCATGCCGTCAACCGGGTCGCCAAGGTGCATTACGGCGAGATCGTCGCCTCGATCGCCAGCAAGAGCGCGGGTCCCGGAACCCGGGCCAACATCGACGAGTTCACCGAAACCACCAGCCGGGCGATCGTCGAAGTGGGCGGCGCTACCCGCGGTAAGGCTATCATCGTGCTCAACCCGGCCGAACCGCCGCTTATCATGCGCGACACCGTGTATTGCCTCTGCGACGACGGCGACCGCGAAGCGATCCGCCGTTCGATCGAGGCCATGGTCGCCGAGGTTCAGGGTTACGTGCCGGGCTATCGGCTCAAGCAAGCGGTCCAGTTCGAAGCGATCGGCGGCAACCAGCCTTTGCACATTCCCGAGATGGACGGATCGTTCACCGGCCTCAAGGTCACGGTGTTCCTCGAGGTCGAGGGCGCCGCGCACTACCTTCCCGCCTATGCGGGCAATCTCGACATCATGACTTCGGCGGCGCTCAGAACCGCTGAGAAGATCGCGCAGCGCATGGCCGCGCAGGGGGAGGCCGCATGATCTTCGACCCTGCCACGACCAAGCTCTACGTCCAGGACGTCACCCTGCGCGACGGTATGCACGCGATCCGCCACCAGTACGGCATCGAACAGGTGCAGGCGATCGCCCGCGCGCTCGACCGGGCCAAGGTGGACGCGATCGAGGTTGCGCATGGCGACGGGCTGCAAGGGTCCTCGTTCAACTACGGTTTCGGGGCCCACACCGATTGGGATTGGATCGCTGCCGTGGCCGAAGTGCTCGACCACGCCGTGCTCACCACCTTGCTCCTTCCCGGCATCGGCACCGTCCATGATCTTCGGCGCGCTTACGATCTGGGCGTCCGCTCGGTGCGGATCGCCACCCACTGCACCGAGGCCGACATCTCGCAGCAGCACATCGAGGCCGCCCGCGGGCTGGGAATGGACGTCTCGGGCTTTCTCATGATGAGCCACATGGCGGAGCCGGAGCCGCTCGCCCGGCAGGCCAAGCTCATGGAGGACTACGGCGCCCATTGCGTCTACGTGACCGACAGCGGCGGCGCGATGAACATGGAGCAATACACCGCGCGCCTGCAGGCCTACGACCGCGTGCTGAAGCCCGAAACCCAGCGCGGGGTCCACGCCCACCACAACCTATCGCTCGGGGTGGCCAATTCAATCGTCGCGGTGCAGGCTGGAGCGGTCCGAATCGATGCCAGCCTGGCCGGCATGGGGGCAGGCGCTGGCAACGCGCCGCTCGAGGTCTTCATTGCCGCGGCGGACCGTTACGGCTGGAATCACGGGTGCGACCTCTACGCCTTGATGGATGCCGCCGAGGAACTCGTCCGCCCCCTGCAGGACAGGCCGGTGCGGGTCGACCGAGAAACCCTAACCCTCGGCTACGCGGGCGTCTATTCAAGCTTCCTGCGCCACGCCGAGAAAGCGGCCGCCGATTACGGGGTGGATACGCGCGCGATCCTGACGGAAGTGGGCCGGCGCAAGATGGTGGGCGGCCAGGAAGACATGATCGTCGATATCGCCCTGGATATCGCAGGGCGATGATGCCAGGCGGGAGGAGACGCACGATGGAAGACCCCCGCCACCAGCCTGATTTCTCCGGCTGGCTGATGTATCACAGCGTGGGCAGGTTTCCCGGCCAGGCGGAGATCGTAGCCGGCGTGCTGCGCCAGGCGGCCCTCGATTGGTTCGACACAGGCGATCGTCGCTGGGGCTCGGCCGGCGCGCAGCGTGTCCGGGCGATGCAATTGTTCGGCGAGCTGATCGGGGTCGGCCTCGAGACCGTGTTCACTGCCGAGAACGTCACCCAGGCGTTCGCGGCCTTCCTCCTGGCGCTTCCTCCGGAGCGCCTGCGAGGGCGCAAGGTCCTGATCGCGGGCGACTGCTTCCCCTCGCTGCACTTCCTCGCCACCGGCATGGCGCCGCGGCTCGGTTTCGAACTCGAGACAGTGCCGATTCTCCCGGGCGAGCACTACGTGAGCGACGATGCCTTCGTCGAGGCATGGACCGACGACGTAGCGCTGGCGATCATTACCTGGGTCACCTCCACGTCGTCGAAGCTGGCCGACATGTCGCGCCTGGTCGCCCACGGCCGCAGGATGGGCTCCCTGATCGCGGTGGACGTTACCCAAGGGGTAGGGCTACTCCCCTTCGATGCCACCCAGGTCGATTTTGCCGCAAGCACCGCTCTCAAATGGCTGTGCGGCATGCCGGGCGCCTGCTTCGCCCATGTTTCCGACAATCTCCTTCCGGAGCTGGCGCCGCCCAACCGCGGCTGGTTCAGCCAGCCACCTCCGCTGAACTGGGATTTGGAACGGTTCACCTTCGCCGCCGATGCGCGCCGGTTCGGCAACGGCACCCCTTCGATGCTCCCCTACACGGCCAGTCTTCCGGGCCTTGAGTGGCTGACCAGCCGGCCCAAGAACCAGGTGCTGGCGCACAACCGGAGGCTTAGCGCGCGGCTTTTCGAAATCGCCGACGCCAACGGCCTGTGCGTGGCCACTCCGCGCCGCGAGGAAGAGCGCGGCGGCAGCGTGATGGTGGCCATGCCCAGCGAAGCGGAAGCCGAAGCGCTGCAAATCGGCCTTTCGAGCGAAGGCCTGTCCTGCGACCGCCGCGGCGTCCGCGTGCGCTGGTCGCCCGGAGCGGTCACCACCGAGGAAGCACTCGACCGGATGGCGGACCTGGTGCCCCAGTTGCTGCGCACGGCCACGGCGCGTGGCGAAAGGTAGTTCGATGACGCCTCCGCAAAACCCCATCCGCAGCGGGCGAAGCATCGCGATGCTCGCTCTCGCCCTGGCATTAGTCGCGCTGATCGCGACCTGCGCCGGCGGAGGAGGGGGCAGCAGCCGGTCGGAGGACCACTTCCGCGACATTGTCCAGCGCGGCGTGCTGCGCGTCGGGACCACGGGCGATTTCTACCCGTTCTCGCTGCGCGACGCGAAGACCAACAGCTACCAGGGCTACGACATCGACGTTGCCCGCCAACTGGCGAAGGACCTCGGCGTCCGGCTGGAATTCGTGCAGACGAGTTGGCAGGGGCTGGTTTCCGGGATGCTGGCGGGCAAGTACGACATCGCCCTCAGTGGCATTACCGTGACGATGGAACGGATGAAGTCGGTCGGTTTTTCGGATTCCTATGTCGCGGTCCGACTTGTTCCGCTCATCCGCAAGGAGGACACCGCCAAGTTTCGCAATTGGCAAGACCTCGACCGCCCGGAGGTCACGATCGCGGTCGAGCTGGGAACCTCCTCGGAATCGATCGTGCGCGGCCTGTACAAAAAGGCCCGCATCATCGCCGTCGAGGCCCCGACCGCGCGATCTTATCAGGAAGTCCTCACCCGCCGGGCAGATGCGGGCATCAACGATATCCTGACCTATAGCCGGGCGGCAGAGAAATATCCGACCCTCATGGTGCTCAACGACCAGGATCCCGTCGGCCTGATGCACAACGGCATCATGTTGCAGCAAGGCGACCAGGTCCTGCTCAACTGGTTGAACGCCTGGGTCAAGACGCGCACAGAATCGAGGTTCTTCGAGGAACTCAACGCCAAGTGGAAGAACCTGCCGGCCGGCGACGGCAAGCCGGCCGCGCCGTCGGGCAAGGCGCCGACCGCGGGCGATATCAGATCATCCCCGGTCGGTGCTTTATGAACCCGCCGCTCGCCCCCCGTGCCCGCCCCTGGCTCTTGCTCGCCGCTGTGGGTCCACTGCTCTCAGGCTGCGGGGGCGGTGGTTACGACTGGGCCTGGGACGTCGTGCTTCCACTTACCGAAGAAGGCCAGGTCCATTTCTTCTATCTGGTTGCGGGCTTCGGCACCACGCTGCAACTGGCGGCGACGGCGCTGATCTTCGGCTTGATGATCGGGGTGATAATGGCCCTGCTCGCGCGTTCGCAAGACGAGGTGCTTCTCGGCCTCGTCCATGGTTATGTCGGGCTCCTGCGCGCGGTGCCAACCTTCGTCCTGCTGCTCTGGGTATATTATACGGTTCCGATCCTGGGTGAATCGCTCCCCCGCTGGGCGCATTCGATTCCCGGGCTCTATTATATCACGCACCTCTCGCCCCTGACCGCTGCGGCCCTGACATTGGCCCTGAGCAGCGGAGCCTTCCTGTCGGAGATCATCCGCACCGGCATCGAATCGGTACCCAAGGGCCAGATCGAGGCCGCCCGTTCCCTCGGCCTATCCCGAGCGCAGACGATGCGGCGGATCATCTTGCCCCAAGCGCTGCGGCGAATGATCCCGCCGATCGGCAGCCAATTCATCCAGACGATCAAGGACTCCGCGCTGGCCTCGGCCATCGGGCTGCAGGAGCTGACGCGGCGCGCCTCGGAACTCCAGGTCCAGACCTATCGCCCCCTGGAAATCTACACCTTCCTCGCGCTCGAATATATCGTCATCGTCGTCGTCCTGACCTGGATCGTTCGGCGCCTTGAAAGCCGGTTGCGGATAGATTGATGAGCACAGTTCCCATCCTGTCCGTTCGCGGGCTGACCAAGCGCTTCGGCGAGGCAGAAATCCTCAAGGGCATCGATCTCGAGGTGCAGACGGGCGAGGTGGTCTGCATCATCGGCCCTTCCGGATCGGGCAAGAGCACGCTGCTACGCTGCCTCAACCTGCTCGAGACCGCCGAGGGCGGCGAGATCCATTTCCACGGCGAACGCATCGATCAGCTCGGGCATGACGAGGGCCGCGCGGCCGAAAGAATGAAAAACCGCGTACGTGCGCGGATAGGCATGGTTTTCCAACAGTTCAACCTATGGCCGTGGCACTCGGTGATCGCCAACGTCATCGAAGCACCGATGCTGGTGCGCGGCCTATCTCGCGATGCCGCCGAAGCCGAAGCGCGCGAGCTGCTCGAGAAGGTCGGACTGTCGCACAAGGCGAGCGAGCGGCCGTCCAATCTGTCCGGCGGGCAGCAGCAGCGCGTGGCCATTGCCCGCGCCCTGGCGATGCATCCCGACGTCATGCTGTTCGACGAGGCGACCTCGGCGTTGGATCCGGCGCTGAAGGAGGAAGTGCTGACCGTCATGCGCGGCCTTGCCGGCGAGGGCATGACGATGATCTGCGTAACCCACGAGATGAATTTCGCCGCCTCGGTGGCCGACCGGGTCGCCTTCGTCGATCACGGCATCATCGTCGAAATCGGTACCCCGGCGGCGCTCTTCCGCGAGCCTCGCGACGAGCGCACGCGCCAGTTTATGCGCAGTGCGATCGGGGAACTCTGCCGTTAGTCAGCGGTCACCGCCGATCACACCCAGCCGCACGCCGTGAAGCGCCTGCGGGTCGAACCAAGCTACCCGATGCGAAGCTAGCGTCTGCGGGCGAGACAGCGCGAAGCGCTTTCGGGCAGCGCCGAAATCGCGCGCCGTGAGCAGGTATGCGACGGGCCCATCGCCATGTTTGCGAACCCGCTCGCCGACCCAGCCGGAAGTCGAGTTCGCCAGAATGATCGGTGAACCTGGGAAATAGGCGAGCCTCCCGAACTCCCGGTGGGTCGCCCGGCGCGGCGCGGCGAGGTTATAGGCCCGTCGGAACATGGCGACCGAAGCATCCAGATCGCCGACCGCGAGCACCACCCGACCGACACCCCCCAGGGACGACGCCGCGAGAGCGTTCGAAGGCGCGATGCGAAGGTCGCGCGGCGTGCGGTCTTCGATGATCAAGGGCAAAACGGTACCGGGAACGGCGCTGCCGGGGACCGATGACGCCCATCGGACGGGGTGCCCGTCGCGCGTGGTCCGGCCGCCCTCACGCGGCTGGGTAACGGCGATCCCCACATCGTTCAGGCGCGTGACCTCGCGGCCGATGTCGGCGGTGTGGACGAACCAGTAGCAGGGTCCCGCATCGCCCGAGATGAGCGCGCTCCACGGCGATCCCTGCGCACTGCCGCCGGTTCCAGGGCCGGCAAGCTCGATATAGGTGCGATCGTCGAAGCCGATATGCGCCTGGCGGCCGGTCCGGCTTACATGCAGTCCGTCGGGGTCGGCCGCCAGACCGGCGGCGGAGAAGGCGCGGTGCAGCGCATCGAAATCGGACGAGCATATCCCGACGTGGTCGAGCTTGAGCATGTCGCGCGCCTCCAGCGACATGGTGGGCCAGCCGGTCATGACGAGCGTCAGGGCCCAACAGGCCAGGTGCGCCTTACCGAGGATGGATGGGTTTCTCGCCATGGGGCCTCTTGTAGCTTCGTCGCATTAATCGGCACGAGCATCATTGGTCGGGCGCGGTGCCGATCGAGATGTAAACCGCCGGGTATTTGCCGGTATTGACCGTATTACCGATCGTTCCCGGCCCGGTGCTGAACACCGAACCAGCGTGGAACGGGATCTTCTTTCCGTCCTGAACGAAATGGCCTTCCCCCGAAATGACGTATTTCGCACCGTTACCGCTCGACAGATTGAGCCGGGTCTCGCCATTCTCCCCCAGCACGAGCAATTCGGCCACGTTGAACTTCTGCGCCCGGCGCATGCGCAGGCCGCGGACTTGCAGGCGCTGGCCCTCGGTCACCGACGGATTGGAATGCTCGTCGTAAACGTAGGTGATCCAGAACCCGCTGCCCACCGCCGGCGCATTGACCGTGACTCCCGGCTTCGAGACCGGCGGCCAATACGTGACACCGTCGGGGACGCCTTGGGGCGCGACGCCGCCCTTGACCCTGAACACCACCATCCGCAGCGGCGTCGGCCCGGTGTTGAACAACTCGTGCTTGAGGCCCGGCGTGGTGAACAGCGAGAGATCGGGACGAATGACATAAGTGTCACCGGTGGGAAACGTATCGTAGACGCTCAAGATCCCCCGCCCGTCCAGCGTGTAGTACATCCGCTCTTCGAGATAGCCTTGCAAGGGCATCCGGCCGCCGGGCGGAATGGTGATCTCGTCGATGGCGGTGTCCCGACCGGCTGAGGCTTCGAATGGCAGGAGGCTACGCACTTGCTCGCGCACTGCGACCTGCGCCAGCGCGGAACCGGACACCGACGGCCCTGCCGCCAGTGCGGCCAAGCCGGCAAACCGCAGGACCATTGCCAAGTTCATCGTCATGATCTTCCTCCCATCAGTATCTCATTCCTCCGAGCCCGGCCCACGCTTCACAGCAGGGCCAGGATATTCTCGGCGCGCGAAACCTCGAAATCCTTGAGTCCTGGTTCGACCCGCAGGTGCCTTACCACGCCGCCCACCGCGATCATCGCGAAGCGCCTGCCGCGCTCACCCATCCCATAGGGTTCGACGATCTGCTGAAGGCCCAGCGCCTTGACGAATTCGCCTTGCGCATCGGCGAGCGGCGCGATCCTGCCGTCAGCCCCGGCCTGGCGAAACCAGGCGTCCATGACGAAAACGTCGTTCACCGCGGTGCAGGCGATCTCGTCGGCGCCCTTGGCCTTCAAGGTTTCGGCGTGGGCCAGGAAATCGGGGAGCTGCTTCAACGAGCCGGCGGGCGTGAAGGCACCCGGCGCAGAGAACAGCACGACCGTGCGGCGAGCGAAGAATTCATCGCTCGTGACGGGGCGCGGGCCCTCTGCGGACATCGTGAAGAACGTGGCAGGCGGCAACCGATCGCCCTCATTGATCATTCGCCATCTCCTGTCCTTTGGCCAAGGCCCTCAGCTTCGCACCCTCATCGGCGAGGCAGCTCGGCTCGACTGAGATTCCCGTAGCGACGAGCTTCTTGGCCGCGGCCATATCGGCGCCGCGATCGACGCAGATCGCGCTGCTCAGGCGGCCCTTCTCGACTTGGAACATCGAATAGGAGCGCGCCATCAGGTCGCCGCGGATGATGAAGGGGGCGGAACAATCGGGCAGACCAAGGATCTGCAGGTTATGCTCGTACTGGTCGGTCCACATCCAGGGCGCCCGCGCTTCCCGCGGAGACAGCCCCAGCATCGCGTCCGCTGCGATCTCCGCTTGGTCGCGGGCGTTCTGCCAGGTTTCCAGCCTGACCCGGCGGCCGACGAAGCGGTTGAACTGCGTTACCGCGTCGCCAGCCGCGAAGATCGCCGGCGCCGAGGTGCGTCCGACTTCATCGACGACGATGCCGTCGGCCAGCGCCAGCCCGGCCTTCGCGGCGAGCTCGACCCGGGGGACGACCCCGACCCCCACGACCGCGACCTGCGCCGCGATCGACGATCCATCGCTCAGGACGGCTTCAGCCAAACGTCCCTCGCCGCGAAACTCGACCGGATGTACCCCGAAACGTAGCGACACACCCTGATCGACGTGGATCGCGGCGAAGGTTTCGGAAACGGCCGGGGGGACTGCACGTGCCATCAGCCGAGGCGCGGCTTCGACGACCGTGACGGCAAGGCCGAGCGCGCGGGCGCTGGCGGCGACCTCCAGGCCGATGAACCCTCCGCCGACGACGAGGACATGCTCGGCCAAGGCCAGCCGCCGTTTCAGGGCGACCGCCTCGCGCGCGTGGCGCAGGTAGGTAACGCCGTCGAGATCCTCACCGGGGATCGCCAGCCGCCGTGCACTGGAGCCGGTGCAGATCAGCAGCTGCGAATAGGCCAGCGATGTCCCGTCCTGCAGCCGTACCGTCGGGCCTGATGGATCGATCGCGTCGACCCGTGCGTCGATGATGTCGATGCCGTTTTGCTCATACCAGGAGGCCGGCAGACAGGCGGGCAGGAGCGGCTCGGCGGTCGTCAGATAACCCTTGGACAGCACAGGTCGCTCGAACGGGAGATGCCCCTCATCGCCGAGAAGGGTCAGCCGCCCCGGATAACCTTGTTCGCGGAGCCTGAAGGCAGCCCGCCCCCCGGCCTCGCCCGCGCCGATGATGACGATATGCCGGTCCATCCCCGCTCACGCCACGGTGAACGATACCGGCGCAAAACCGGCCGCTTCCACCCGCACTTCATTGCCGGCCTCGAACGCGACCGCCTCGGTTGCTGCCCCGGCAAAGAGGATGTCCCCCGCCCGCAGC
Source organism: Novosphingobium sp. (assembly GCA_036384395.1). Taxonomy (GTDB): domain Bacteria; phylum Pseudomonadota; class Alphaproteobacteria; order Sphingomonadales; family Sphingomonadaceae; genus Novosphingobium. Next base: position 13,140 of record DASVMK010000101.1, read on the forward strand.
GCGACGCCGTACTTCTCCGCGAACCGTGCCGCGGCGATGACCGAGCGCCAGGGATCGCCGAGGATGGCAGCGGTCGACCCGGTGCGCTGAACCTCGCCGTCGATCGAGATCGCCATCTGCAGATCGCCGATGTCGAGATCGGCGGGCCCCGGTTCGCCGAGCACGAAAGCCGACGACGAACTGTTGTCGGCCACGACGTCGGCCAGAGAGAACCTGAAGTTCCGGTAGCGGCTGTCGATGATCTCGATGGCCGGGCACACCGCGGCGACCGCGCGCCGCGCCTGCTCGCGGGTGATCTCGCCGCGGATCGGCTCGCCCAGGACGAAGGCGATCTCCGGCTCGGCGCGCGGGTGGATGAAGAGCGATCGCCGCAGGCTCCCGCCCGCCTCCACGCGCATCGCGTCGGTCAGCTGGCCGAAGATCATCTCGGATATGCCCATCTGCGCCATCTTGGCCTGGCTGGTAAAACCCAGCTTCATGCCGACGATCCGCTCGCCCGCCGCCTCCCGCAGCCGCATCCCGCGCGATTGGATGGCATAGGCGTCCTCCAGGGTGACCGCCGCGGTGGCGCTGAGCTGGTCCACGGCCGCGGCACCGCGCATAGCCTGGTAGAGCGTCTCGGCGTGGGCGTGTCGCACCGGCTCGGCCAAAAGTTCCATTACCGCCTCCTGTGTTCGATGGGGCTCGTCACGCCGCCTCGGCCTCGATCGGGTTGACCAGGATACCGAGCCCGGTGATCTCCACCTCGACGATGTCCCCGGGCTTCATGAAAACCTTGGGATTGCGGCGGTTGCCGATGCCTGCGGGCGAACCTGTGGCGATCACGTCGCCGGGCGACAGCGGCGTGAAGCTTGAGCAATAGGCGATGATGTTCTCGACGCTGAAGATCATCTCGCTCAGCGACGCATGCTGCATCACCGCGCCGTTCAAGCGCGTGGTCAGGCTCATCTCCTCGCGGGCAGGCAGTTCGTCGAGCGTGACGAGCGCCGGCCCGAACCCGCCCACCGCCGGGAAGTTCTTGCCCGGAATGACCTGAGTCGTGTGGAACTGCCAATCGCGGATCGAGGCATCGTTGAAGCAGGCGAAGCCGGCGATGTGGTCCGCGGCGCACTCGGGCGGAATGTGCCGCCCGCCCTTGCCGATCACCACCGCGAGCTCCCCTTCGAAATCGAGCGCTTGGGAGTTGATCGGCCTGACGATGGCCGAGCCGCTTCCCACGACCGTGTCGGCGAAGCGTACGAACAGCGTCGGATAGGGCACCGGCTTGTAGTCCGTCTCGTCGATATGCTCGCGGTAGTTGAGGCCGACGCCGAGCATTTTGGCCGGATCGGGCACCGGCGGAAGCAGCCTCACCGCGTCCAGGGCGAAATCCGGACCAGCATGCGACAATCTTCGGGCCTCGCCCATCAGCCCAGCCGTCAACATGGCCCGGAGACTGCCCACGCCGAGGCGCTTGTCGAGGGCGACAATGCCGGCCCCAGCCATGCAGCCGAAACCTTGCACACCGCCTTGCTCGTAGCTCACCAGCTTCACCTCGAGCCTCCCGGATGGCCGCCACGTCAGGCAGTCGGTTTCGCTCCAGCTAACCGACCCTGCTCCAAACCCGTCTTATGGTAAGACCATTGTGCCATTTACCTGGCGCGAGTCAAGCAGTGCAACGCCGCGGCAGCTCTGATCCCGCGACTCCGCTTCGCCCGCTTGCGCCTTGGTCAAGCGATCAGTAACGCCATTGGTATGAACATTGGCTAGGCGAGACGAATGGCAGACCCGATAGTTTCTCTATACCGCCCGATCAAGAAACGGCGGGTATTCGAGGAAGTCGCGACCCAGGTCCGCAGCAGGATCATCGAGGAGGCCCTTCGGCCCGGAGACAAGTTGCCGTCAGAGCGGGAGCTCGCCCAACAGCTCGGAGTCGGCCGGCCCGCGGTTCGCGAAGCCCTGCGCGCCCTGGAGAATTCCGGAATCGTCGAACTGCGCAAGGGCATGAAAGGCGGAGCATTCGTGCGCGAGCTCGATACTGAGGGCGTCTCCACCACCATGCGAGACCTCGTTCAACTCGGCCGCGTCAGCCTGAATGAGTTGATCGAAACTCGAGTCTTGCTGTTCGATCTGGTGATCCCCCTGGTCTGTGACCGCGCAACCGAGGACGACTTGCAGGCGCTGGAGCAGAACGTCGAAACGACCGAAGGCGCGACCTCGCTTTCCTTGCGCATGGAGGCAACGCGGCAATTCTACGCGCTGCTTGGGAACGCAACCCGGAATCAGCTGATCATGACGCTGCTCGGTTCGCTGACCGAGGTTGTGTTGGATTTCATCGGCAGGGCATCGGGAAAGCCGCTGGAAGATGCGGAAATCGGGCGGCGCACCCTGGTCGGGCACCTGCGCAGCCGCAACGTTTCCGCCGCCCTGGCGGAATCGCGAAAGCTCGCGGAATCCGTGCACCGCTTCCTCAGATGAAGGCAGGATTCGGCGGCCTATCGCCCCGGCATGCCATCGCTCAATCGAAGTGAACATCGGTTTGGCCGGTCGACAGGCCATGAAGTACGGCGGCGGCGACATCTTCGGGGCGCAGCTTCTTGCCCGCGATCTTGGCGCTCATCGGCGTATCGACGACTGTCGGAAACAGATTGACGATCCGCAAGGACGGAAAGGATTGCCGGGCGCTTTCGGTGATCGATAGCGCCGCCGCCTTGCTGGCGCAGTAGGACGCGAGCATCGGCACTGCGCGCCTGCTCAGCACCGATAGGACATTGACCATCGCGCTCCCTTCGCGCGCCGCCATCGGCGGCGCGAAGGAACGGACCATGTTCATGAGACCGAGCGCATTGACGCTCCATTCTTCGAAAAAGGCCTGGCCGGCGCCCCTGCCCAGAAGATCGAGCGAGCGATTGATCCCGGCATTGTTCACCACGATGTCGACTTCGCCAGCCCACCGTTCCGCAACGGCTTCGACGCTGCGCTCGTCGGCGACGTCGAGGGCGAGCGGCACGCAGCGGCCCTCCGCCGGCCCCGGATGGCGTCCCGCCGCGACGACCGTGGCGGCGCCGGCCTCGAGACAAGCAGCGACCAGCGCGGTCCCGATCCCACCAAAGCCGCCGGTGACGAGGACGGTCCTGTCGCGAATGCAAGACGTTGCAGGCTTGTCGATGGTCCGGCCTCCCAAACTTCAGGCGCTTTCGCGCAGCCCGGCCTGCTCCATCAGCGGAAGGACGCGCTCGACGAAGAAGGGCAGCTCGTCGTCATAGTTGACGAACGACAAGGTGGTTCCGTCGAAGCCGAGCGCATGGATTTCCTGCATTTCGCGAACGATCGTTTCGGGCGAACCGATCAACGGCGAGGTCCCGGCACCGCCCGCATACCGGCGGCGGCTGACCTTCTCCGCGTCGGGATCCAACGGACTGTAATGCGCCATCTTCCCCTTCATCTGAGTATCGACCGCCTCGTGATCGGCCATCTCCTCGGCGAAGTAGCGATAGTACTCAGCGGCCTCGGCATCGGTTTCGCGGCAGACGACATGGCAGGCCGTGAACACGCCGACCTTGCGATCGAACTCCGCCGCGCTGGCGCGAAACTCCGCGATCTGGCCAGGCACCGCATCCTTGTTCTTGATCCCGGTGAACATCATGTCGCTGGTGCGACCGGCGAAGCGCCGGCCTGCGGGCGAAGCGGCCGCGCTCATCGTATAAGGCCGGGGGCGCTGGATCGTCGAAGGCGAGCCGACCACCGACTTCAGATTATAATAGGTGCCCGAATAGTCGAAGGGTTCGGTC
>DASVMK010000102.1:0-3669 GCA_036384395.1 Novosphingobium sp.
CCGCCTTCGAACTGCCGTGGGATGGCGCCGGCAGCGGCGACACGCCCGCGCTCTACGCCGCCGTCGCCTCGCCGGGCTCGCGCTGGGGCGGCGCGGCGCTGTTCGTCGACCAGGGCGACGGCGCGCTGGTGCCGCTCGGCCCCTCGGGCCGCGCGCGCAGCGTGATGGGCGTCGCCGTCGATGCCCTGCCCTCCGGCAGCGCGCTGCTGTTCGACCGCGCGGCGTCGGTGACCGTCGAGCTGGTCGGCGCCGACATGGAGCTGCCGACCGCGACCGCGCGCCAGCTGGCAATGGGCGCGAACCGCGCCTTGTTGGGGGGCGAGATGATCCAGTTCGCCGCCGCCGTTCCCCTCGGCGCGCGGCGCTGGCGGCTAAGCAACCTGCTGCGCGGCCGCGGCGGCAGCGAAGGCGCGATCGCCGGCCACCTCGCCGGCGAGCCCTTTGTCCTGCTCGACGATGCGCTGGTGGCGCTCGATGCCGCGACCGTCGGCGCCTCGCCGGATGCGCTGATCGCCGCGATCGGCCTGGGCGACGACGAGCCGGTGACCACCCCCGTCGCCTGCCGCGGCTGGACGCTGCGCCCCCCCGCGCCCGTCCACCCACGCACCGGCGCCGCGCCCGATGGTACGCTCCAACTGGCCTGGACGCGCCGCGCGCGCGGCGCCTGGGCCTGGAACGACGGCGTCGATGTGCCGCTGCAGGAGCAAACCGAAGCCTATCAGCTCAGCTACGGCCCGATCGCCGCGCCGCTCGCGGTCTGGGAACTGGACGCGCCCACGCTGGCGGTCGCGCCGGCCACGCTTGCCGACCTGGCCGCCGCGCTGCCCGGCGGCTCGTTCCAGGTGCGCCAGCGCGGCAGCCACGCCCTGTCCGAACCGCTTTCCCTCCTCACTCTGTCCTGACGGAACCCTCAGCCATGACCGACCCCCTGATCTTCGACAGCATCAGCCCGCGCCTCGGCCTGCCGTTCCTCTTCGCCGGCCAGGCGCAGAAGGAAATGTTCGTCAACGAGGCTCACGCCCTGATCGATGCGCTGCTGCACGGTGTGATCGAAGGAGAAGCCAACACGCCTCCCGCCGATCCCATCGATGGCGAATGCTGGCTGGTCGGCGGCGCACCCACCGGCGCCTGGGCGGACGAAGCAGGCCAGATCGCCTGCCGCCAGCAGGGCAACTGGCTTTACGTCAGCCCCCGCGACGGCATGCGCCTGCTCGATCGCGACAGCGGCCAAGAGCGCCGCTATCGTTCCGGCTGGCTCGCCCCGGAAGCGCCGGTCGCGCCCAGCGGTGGGGCCACCGTCGATGCCGAGGCCCGCACCGCGATCGTCGCGCTGATCGAGTGCCTGCGCGAAGCTGGAATCTTCCCGGAAAGCTGAGCTGTCGCGATGCCCGCCCGCTTGCACTTCCGTCGAACAAACACCCGAAAATGCGGCATTTTTGCAACAGTTTCCAACCTTCGGTTGTTGCGCGCGAAAATCTTAAGCGTTAGACACGCACAAACTTCATCCGTGTGCGTTAGCGGCATGCACAAACCAAATCGTGCCTCCAATTTCCAAGAAGGGGAAATCATGATGCGTAAACTCTTACTCGGTGCGGCGATGGCCTCGACGGCCCTTGCGACGCCGGCCCTGGCCCGCGACAACTCGTGGTACGTCGAAGTCGACGGCGGCGCGATGATCGTCGAAGACTTCGATCTCGACATTGATGGCGTGAACAACGCCGCTACGCTCGATTCCGACTACGGCTACGATTTCGGCGGCATCGTCGGTTACGACTTCGGCCAGTTCCGCCTGGAAGTCGAAGCCAGCTTCCGCGAAGCCGATCCGAAGCGCCTGACCGATGGTGCGGTGACCTACCGCGGCGATGCGGTCGCCGGTGACACCAGCGCGCTGAGCTTCATGGTCAATGCCCTGGCCGACTTCGGTCCGGACGATGGCCTGCAGGGCTACATCGGCGGCGGCGTCGGCGTCGCGCGCGTGAGCGCCGAAACCTCGGTCGCCCCGGCGGTCGGTCCGGCCGTCAACCTTCTCGACGACTCCGACACCGGTTTTGCCTGGCAGGCGATCGCCGGCGTTCGCGCGCCGCTGACCGACAACATCGACGTCGGCCTGAAGTACCGCTTCTTCAACGCCAGCAAGGTCGACATGGTCACCAACGCGGGCGACGATCTGCGCACCCGCTGGCGGTCGCACTCGCTGATGGGCACGTTCACCTACAACTTCGGCGAGCCGGCTGCTCCTCCGCCGCCCCCGCCGCCGCCCCCGCCGCCGCCGCCCCCGCCGCCCCCGCCGCCGCCGCCGGCTGCGGTCTGCAACAAGGGTCCGTACATCGTGTTCTTCGACTGGGATAAGTCGGACATCACGCCCGAGGCCGCGACCATCCTCGACAGCGCGATCAGCGCTTACGCGAACTGCTCCAGCGTGCCGATCATGCTGGCCGGCTATGCCGACCGTTCGGGCAGCGCCCGTTACAACGTCGGCCTGTCCGAGCGTCGTAACGCTTCGGTCCGCTCGTACCTCACCGCCCGCGGCATCGCGGACGGCGCGATCACGAGCCAGGGCTTCGGCGAAAGCAACCCGCGCGTCCCGACTGCCGACGGCGTCCGCGAGCTGCAGAACCGTCGCGTCGAGATCACTTACGGTCCGGGTTCGGGCATGTAAGCTTCGCGACAGCGAAAACGTTGGAGGGGCCGGAGCAATCCGGCCCCTCTTTCGTTTGCACGTCCGCGCGGCTAATTTTGTTGTCACATCGCCATTTGCGGGAAACCGGCGCCCATTTGTCCGCGCGCTGCTTTAGGTCCAAAGCGCAATCGAACGCGGAGACGATCATGAATGACAGGCTTATCCTTTCGGTTTCAGGCGCGATCGCGCTCATCGTCCCGGGGCTTGGCGAAGCGGCCACGCGCCGTCCCACCACACCGGCCGAGCCGATCGCGACGGCAACCCTCCTCACCGCCAGCGGCGCCGGCGCCGGGTCGGCGACGATCGTCGAGGATGGCTCGAGCCTGCGGCTCAGGGTGTCGGCCCGCGGGTTGCCGCCGGGTCCGCACGGCATTCACCTCCACGCGGTCGGCAAGTGCGAGGCGCCGGGCTTCACCAGCGCTGGTGGGCATCTTAATCCTCAAGGCCACCAGCATGGGCTGGAGAACCCCGCCGGGGCGCATCTGGGCGACCTGCCGAACCTCGACGTCGCGGCCGACGGCACCGCCGTTCTCAGCATTTCGCTCGCCGGCACCCGACCGGCGCTGACCGAAGCGTTGTTCGACACCGACGGCACCGCGCTGGTCGTCCACGCCGCAGCGGACGACAATCGCACCGACCCCAGCGGCAACAGCGGCGCCCGCATCGCTTGCGGGGTGATGAGGCGCCGTTAGAGCGCGGAAAAGGGGGAACCGGTTTTCGGCAAATAGCCGATGCGACGACGAAAACTTGGAGCAGGTTGCACGTTTCAGATATCGCGCGACCTGCTCTACACGGCCTTCTCGCGCAGATCGTCGTAAGCCAGCCAGAACAAGGCGATCACCAACGGTGCGACGGCCAGGATCGCCAGCAGGCCCAGGCCGAGGTCGCCCAGCAACACCGACAGCTTGCCCGCCGCATAAGGCCCCAGGCCCAGCCCGATCATCGTCGAGCCGAGCACGAAAGCCGCCGCCGCCGTGCCGCGCAGTCGC
>DASVMK010000103.1:0-26169 GCA_036384395.1 Novosphingobium sp.
AGGGCTCGGCATCGCCATCATGCACGACGACCACTTCGTCCGCGCCGGCGACGACCGCCTCGCCCGCCTGTTCGATACCGAGGTCGAAAGCCCCTACAGCTACTGGTTCATCTGCCGCCCCCGCGACCTGGAAAGCCGGCCGGTGCGGATTTTCCATGACTGGCTGGTAAAGGCGGGGTTGTAGGGCGCGACACTGGCGTCAATGACGCCCACATGCGTCATTGACGCATACGCCTCTGACATATACGCTCCACACATGACGCGCTTGCAGACCGTAGTGGAACTGCCCGAGTTCCTGCGACGGGCCAAGGCGATCATGTCCGACAAGGAATGCGCCGCGCTGGTGGACTATATCGCCGCCAACCCGAGGCGGGCGTCTCGCTGGGCGGCGGGCTGCGCAAGGTCCGCATCGCCCGCGAGGGCGGCGGCAAAAGCGGTGGTTATCGGACCATCCACGTGTTCGGCGGCGCCCATGTACCGCTCTTCCTTGTCACCGTGTTCGCCAAGAACGAGAAGGACAACCTGAGCAGGTCCGAGCAGACGGAACTGATCGCGCTGAGCAAGGCCTTGCTCGCACACTATGGAGACTGACGATGAGCGGCTATGAGAGCATCAAGCAGGGGCTGACCGAAGCCCTGGCCTTTGCCGAAGGCAAGGAGACCGGCGCGCGCGTCCATCAAGTGGCGGTGCCCGTCGTCGATGTCGCGGCGATTCGGGCGAGCACCGGCCTGTCACAAGGCGCGTTCGCACGCAGCATCGGCGTCGCCAAGGGCACGTTGCTCAACTGGGAACACGGCCGTCGCCGCCCCACCGGGCCTGCCCAAGTGCTGCTCGCGATTATCGCCAAGAAGCCTTCGCTGGTTAGTGAGCTGCTGCGCTAACCTGAAGAACAAATCAGTAGTTGTAACTCAGACGTTGCAATTCATTTCTCCGATCATTGTTCATACGCACCTCACATTGCATCCTAGAAACTTCACGATCACTAGAATCTAAAGAAACGGAAGCCGATTCGACCTTACAATCTGCTGATTTTCGCTTAACCCATGCCCGCTGAAGAGGTAACAGTTCAGCTCGCACATCCGGGTCGAGCGCTTGCCACGCTGCATTGATTGCCTGAACCGACAGATCCATCGCCGCCCTTGCCTCTGCGATCGATGCAGCGCGCTGATCCGCCAAGGCCTTGTCCGCTTGCGCTTTGGCTTCAGCCTCCTGCCGGTCCTGCTCATGCTTGGCGTTCTCAATCGCCCGCCGGAGGAGAGAGGCGGCAGCCAGATCAGATAGAAACTTAAAAATGCTGTTCCCATCCTCTATTTCAGCATAAATCTTTTCCCCATCATCAGTTGGCTGAACATTGAAATCGATCGGCATCTTTACCCAATTGGCACCTCGTTCGAAATCGAGCTTATCCGCTTCATCAGTCCATGAATTTCCACCAACAGCTTCAGCCGCCTTTGTCGCATCTTCCACAGCTTCCTCCGAAAAGGTCACTTTGAGGTTGGCGGTACAGAACCTCTTTGTACTATTTGGATCCTCTTTGGTCGTGCGGATATCCAAAAGAGCGAACTTCACATCTTTGAGCAATGCACGTATCTTTGATTTCGGAAGTCGGGGAATGCCGCTATCGTCCTTCCCCCCAACATCAGCCGCCCCGCTTTCTATCTTGCCTTTCAGGGCGTCGATGAGCGCGGCGTGACCTTTCTCGCTCATGCAATCAGGGGTCTCACCAAGCACTCCGGATGTGCCGCAACCGCTCACGCCCGCTGTCAGCAGAACGACAAGTAATCCAGTTGAAACGCGCATAGCCCCGCCTATCCCCCAAAAAGCGGTGCACAATATGGCTCGGCAACGCTCTTAGGGCAAGCGATCCGGTCGTTAGCTTAGCCGCGGGATTGAACCGGTTCGGCAAGAATTCCGACGGGAGGTTAAAGGTTTACGGATCCCGACAATAATGAGCTCGCCCCGCCGAGGACCAAGTAGCGCATGATCCTCGATAGGCTAAGACCGATCAGATCAGGATTGGCGCAGGCGAACACCGCGACGAAAAGGCCTGTCCTACAGCAAAGCTTTTCGCCATTCTTTGCAGGCTCTTTCCATCGTCGAACTCCGCGCTTCTCTGCACATTTTCTTGGCGCCTTCGCGGCTTCGCGTGAATCCCATCTCACGCGAAGCCGCGAAGGCGCGAAGGACGTCGCACCCGGACGCAAGGTGACAGGAGGTTACACAGGGTGACACCCGGTAACGGAGGGTGACACTTTCCTCCCTGGACACCGTCCACTCCGTCAACTTCGCCCCGCCGCTCGCCGCCGCGCAAAAAGAAAAGGGCCCGCCGCAGCGAGCCCTTCCCTTTCCTCAACGCAGCCGGATCAAAGCCCGACGACGCCGCCATCGTCCTTGGTGATGATGGCGATCGCCGAGCGCGGGCGGACCGTGGCGCCGGCGGTGCCGGTGGCCTGGCTGTCAGGCCAGTGGCTGTTGGGCGCGGCGGTGGAGCCGCCTTCGCCCGGGTGCTGGATGCCGACGAACAGCGTGCGGCCGTCGGGCGTCGAGTCGATGCCGGTCAGCTCGCAGTCGATCGGGCCGACGAGGAAGCGGCGCAGCGTCGCCGCGGTCGCCGCCGCGCCCACGCGGGTCGCCTGGGTGGCGGTGGCGCCGCCGGCGCCGGTGTTGGTGATCGTCTTCACCGCGCCGTCGCCGAGGCTGCCGGGGAGCGCCGCCAGCATCTGGTTGTTGGTGCGGTCGGTGAAGGCGCCGTCGTCGGTCTGGATCCACAGCAGCGGCTTGACCAGGCCCGCGGCGTTCTGCGTGCGGGAGAAGTGGAGGCCGTCCGGGCTGGAGAAGTCGTTGTCCGCGGTCAGCCCCGAGAGGTTGACGTTGGCCGGATCGGCATCGACCGAGTCCGCGCCGAACAGGAAGATGTCCCAGGCGAAGGTGGTCGCCGCCGGATCGTCGCCGGTTTCCTTGAGGCGAATGATGTGGCCGTTGGGGTTGCCGAACTGGGCGCTCGGCGGGGTGCCGCGCGGGTCGTTGTAGTGGCGCGGGTTGGCGGCGTCGGTGCCGTTGAGCGGACGCGTGGCGGCGTTGTTGTTGGTGAGCGTCAGGTAGATCTCGCCCGAGACGCCGTTGACCGCGGTCCATTCGGGCCGGTCCATCTTGGTCGCGCCGACCGCGTCGGCGGCGAGGCGCGGGAAGGTCAGGATGTCGGCCTGGTCGGCGAAAGTATAGGCCGGGTCGCTGCCGGCGGCGACGCGGGTCGGGACCTGGCCGAAGACCAGCGGCAGCCAGGTGCCCGAACCGTCGGCGCTGAACCGCGCGACATAGAGCGTGCCGGCGTCGAGGTACTTGTCGCCCATCGCCATCCGGTTGGCACTTTGCGCGTCGCTCGCCGACCAGCTGGCGGTGGAGACGAACTTGTAGAGGTACTCGCCGCGCGAATCGTCGCCCATGTAGACGGCGAGCTTCTTGCCCTCGGCCTGCTTGCCGAACCAGGCGCCCTCGTGGCCGAAGCGGCCGAGCGCGGTGCGCTTACGCGGGGCGATCGACTTGTCGTAGGGGTCGATCTCGACCACCCAGCCGAACTGGTTGGGCTCGTAGCGGAAGTCGCCGGTGCCGTCGGCCGCCTTGGTGGTGTCGACGGTGGCGTTCCAGCGGGCGAAAGTGGTGTTGGCCGGATTGGCGGGGACCACGGTGGCCCAGCCGAAGCTGCCGCCCGCGCCCTGGCTGACGCCGTAGCGGTTGAGCTGGGTCACTTCGCGCGCGCTGCGGTTGGCGTTGTCGGCGGCGCCGCGGCGGAAGTAGCCGGCCCAGTTCTCCTCGCAGGTCAGCAGCGTCGCCCAGGGGGTGAGGCCGTTGGCGCAGTTGTTGATCGTGCCGCGCCCGGCGGTGCCGGCGGTCGAGAACGCGGTCTTGAGCAGCGCGTGGCCGGCGACCGGGCCGGAGAAGGTGGTCGGCGTGTTGGGCGTGATGCGGCGGTTGAAGCTGGAGCTCTGAACGTAGCTCCACTTGCGGTTCGCGCCCTCGGCGAATTCGGTGACCGAGACGCCGTGGCACTCGATCTCCTTGAGCGCCTCGGCCTCGGGCCGCGCGCCGCCGGGCGAGGTCGCGCCGGTGGGGTGCAGGTACTGCTGGTTGATGTTCTCGTGGTTCTGCACGATCAGCCCGCGCACCGAGCTGGCGTCGTCGCGCGCGCCGCCGGCGCTGAGGCCGAACCAGGTGAGCGCGTCGCCGTGATCGCCGATGCGCTGGGCGAAATTGCTGTCGCTGCCGTCGTTGGCGTAAGCCGCGACGCCCGCCGCCAGCGGATCGCCCAGCCGCGTGCCGATCTGGACGCTGTAGCCGGCCGGAACGGTGACGACGTCGAGCTTGTTCTTGGGCACCGCGGTGAAGCCCAGCGTATTGGGCATGACGGTGACGGTGGCCGTCGCCGTGCTGGTCTTGCCCTTGGCGTCGGTGGCGGTGAGCGTGAACTTGAGGTCGGTGGCGGCGGCGACGCTGGGCGCCAGGAAAGTGGCGACGCCCGCCGCGCCCTGGGTCAACGCGACCGAGGGACCCGAGGCCTGCGACCAGACGGCCGAATCGATGCCGTCCTGGTCGGCGGCGGAGCCCGAGAGCGTGATCGCCCGGCCCGAGCTGGTGGTGATCGCGTTGCCGGCGCTCACGGTGGGCGCGGTGTTCTTCTCGTCGCACCCTGCGAGCAGCGTGGTGCCGAGCACCGCCATCGTCGTCGCCGAGATGCCGCCCATCAGTGTCTGGCGGCGCGAATAGCGCTCCGCGACCAGGCTGCTGAGCGTCGGGTTGTCGGTGCGGTTGGTGTCGACGTCGCCGTCGCTGTAGCCCATGTCCACGGTATTCACGGTCATCGTACTGTCCCCGGTTCGGTTGTTTCCGGGACGCGGCCTAGCGGCGCGAGATGACACGCAGGTTCCAGCGCGGTTGCAGTTCGATGACGCTGGAACGTCTCGCGCCTGTCCGGCGCGAGACGATGGATAGTCGAAGTGGGAGCAAGTCCCCTCCCGCGAGCGGGAGGGGAACAGAGATCAGCTCACGGTCGCCTTGAGGATCTTGCCGGGCTCGCGCGGCGGCTCGCCCTTGGGCAGCGCGTCGACGTGTTCCATGCCGCTCTCGACCTGGCCCCAGACAGTGTACTGGCGGTCGAGGAAGGTGGCGTCGTCGAAGCAGATGAAAAACTGGCTGTTGGCCGAGTGCGGATAGTTCGTCCGCGCCATCGAGCAGACGCCGCGGACGTGCGGCTCGGCGTTGAATTCGGCCTGGAGATCGGGCTTGTCCGAACCGCCCGAGCCGGTGCCCGTCGGGTCGCCGCCCTGGGCCATGAAGCCGGGGATCACGCGGTGGAACTTGACCCCGTCGTAGAAGCCTTCCTTGGCCAGCTCGGTGATGCGCTCGACGTGGCCGGGAGCGAGATCGGGGCGCAGCTTGATGACGACGTCGCCGCCGCTGTCGAGAGTGAGGGTCAGATACTGGTCGGCCATGGGAACGCTCTCCTGAAGTTCGCCTAGAAAGGTCGGGGGCCGATATAGGCCGCCGGCGGACAAAGTCACGACCGATCCCCGTGCGCGGTTGCTTTTGGCTCCGACCCGCCTAGACCGTCGCGCATGAGCGCCGAGGACCGCGACGAGACCCTGCTGGACACGGCCGCCGAAGTCGTGGTCGATGCCCGTGCCGGCGAGCGCGACCAGCTCGACGAGGAGAACGTCCTCAAGCCCGAGTTCCTGCGCCGCGTCCGCGACGCGCTCGATGCCGGCGAGACCGACAGCGTCTATGACCTGGTCGAGCCGCTGCATCCCGCCGACATCGCCGACCTGTTCGAGCTGATCGGCGCCGACGAGCGCCCTGCCCTCGCCCGCGCGATCAGCGACCAGATGAGCGCGGACGTGATCGCCGAGCTCAACGACTACGTCCGCGAGCAGATCGTCGAGGCGCTGCCCGCCGGGGTCGTCGCCGAGATCGCCGAGCAGCTCGAGACCGACGACGCGGTCGCAATGATCGAGGATCTCGACGAGGCGGACCAGCAGGCCGTGCTCGCCGAGATGGAGCCGGAAGACCGCGCCGCCATCGAATCGGCGCTGTCGTACCCCGAGGAATCCGCCGGCCGCCTGATGAGCCGCGACGTGATCGCGGTGCCCGAGCACATGACGGTCGGCGACCTGATCGACTACCTGCGCGAGAACCCCGACCTCGCCACCGAATTCTGGGAAGTGTTCATCGTCGATGCCGGCCACCACCCGGTCGGCACCTGTCTGCTCTCGTGGATCCTGCGCACCCCGCGCGAGATCGCGCTGACCGACGTGATGAAGCGCGACCAGACGCTGATCCCGGTGACGATGGACCAGGAGGAAGTCGCGCTGCGCTTCCAGAAATACGCGCTGATCTCGGCCGCGGTGGTCGACGAGGCGGGCCGGCTGGTGGGCCAGATCACCGTCGACGACATCGTCCACATCATCCAGGAAGAGGCGAGCGAGGACATCCTGCGCCTGTCGGGCGCGGGCGACGGCGACATCAACGAGCCGATCCTGCTGACGGTGCGCACCCGGCTGACCTGGCTGGTGGTCAACCTCGGCACGGCGATCGTCGCGTCCTCGGTGGTCGGGCTGTTCCAGGATGCGATCGCCAAGCTCGCGCTGCTCGCGGTGCTGATGCCGATCGTCTCGGGCATGGGCGGCAATGCCGGCACGCAGACGCTGGCGGTGGTGGTGCGCGCGCTCGCCACCAACCAGCTGACCAGTTCGAACACCTTGCGCACGATCGGCCGCGAGCTGCGGATCGCCGTGACCAACGGCGCGACGCTGGGCGTGCTGATCGGCACCGGCACCGCGCTGTTGTTCCAGAACCCGCTGCTGGGCGCGGTGATCGGCTCGGCCATGCTGATCAACAACCTGATCGCGGGCCTGGCGGGCATCCTCGTGCCGGTGACGCTCGACCGGCTGCGGATCGACCCAGCGGTGTCCTCCGCCGTGTTCGTGACGATGGCGACCGACGTGATGGGCTTCTTCTCGTTCCTCGGCCTGGCAGTGTTGAGCGGGCTCGCCTGACGCCTTATCTTTGCGCCATGCCGCTTCACATGACCAAGATCGCCCACGGCTGCGCCAGCGTCGATGTGCTGCGCGACTGGCTGGAGAGCCACGCCGACGAGGCGCGCATGACCACCCGTTATGGCCCCAAGCGGCAGGAAGAGATGGTCGGCGGATCGCTGTTCTGGATCCATAACCACGCGCTCATCGGCCGCTCGCCGCTGCTCGGGTTCGAGCAGAAGCCCGACGGGCGCTGGTGGATCCGCATGGAGCCGCGGCTGATCGCGGTCCAGCCGCTGCCCCGCCGCGCGCACCAAGGCTGGCGCTATCTCGCCGACGCGGACGCCCCGCCCGACCTCGCCCACGCGCTCGAGGGCGGCGACGTGCTGCCGGGCCGGCTGGTCAGCGAGCTGGCCAAGCTGGGCCTGGTGTGAGGTCGATCAGAACAGCGTCGTCAGCAGGTAGAACAGCGCCCCCACCGACGCCGACGCCGGGATCGTGATCACCCAGGCCGCGACGACGTTGCGCGCGACGCCCCAGCGCACCGCCGAGGCGCGGCGCGCGGTGCCGGCACCGATCACGCAGCCGGTGATCGTATGCGTGGTCGAAACCGGAATGCCGAGCAGCGAGGCGCCGAACACGATCACCGAGCCGGCCGCCGAGGCGCTGAAGCCCTGGTGCTGCGACAGCTTGGTGATGCGCGAGCCCATCGTCTCGATGATCTTCCAGCCGCCCGACAGCGTGCCGAGGCCGATCGCCACATAGCAGCTTATCGCCACCCAATGCGGCACTTCGAACGCGCCGTGCAGGTAGCCGGTCGAATAGAGCAGCACGGTGATGATCCCCATCGTCTTCTGCGCGTCGTTGAGCCCGTGGCTCAGCGAATAGCCGGCCGACGACAGCAAGTGCAAAAAGCGGAAGGCGCCTTCGGCCGAGCGGGTGGTGGCGTTGCGGAATATCCAGCTGGTGACCAGCATGATCAGCATCGCCAGGATCATGCCCAGTGTCGGCGACAGCACGATGGCGATCAGCGTCTTGTTGAGCCCGCCCCACTGGACGCCGGTGACGCCGGCATGCGCGACGCCGGCGCCGATCAGCCCGCCCACCAGCGCGTGGCTGCTCGACGAGGGGATGCCCTTGAACCAGGTCACCACGTTCCAGAACATCGCGCCCACGAGCGCGCCGAACACCACGCCGGGCGTCACCAGCTCGCGATCGATCAGCCCCTGGCCGATCGTCTCGGCGACCTTGTGCAGCGCCGGGAACATCAGCGTCAGGAAATAGGCGGCGAAGTTGAAGAAGGCCGCGAAGGCCACCGCCTGCACCGGCTTGAGCAACCGCGTGGCGACCACCGTGGCGATCGAGTTGGCCGCGTCGTGCAGCCCGTTGAGGAAGTCGAAGGCGAGCGCGACGGCGATCAGGCCGATCAGCAGCGGAAGCGCGAGTTCGTGCATCGTCCGGCGCTCAGGCGTGATCGATGACGAGGCCGTCGATCTCGTTGGCCACGTCCTCGAGCGCGTCGACGATGCGTTCGAGATGCTTGTAGATCTCGCGCACGACGATGAAGCGCATCGTGTCGGTCGCGCCGTATTCCTTGAACGCCTTCTTGATGCCGGTGTCGTGGATCTCGTCGGCGTGGCCTTCCATCCGCACCAACCGCTCGGTCAGTTCGTGCAGCCGGCCGCCGTTGGCCGCGACGTCGCGCAGCAGCGGCATCGCCTCGGCCGTCAGACGCGCGGCATCGACGATGATCGCCGTCATGTCGCGCATTTCCTGGTCGTAGGCGTCGAATTCGTAGAGGCTGACGGCGTCCACCGTGGCCTTCATCTCGTCGACGGCATCGTCCATCGCCCCGATCAGGCTGGTGATCGCGCCGCGGTCGAACGGCGTCAGGAAAGTCTTGCGGACGGTCTGCAGGACCTCGCGGATGATGTCGTCGGCGTCGTGCTCGCGCTCGATCACCTCGCGGATGTGATCGTTCCCGGCGCCGCCGTTCTGGAACAGCCGTGCCAGCGCGTCGGCCGCGGCGACCACGGTGGTCGCATGCGCCTCGAACAATTCGAAGAAGTTGCCCGTCTTGGGAAGCAGGCGCTGGAACCAACCGAACATGTCACCGATCCTCGATTTCTGGGCGACGGCTACCAGCATCCCGCTGCGCCGGGCCGCCGCCTTGAACTGCGATGCCCCGAACGAGCGCATCAACTCGGCCAGGTCGCTCTCGTCCACCGCGTCGGCCGCATCGGCCAGGGTGAACCAGCGCCGCTCGCGCTGGCCGTCTTCCTTCCAGCGGTCGAGCTCATGCGTCACCGCCAACGGAAACACCTCGACGTCGACCATAAGCGAGGCGCCGTTGCCGCGGCGCTTGCGATAGCGGTACGAACCGAGCGGCACGGGGCACACCGGCCCGACCACGCCGGCCTCCTCCTGCGCTTCCTGCGCGGCGGCGGCATGGGGCGTCTTGCCCGAGGCCACGTTGCCCTTGGGGATCACCCAGCGGCCGGTCCCGCGCGACGTGACCAGCAGCACGCGCACCGGCGCGTCGATGGCGGGTCCGTCGGTCCGGTAAGGCAAGGCGGCGATCTGGCGAATGCGTGCTCTTCCAGTGGCTGGCGCGCCCCTTGGCCCAAGTCCGCGAGTGTTACAACCGTGTGACAGCCAAGCTTGCGGAAAACCGCGGCCGGCTCTCAGCGCCGCTGCGAGGCCAGCAGGCGTCCGGGCACCGGCATCTGCGCCTTCAAGATCGTGCCGCTGGTCGATTCGGTGATGAACAGCGTCCTGTTGTCGGGCCCGCCGTAAGCGCAATTGGTGGTCATGCGGCCGGTTCCGAAGGGCGCGCGGATGCGCAGCATCGGTTCGCCCAGGTTGCTGAACAGCCAGACCGAGCCGATGCCGACGTGGCAGATCGCCAGGTTGTCGTCCTCGTCGATCGCCACGCCGTCCGGCCCGTTGCCGCCGCTCATCTGGATGAACTTCCCCACCTTGGTGACCGCGCCGTGCGGCGTCAGCGGCACGCGCCAGATCGCGTTGTCGCGCGTGACGGCCAGGAAGATCATCGTCTCGGCCTTGTTGAGCACCAAGCCGTTGGGGCTGGGAATATGGTCGAGCACGACGTCGAGCCTGCCCTCGGCCGTCAGCCGATAAAGCCGGCCCGAGGGGTGGTGGAGCCCCGACTGGCCCTGGTCGGTGAAATAGATGTCGCCATTGCTGGCGACGGTCAGGTCGTTGCAGCCCTTGAACGGCTCCATCATGATGCGGGTGACCAGCGGCGAGACCGCGCCGGTCGCCGGATCGAACTGCATCAGCCCGTTCTTGTGGCAAGCGATGACGCCGCGCCCATCGCGCAGGAACTTCACCCCGTTGGGATAGCCGTCGTACTCGGCGCCGACCGAGACATCGCCGTCGGGGGTGATTTTGAACAGCCGGCCCCAGGGGATGTCGGTGACCCACAAGTTGCCCTGGTTGTCGAACACCGGCCCCTCGAGGAACGTCGGCGAGGCGGCCCCGTGGATCTGCACGTCCGCCCATTCGGAGCGGCGCGCGCCTTGCGAGAACTTTTCCGGGATCACGGTGAAGACTTCGGCCTCGATGCTGGGCGGAGCGGCGTACATGGATCCTCCTGGTGGGCGGGATGCGAAAGGGCGCGGCCTTGACTTGGCGGGGCGCCCTGAATATTCCTATTTTGGAATAATGAACTGAAAACGGAATAGCGAGCTGGTCGGCGCGGCGCAACCCGCCTCGCTGGCCGCGAGAGGTAACACCGTGTCCCGATACATCCATCTGGTGAGCTTCCAGATCAACTCGCCGATCAACCACACGGTGCTGAGCTGGGCGCATGCGGACGACAACCGCCTGCGGGCGCTGTCCGACCTCCGCCTGTGGACCGACATGGCCAGGACGCTGGAGCGCGGCCTGTTCGACGCGATCTTCTTCGCCGACACCCCCGGGGTGTTCGACCGCTATAGGGACCGCATGGACGACGCGATCCGCTATGGCGTCTGCTGGCCGACGATGGATCCGGTCTCGCTGCTGGGCGCGATCGCCGGCGCGACCGAGAACCTTGGGCTTGCCGCCACGGTCTCGACCGGGCCGCATCACCCTTATTCGGTGGTCCGCCAGCTTTCGAGCCTTGACTACATGAGCGGCGGGCGCGTCGGCTGGAACATCGTCACCGGGCACTTGCGCGGCGAGCACCGCGCCTACGGCCTGCCCGAGCTGCCGCACGACGAGCGCTACGACCGGGCCGAGGAATACATGGAGATCTGCTACCGGCTGTGGGACAGCGTCGGCGAAGGCGCGATCCTGGCCGACAAGCGCAGCGGCCACTTCGCCGATCCCGACAAGATCGCCCGCGTCGCGCACGAAGGCCGGTACTTCCGCTGCCACACCATCGCGCCCACCCTGCCCTCGCCGCAGGGCCGCCCGGTGCTGTTCCAGGCGGGCAGCTCGGGCCGCGGCCAGCAGTTCGCACTCAAACACGCCGACGTCGTCTTCGCCATCCAGCCGAACCTGCCCGGCATGCGCAAGTTCATGGACGATCTCCGCACCGCCGCCGCCGCATGCGGACGCAGCCCGGTGCCCGGCGTGACCTTCGGCATCCAGCCGGTGATCGGTGGCACCGAGGAGGAAGCACAGAAAAAGCTCGACGGCATCGTCGAACGCATCCCGCTCGAAGGCGCGATCAGCCGGCTGTCGGGCACGATGGGGGTCGACTTCAGCGGCATGGAGCTCGACCAGCCGCTCGCCGAGATCCAGACCCAGGGCTCGCAGGGGCTGATGAAGGCATTCAGCAACATCGTCGGCGATCGCCCGCTCACCTTGCGCGAAGTGGCGATCCGCTGGGGGCTGTCGGTGGGCATGCCGCAGATCGTCGGTTCGCCCGAGCAGGTCGCCGACCGGATCGAGACGATCTGGCGCGAGACCGGCTGCCACGGTTTCAACGTAACGCCCCACCTCATGCCCTCGTCGGTCACCGAGTTCGTCGACGAGGTCGTGCCGATCCTGCAGAAGCGCGGCGTCTATCCGACCGAATATCCCGGCAGGACGCTGCGGGAGAAACTGGAACTGGCGTAGCGCGGGAACCTTTGGCCGGTGATCTTCGTTTTCGGAAACCTGGGGGTTTTCCGTAAAAAGATCGCATGCATAAAAGCACTTTCTCAGACCTGACCGGCAGAGCCGATCTGCTCGTCCAGAGCGTCACCGACTATGCGATCTACATGCTCGATCCCCAGGGCATCGTCGCCTCGTGGAACGCCGGCGCGCAGCGCTTCAAGGGCTACACCGCCGACGAGATTATCGGTGAGCATTTCTCCCGCTTTTACTCGCCCGAAGACCGCGAGGCCGGCATTCCCGAGCGCGCGCTGGCGACCGCCGCGGCCGAGGGCCGGTTCGAGGCCGAGGGCTGGCGGATGCGCAAGGACGGCACGCGCTTCTGGGCCAATGTCGTCATTGACCCGATCAAGCGCAAGGACGGCGCGCTGATCGGCTTCGCCAAGGTCACGCGCGACCTGACCGAGCGGATGCTGGCGCAGCAGAAGCTGCGCGAAAGCGAGGAACGCTTTCGCCTGCTGGTCGAAAGCGTCACCGACTACGCGATCTACATGCTCGATCCCGACGGCTTCGTATCGAGCTGGAATGCAGGCGCGCGGCGGTTCAAGGGCTACAACGCCGACGAGATCATCGGCCAGCACTTCTCGCGCTTCTACACGCCCGAGGAGGCCGAACTCGGCGTGCCGGCGCGGGCGCTGCAAACCGCGCGCGACCAAGGCCATTTCGAGGCCGAGGGCTGGCGCGTGCGCAAGGACGGCTCGCGCTTCTGGGCCACCGTGGTCATCGACCCGATCCGCAACCCCGATGGCGAGCTGATCGGCTTCACCAAGATCACCCGCGACCTCACCGAGCGGCGCGAGGCGCAGCTGGCGCTCGAAAGGACGCAGGAAGCCTTCTTCCAGTCGCAGAAGATGGAAGCCATCGGCAAGCTGACCGGCGGCGTCGCGCACGATTTCAACAACCTGCTCTCGGCCATTCTCGGCAGCCTCGACCTCGCCGAGCGTCGCCTCGCGCAAGGCCAGGACATCTCGCAGTTCCTCGCCAACGCCCGGATGGCGGCCGAGCGCGGCGCGACGCTGACCCAGCGCATGCTCGCCTTCGCGCGCAAGCAGGACCTGGTCATCGAGCCGATCGACCTCGCCGGCACCGTCGCGCAAATGGCTGACCTGCTCGCCCGCACGATCGGCGCCGGGCTGACCATCGAGACGCGGTTCGATGCCGACCTGCCCCCGGTCCATGCCGACGCCACCCAGCTCGAACTCGCATTGGTCAACCTGGTGGTGAACGCGCGCGACGCGATGCCCGAGGGCGGCGGCATCGTCATTTCGGGTTGCCGGTCGGAGCCCGACCCTTCCGGCGAATACGTCCGCCTGTGCGTCGTCGACCAGGGCGTCGGCATGGACAAGGACACGCTCGACCGCGCCACCGAGCCATTCTTCACTACGAAGGGGATCGGCAAGGGCACCGGCCTGGGCCTGTCGATGGTCCAGGGGATGGTCGAGCAATGCGGCGGCCGCTTCCGGCTCGAAAGCACGCCGGGCCAGGGGACCACCGCCGCCTTGTGGTTGCCCGTTGGCGACCCGCGCCAACCGCTCCCCGAATGCCCGGCCTGCGCGGCGCCCCCCGTCCCGGCGAAGCTGCGCGTGCTGGCGGTGGACGACGACGGCATCATCCTGATGAACACGGCGATGATGCTCGAAGACCTGGGTCACGTGGTGCACGAGGCGATCTCGCCCCGGCTCGCGCTGGAGATCCTCGAGCGCGAGCCGATCGACCTGCTCCTCACCGACTATGCGATGCCCGGGCTGACCGGGATGGAGCTGGTCGAAGCCGCGCGCGCGATTCAGCCGACGCTCAAGGTCGTCGTCGCCTCGGGCTATGCCGATCTGCCCTCGGGCCAGACGCTCGAACTGCCGCGTCTGGCCAAACCGTTCAACGAAGCCGAACTCGCCCGCGCGATCGCCGCCGCACTCGACGCCGAGGTGCCGGCGGCGGGCTAGTTTCGGTTGTCGCATCGCTATTGGCGGAAAACCGGTTCCCACTTTTCCGCGCGACGCTTTGAGCCCCCCTCAGCTCAGCTCGGGTCGGCCCAGCGCGGTTGCCGCTTCTCGGCGAACGCCTTGGGTCCTTCGCGCGCGTCGGGCCCGGTCAGCAGGCTGGTCACCTCGGGCAAACGCAGCATGCCGTCGATCGACTGCTTCAGGCTGCTGCCGTCGAGCGAGCGGACGACCGCCTTGGTCGCGGCGATCGCCGCGGGCGAGCAGAGCGCGATCTGGTCCGCCCAGCGCCGGGCCGCCGCCATCAGGTCGCCGGCGGGGACGACTTCCGCCACCAGCCCCATCTGCGCGGCCTCGGCGGCGGTGATCTTGCGCCCGGTGAGCAGCATCGTATGCGCCCGCTTCGGTCCGAGCTCCTGCACCAGCCGCTGGATGCCCCCGCCCAGCGCCGCGAGGCCGACGCGCGGTTCGCTCAGCCCGAACGAAGCATGCTCCGCCGCGACGATGATGTCGCAGGCCAGAGCCGCCTCGAAACCACCGCCCATCGCGAAGCCGTTGACCGCCGCGATCACCGGCTTGCGCCGGTCAAACCGGGCGATCAGCCCGGCGAAGCCGGTCTCGGGAACGAAGGGCTTGTTCAAATCGGCGAGGTAGAGATCGGCCCCGGCGCAGAACGCCTTCTCGCCCTCGCCGGTGAGGATGGCGATCCACACGTCCGGGTTCGCTTCGAATTCGTCGAACACGCGTCCCAGCTCGTGATTGGCATCAGGGTTGAGCGCGTTGCGAAAGTCCGGCCGCGTGATCGTGATCGTCTGGACCTTCCCCTCGGTCTCCACCTTGCAGTACTCGTAGGCCACCACATCCTCTCCCCTTTTTAGGATCTGGAAGAGAGTGGACAGCAAGTCCTCGCCGAATTCAACACCCCGGCGACGCAGAAAAGGCGGTCGCGCCATGCAGAGCCGCCACACGCGCGACCAGATCGAAGATGACAGGCGGATTCGCACCGGCCGGCTTGGCCTCGTAGGCGCTCCGATCCGCAGAAATCCGGGATTCTCCTGATCTTTGAACGCCGCAGACGAGCAACGATGGCGATGAAGGGCATCGCCGGGGCGATTGGCCTGGAGAACGATGTCATCGGATGTTCAGGGAAACGCCAATACAGCGCCAAAAGTCGGCGCGGCGCGAAGGGAGCGATAGTATTTGCGCGGCCCGAGATGTCCGTTTCTGCGACCCATTATCAGTAATTGTTTCCGCCGCCGCGCAATCTCGCTACGCGCGGTCGCGACATACCGAAGTCCGTGACGGTGGCCCCTCAGGCCGAGCCGCGCACCCTCCGGCCCGTGAAAACTAGGACAACCATGCGTCACACACTCGCGCTGATCGCCTGCCTGACGAGCACGGCGACGTTCGCTCCCGCCGCCTTCGCCCAACCGGCCCCGACTCAACCCACTGACGCCCCGCGCGCGCCGGCGGAGCCCGCCATCGGGTTCGACGACGAGGGCGAGTTCGAGATCGTGGTGTCCGGCCAGCGCCCGCGCGGCAGCGTGATCGGCGATGTCGAACCCGAAGTGACATTCAACGGCGGCGACATCCGCGCGCTCGGCGTTAGCAGCATCAACGACCTGCTGACCGAACTCGGCCCGCAATTGACGAGCGCGCGCGGCGGCCAGCCGGTCGTGCTGCTCGAAGGACGCCGCATCTCGAGCTTCCGCGAGATCGCCACGCTACCCGCCGAAGCGATCGCGCGCGCCGAGATCCTGCCCGAGGAAATCGCGCTCAAGTACGGCTACCCGGCCGACCAGAAAGTGCTGAACATCGTCCTGCGGCAGCGGTTCAAGGCGGTGACGGCCGAGCTCAAGGACCGGCTCACCACTGCCGGCGACGCCAACCGGGTGGACGCGCAGCTCGGCCTGCTGACGATCCGCCGCGACCACCGGCTGAACCTCAACGCCGCTTACCAGCAGGCGGACATGCTCACCGAGGCGCAGCGGGGCATTACGGCCGAAGCGACCGGCAGCGCCACCGGCCGCAGCCTGCAACCCTCGGACGAGAGCCTGACCGTGAGCGCGACCTATGCGCGCACTTTCTCGGAGAAGGTGTCCGGCAGCCTCAACGGCGAACTGGTCACCGACCGCAGCTTCGCGCTCAGCGGCTTGTCGCCCGCGCCCGGCTTCGACCAGTTCTCACGTACGGTGGACGATCTCTCGCTCCACCTCGGCAGCACGCTCAACGCCGAGGTCGGCAAGTGGCACGCGACGCTGACCGGGACCTACGATCACGACGACAACCGCACGATCTCGGTGCGCAACGGCGTTGAACTCGCCCGCAGCGCAACCGACGGCGCGGCGGCCGACCTGACGCTCAACGGCAACCTCTATCGCCTGCCCGCGGGCGCGGTCTCGCTGACCGCGCGGCTGGGCGGCACCTACGACGCCTTCCAGTCCGAGACCGGACCCACGCCGGTCACCCCCGGCCCCGAGCTCAACCGCACCACCGGCATCGGATCGCTGAACATCGACGTGCCGCTGATCAAGAGCCCGTCGCCGTTCATCGGTCGCCTGTCGGTCAACGGCAACGCGACCCACCGCCAGCTGTCGGACTTCGGCGGACTGACGAGCTACGGCGTCGGCTTCACCTGGGTGCCGGGCCCGGTACTACGGGTGATCGGCTCGTTCGCCCGGTCCGAGACCGCGCCGACGATGCAGCAGCTCGGCAACCCGCAGATCGCCACGCCGCTGGTGCCGATCTTCGACTTCATCCGCGGCGAGAGCGTGCTCGCCACCCGGGTCACCGGCGGCAACCCCGATCTGCAAAGCGCGCGGCGGCGTGAATGGAGCCTGGGCGCGACGATCAAGCCCTTCACCGGCAAAGACCTGACGCTCACCGCCAGCTACACCCGCAGCCGCACCGATCGCGGGATCGTGGCGCTGTCTGGCCTCACCGCAGCGACCGAGGCCGCCTTCCCGAGCCGCTTCGTGCGCGACGGCAACGGCGACCTGATCCAGATCGACACCACCCCGGTCAACATCGCGCGGCAGGACAGCGGCACGCTGCGCTGGGGCATCAGCTTCTCCAAGACGCTGAAGATGCCGCAGGCCCAGATCGACGCGCTACGCGCCGAATTCGAACGGCGCCGGGCCGAGCGCGAAGCGGCGGGCGAAGCGCAGCCTGGCGGCGGGCGCCCGCGCGGTGGCGGTGGTTTCGGCCCTGGCCCGGGTGGGCGCGGCTTCGGCGGACGCGGCGGCGGTGGCGGTCCCGGGGGTGGCGGGGGCCGCCTCACTTTCGCGCTGTACCACACCTGGCACCTGACCGAGACCGCACGACTGGCCGACGGACAGCCCGAGATCGACCTGCTCGACGGCGGCAGCATCGGCGGCCGTTCGGGCCAGCCGCGCCACGAGGTCGAGCTGCAGGCCGGCTATTCGAAAAGCGGGATCGGCCTGCGCCTGACCGGCCAGTGGGAAAGCGCGTCGCGCGTGCTCGATTCCTCGGGCACGCCCGCCGCCGATCTCCGCTTCGAGGATCTGGCGACGTTCAACTTGCGCGCCTTCGTCACCCCGTCGCAGCTTCCCGGCATGCGGGGCAAGCATCCCTGGATGCGCGGGCTGCGCGTCAGCCTGGCGGTGAACAACATCCTCAATACGCGCCAGAAGGTCACCGACGGCACGGGCGGGACGCCTTATGCCTACAGGCCCGCCTTCGTCGACCCGCTCGGCCGCACCGTGCTGATCGGCGTGCGCAAGGTGTTCTTCTAGAGCGAAAACTTAGAGCATGCGCCGAAAGGCGCTGCTCAGCCACTCGGTGCCGTCGCGCGTCAGCAGGCGCACGCAAAGCCCTTCGCGCTCGGCCAGCGCCTGCGCGCGATCGGAGGGGAGGACACCGAGCGCGCTCGCCCAGGCATCGGCAAACAGGCAGGAGGCGTGCAGCACGCTGACCGCCGTGGCGCCTTGGGCCGGCGGATATCCGGTCGCCGGATCGAGCGTGTGGGCGCCGCGCAGATAGTCGCCGGAGGTGGCGACGGCGAGCTGGTGGAGCGCCACGCGGATCGGCGCGCATTCCAGCTTCGGGCCGAACGCCGGCGGGGTCTCCAGCTCGACCCACCAGGGATCGCCGTCGGGACGGATCCCGCGGCCGACGCATTCGCCGCCGACTTCGACGAAGGCATGCCGCAGACCGCGATCGGCGAGCAGATCCGCTACCGCATCGGCGGCGTGGCCCTTGGCGACGCCGGAGAGGTCGAGCCACAGGCCGCCGGGCTGGCGCAGGCGCGCCATCGCCGGCTCGAACACCAGCCGGTGCCAGCCGCCGGCCGCGCGCGCCGCCGCGACGTCCTCGGCCGAAGGCGTGGCGGCGGCGGGTCGCGGACCGAGCCCCCACGCATCCGTCAGTCGCCCCTGGGCCGGGTCGAAGGCGCCCTGGGACCGTTCGGCGACGTCGAGCGCTCCGACGATCACCGCCGCGAAATCGGGCGGCAGGCTCGTCCAGCTTCCGGGTTGGGCCAGGTTGTAGCGGCAGAGCAGCGAGTCCGCTCGCCAGTGGCTCATCTCCTGCTCGATGCCATCGAGCCGCGCCTGGATCGCCCGCGCCAGCGCGTCGCGATCCAGGCCGCCGGGCAGCGCGAGCCGCACCGCCCAGCGGGTTCCCATCGTCTCGCCGGCCAGATCCGCGACCGTGGCCGCGGGATCGAAGCCGGCGAGCATGTCCGCACCCAATTGTTCCGGCACCGCGAACCGCAGCGCCAGGGGCGCGGACGCGGGCGTCACGGGGCGACGACCTCCACCGTCGCGGTGTAGCTCAGCCGGCGCTTGGCGGCCTTGGCCTCGCCCGGCTTGTCGTCGGTGAGGTCGGTGCTCAGCCAATAGTAGGCCGCGATCGGCCAGGCGACGGTCAGCACGCCGTCGGCGTCGGTGGTCAGTTCCTGCGCGTGCTCGGCATCGCGGAAGCGCTGGCCGCCGGGAACGACCTCGACCTTCAGGCCGGCGGCCGGCTTGCCGTCCACCAGGAAGCGGAACTTGCCCGGCTCGTTGGCGACGAGATCGGTCGGCGGCGTCACCGGCACCATTTCCAGGCCCTTGTTGGCGGGCTTGAACAGCGTGTCGGTCGGCGCGCCCGCGGTCACGAAGAACTCGTTGCGGCTCTGGCTTTCGGTCAGCGCAAGGTCGGTCGCGCCCGCCGGGATGTCGGCGACGGTCGCGACGACGTGGCTCGGGTCGATCCGCGGGCGCGGCGGATTGGCCGGCGCAGGCACCGCGCCGCCAGCGGCCGCAGGCTTGGCGGCGGCCGGTCCGCCCGCTCCGCCCATGCCGCCCGCGCCAGGAGCCCCGCCGCCGCCGCGCCGCGCACGGCCGACGGCCCATGGCTCGCCGTTAAGCTTGAACGTGCCCGAGACGGTGGTCGTCGCGGTGCCGATCCGCCAGGTGCCCGGCTTGTCGATCGCCACGTCGAAGGTCGAGCGATAGCGCCCGCGCGAGACGTTCTCGATCTTGCCCATCGTGCCGTCGGGGGCCCAGGCCTGGACGGTGTCGACGTTCATGGGCGCGTGATCGGCGTTGAACGGCTCGGTCGACGCGCCGGCATCGACGGTGACGCTCTGGCTGGTGTTGGCCAGCGTCGTCGCCGAAGGCAGCAGCCAGGCACGGTGCGCGAAGGCCGGCGAGGCTACGGCACACATTGCCGCGGCGGCGAGCAGAATGGTTTTCTTCAGCATGGTTTCCCCTTTCAACGAACGGTGACCGACACGGCGCCCAGCTCGGTCCGGCCGGCCCCCGCGGCGTTCCTCACCGGCACGGCGATCGGCACGGAAACCAACTCGCGCCCGCCGTTCTCGCGCGCCGCCTCGACGTGCAGCACGTAAGCGCCGGGGCGCAGGTCGGCGGGCAACGGGATGCGATAGGCGCCCGGCGCGCGCGTCGCGCCGCTGACGCCATCGGCCGGCAGGCTCAGGTTGCGGCCGCCCTTGCGCCACCAGGTGCGCAGATCGGCCAGCCACTTGGTGCCCGGTTCCTTGCCGCGCTTCTTGAGGTCGTACCACAGCGCGATGGTGCGCGCCGCACCGCCGCCCGCCGGCTCGAGCCAGGCGGCGACATAGGGCCGGTGGTATTCGGCCACCGCGACGCGCGGAACGGTGACGGTCACCGTCCCGGCGGCGGCCGGCGAGGCGAGCGCGCCGGCGATCAGAACCAGGCTATTGCGCATGGCGGTCAGTCCTTCGATCAATGGAGGAAAAAGAGGGCGATGATGAGCGGGATGGCGGTACCCAGCCCCACCAGCGGCCAGGTCGATGGCCGGTGCCGGGCGTGAAGCTGGAGCAGCAACAGCCCGGTCAGCGTGAAGATGACGCAGGCCACCGCGAAGGCATCGATGAACCAGAACCAGGCGGTCCCGGAATTGCGGCCCTTGTGCAGGTCGTTGAAGTAGGAGATCCAGCCGCGGTTGGTCCGTTCGGAGGTCATCGCGCCGCTCGCGCGGTCGATGCTGACCCAGGCGTCGCTGCCCGGCCCCGGCATCGCGACATAGACCTCGCCGTCGGACCATTCGGCCGCGCGGCCGCGCGGGTCGAGGCCCACCAGGTCCTTCACCGATCCGGCGACGGCATCCGGCAGCGGCATGGTCGATGTCGCGGGCGCGCGCAGCGACTGCAGCAGCGGCGCGGGCAGCGTGGCATTGCGCGAGACCACTTCCGGCTCGGCGGCGATCGACGCCGCATGATTGAGCGTGATCCCGGTCACCGCGAACAGCAGCATGCCGATCAGTGAGATCGCCGCGCTGATCCAGTGCCAGCTATGGAGCTGCTTGAGCCAGAACGGGCTCAGCTTGCGCTTGCGCCGCTTGGCGACGCCCGCGCTTCTCGGAGCGGCGGCCGGACGGTGCGCAGGCGGCGCCGGAACATCCGCCCCTTGCTCGAACTGGCCGATCGCCGGCACCTGGTCCACCTGTTGCCTCCATCACGCACGACGGGGGCACACCACCCCGCCCGGACTCGAGCGGCCGATACCTTTATTGCAAGTCATTAGCAAGATCGTCGGTCGTGACAAATTGTCGCGCTCGGCAGCCCGACGCCTGGGCGCGCGGTTCAGACCTCAATCTGGCGCCAGGTTCCCGGCGGGATGGCGTCGAGCGTCCAGTCGCCGATGCGCCAGCGTACGAGCCGCAAGGTGGGATGGCCGACCGCCGCCGTCATCCGGCGCACCTGGCGGTTGCGGCCCTCGCGAATGGTCAGCCTCAACCAGCTGTCGGCCACCGTCTTGCGAAAGCGCACCGGCGGATCGCGCGGCCAGAGCTGCGGATCGGCGATCCGTTCGGCTTCGGCCGGGCGGGTCCGGCCGTCCTTGAGATCGACCCCGCGCCGCAGCGCGGCGAGGCGATCGTCCGCCGGTTCGCCCTCGACCTGGACGAGGTAGCTCTTGGCCATCTTGAAGCGGGGATCCGCGATCCGCGCCTGCAGGCGCCCGTCGTCGGTGAGCAGCAGCAGCCCCTCGCTGTCGAGATCGAGCCGGCCGGCGGGATAGACGCCGGGAATGGCAATGAAATCGGACAGCGTCGGGCGCGGCGACGGGGCGCTCTTGTCGCTGAACTGGCACAGCACGCCGTACGGCTTGTTGAAGAGGACCAATCGCGACATGATCGCCCCTCTGCCATGCCCCGGCGTCCCGACAAAGAGGTCCCGCCTCCGTGCCGCGCACAAAAGTGTTCTTCGACGGCGGCTGCCGCCCCAATCCCGGCGCGATGGAACTGGCCGTGGTCGCAGCCGGGCGCACGCATGTCCGCCGCGACCTCGGCCACGGCACCAGCCACGACGCGGAATGGCTGGCGCTGATCGAGGCGCTGCGCTTCGCGCAGGCGCTCGGCCTTGCCGACTACGTGCTGCTGGGCGATGCCGCCGCGGTGATCGGGCCGGCAACCGGCGCAGTGAAGTGCCGCGCGCATGCGCGCACGCACTTGCGGGCGCTGCACGGACTGGCGGGCACGCACGGCCTGCCCCGCATCCGCTACGTCAAGCGCGCGCAAAACCTGGCCGGGATCGCTCTGGCCCGGCTGCACGAGCGATCCGTCCCGCTGCCATAACGGGCGAATGGAGGGATGCGCCTTCCCCACCGCAGCGCTAAGGTTGTCCGTCCCGAAACCCCTGAGGTCACCGATGTCCGAACCCGACGGCTCCCAACCCGCGCGCCCGCTGCGCCAGGCCCTCGCCGGAGCCGTGGCGATGGCCCTGCTCGCCGCGCCGGGCGCGGTCGCGGCCAAAGTCTATACGCTCTACGCCGGCAGCTACACCGATGGCGCCTCGAAAGGCATCTACGCCTGGCGCTTCGACAGCGCCGACGGCTCGCTCGCGCCGCTGGGATTGCAGGCGCAAGCCGTGCAGCCCGCGCACATCTGGACCGCGCCCAACGGCAAGTATCTCTACGCGGTCAATTGGGAGCAGCCCGGCTGGATCAGCGCCTTCGCGGTCGACCGCCGCACCGCGAAGCTGACGCTGCTCAACCGCGTGTCTTCCGAAGGCGACAAGCCTAACCAGATCGTCGTCGATCCCAGCGGCCGGATCGCGGTGACGGTCAACTACCGCTCCGGCAGCATCGCCGCTTTTCGCATCCAGCGGGACGGCAGGCTGTCGAACGCCTTCTTCGTCGAGCGGCACAATCCAGCTTCCGTCGCGCCGTCCGGCCCGGTTGCGAAAGTCCACGGCGCGATCTTCACCAAGGACGGCCGGTACATGTTCGTCGCCGATCTCGGCTTCGACCGCGTGTACAGCTACCGGGTCGATGCCGCGCGGGCGGCCATCGTCCCGCTCGATCCCGCCTATGTGGCGCTGCACGCGCAATCCGGCCCGCGCCGGCTCCAGCTTTCCGCCGACGACCGCTTCCTCTATGTCAACCACGAGACCGATGCCGAAGTCAGCGTCTTCGCCGTCGACGCCGGCAAGCTGACCGAGATCCAGACGATCGCCACGCTGCCCGCCGGAACGACCGTCAAGACCATGACCTCCGAGATCGTCATCGATCCCACCGGCCGCTTCCTCTACGTCGCCAATCGCGGACCCGACGACATCGCCGTCTTCGCCGTCGACAAAGCGAGCGGCCGGCTGGCCGCGCGCGGTAACGTCCCCTCGGGCGGCGCGACGCCGCGCAACCTGCGGATCGATCCGACCGGCCAGTACCTGCTGTGCGGCAACGAGAACGGCGGCACGATCACCGTATTCCGCATCGATTCCCGAAGCGGCGCGCTCACCCTCACCCCGCACACCGGCCGGATCGACACGCCCGGGGGCCTGTACTTTCTCCCCGGCGAGTGACGGCCCTGGGGCTTTGCCGTCCCGGGCGCGCTTGGCACCTGTTCCTCGCGGCGCATTTGCCCTAGGGGCGCGGATCGCAATCCGTGGATCCCGACCTTGGCCGAAACCCCTTTGCCCACATGCGTCGCCGCGCTCTACAAATTCGTGCGGCTGGACGACTGCGCGGTGATCCGGCCGCGCCTCGCGGACCTGTGCCGCGCGCAGAGCGTCAAAGGCACGCTGCTGCTGGCGCGCGAAGGGATCAACGGCACGATCGCGGGTTCGGACGACGCGATCGCCGCCGTCGTCGCGCTCATTCGGGACCTGCCGGGTTGCGCCGACATCGAGGTGAAATACGCGCGCGCCGAGACGCCGCCGTTCCACCGCATGAAAGTGCGGATCAAGCGCGAGATCGTGACGATGGGCGAACCGCAAATCGATCCGCTGGCCGGCACAGGGCACTATGTCGCGCCGCAGGATTGGAACGCGCTGATCGCCGATCCGGGCACGATCGTGATCGACACGCGCAACGATTATGAGGTCGCGGTGGGCAGCTTCGCCGGGGCGATCGATCCCAAGACCGCAACCTTCCGCGATTTTCCCGCCTGGTTCCGCGCCGAACGCGACCGGCTGCTGGGCAACGGGACGCCGCCGAAGATCGCGATGTTCTGCACCGGCGGAATCCGCTGCGAAAAGTCGACCGCTTTCCTCAAGGCCGAAGGCCTGGACGAGGTGTTCCACCTGCAAGGCGGGATCCTGAAATACCTCGAGACCGTGCCCGCCGAGCAGAGCCTGTGGCGGGGGGAATGCTTCGTGTTCGATCAGCGCGTCGCCGTCGGCCATGGGCTCGAGCCCGGCAGCCATGTCCTGTGTCACGGATGCCGCCGGCCTGTGGGCGACGTGGATCGCGCCTCCCCGCTTTTCATCGCCGGCGTGAGCTGCCCCGCGTGCCATGCCGAACGCACCGACGCGCAGAAGGCCGGCTACGCCGAACGCGATCGCCAGGAACGCCTCGCCAAGACGCGCGGCGAAGCGCATGTCGGCGCGAGCGCCCCGGCGCCGCAAGCCGAGTAGGCCCGCGGTCGCCGGTCAAAGCGCCTGCAGGCCGGGGTTGCCGGCATCGAGCGGGCCGGCGCCAAAGCCTATGCCCAGGCGATCCATCTCTTCCCGGGCGCGATATCTTCCTGCGGGACAGGCGGAATGCGCGGAGGATGCCCGACGATCAGCCGGTTGCGCGCTCGGGGGCGTGAGGTTTTGTCACCGTGGTGTAGTCCTGGCTGTCGGAGCGGAGCGCGAGGTATGGCGAACGACGACTTCGACATAGGCGCGACGCGATCGTTACGGCGTATCGGCCAGCGAGGCCACGAAGTGGTCGACGGAGAGATTGCCGCAGGCAAAATAGAAGAACAACCGTTCTGCCAAGCAGAACAAATCAAGGGCGTACGGAGTGAGTTCCCAAGAGATATCCAACCTGTTCGCTTCCCCGTCGCCCGTCGGCGTCGCCGCCGTCGATCGCGGGCTGGCGATCCTCGAAACCGTGGCGGCGCGCGAGGAACCGAGCACGCTCGCGCACGTACCCGCAGCCACCGGACTCTACAAGAGCACGGTGCTGCGCCTGCTCGGCTCGCTAGAGAAAGCCGGGCTGATCGTCCGCATCAGCGACGGGCGCTATGCGCTCGGCGCCACGGCCTGGCGCCTCGGCCTCGCCTACGAGCGCGCCAACCCGCTCCGTCACCACATCATGCCGGTGCTCGAAGAGCTGGTGCGCCAGGGCAGCGAAAGCCCCTCGTTCCACGTCCGCCACGGGGCCGACACACGCCTGTGCCTGTTCCGGATCGATTCCGCCCACGCGACACTCGACCGCATCCGCGCCGGCGATGTCCTGCCGCTCGGCGAGGGCGCGGCCGGCCGGCTGATCGCCGCCTGGGCCGGCGAGCCGGGTGCGCGCTTCGACGCGATCCGCGCGACGTCCTTCGCCGTGTCCCTCGGCGAGCGCGACCCGTCCTGCGCCGGCCTCGCCGCACCGGTGTTCGGCGCCGCGGGAGCCTTCGTGGGCGCGCTCTCGCTGTCCGGTCCCCTCACCCGCTTCACCGAACCGATGATCGCGGACTGGCGCCCGCGCCTGCTGGCGGCGGCGGCGCGGATTTCCGCCTCGCTGGGGGGATCCTACCCCGCGCATGCGGCATGAGCGAAGTCGATGTCCTCGTCGTCGGCGGCGGCAACGCGGCCTTGTGCGCGGCGATCGCCGCACGCCGCGCGGGGGCATCGGTCCTCGTGCTCGAGGCCGCGCCGCGCTTCTACCGGGGCGGTAACACCCGCCACACCCGCAACATGCGCTGCGCCCACGACGCCGCGACCGCCTGGCTCACCGGGCCCTATCCCGAAGACGAGTTCTGGACCGATCTCTTGCAAGTGACCCAGGGCGAGACCGACGAAGAGCTGGCTCGCCTGATGATCGACCGGTCCAAGCCGATGCTCGACTGGATCCAGCAGCAGGGCGTGCGCTTCCAGCCCTCGCTCAGCGGCGCCCTAAGCCTAGGGCGGACCAACAGCTTCTTCCTCGGCGGCGGCCGGGCGATGCTCAACACGCTGTACCGCACGGCCGAAGCGCTGGGCGTCCGCGCCGAATACGACGCCGAGGTGATCGATCTCGACATCGTCGATGGCGCCTTCCGCAGCGCCCTCGTCAAGCGGCCGGACGGCACGCGCCGCATCCGCGCCCGCTGCCTGGTCGCGGCGAGCGGCGGGTTCGAGGCGAACCTCGAATGGCTCGAAGCTTCGTGGGGGCCCGTCGCCCGCAACTTTCTGGTCCGCGGCACGCCCTACAACAGGG
>DASVMK010000104.1:0-2306 GCA_036384395.1 Novosphingobium sp.
CGGCCTGTCGGTCATGCAGGACGACGGCGCGGTCAAGGTGATCTCGCCGTTCCGCGGCAGCCCGGCCGAGAAGGCGGGGATCAAGGCCGGCGACTTCATCACCCACCTCGACGGCAAGCTCTACTACGGCGGCGAGCTCGACGACGCGGTCGCCAAGATGCGCGGCGAGGCGGGCACCTCGATCCGCCTGACGATCTTCCGCCCGGGCCGCGACGAGCCGTTCGACGTCACCGTGACGCGCGGCGTCATCGATCTCGAGCCGGTGACCCACAAGCTCGAAGGCAGCGTCGGCGTCATCACCGTCAACGAGTTCGGCCACAATGTCGGCCGCGATGTCGGCAACGCGATCACCGAGATGAAGGCGCAGGCGGCCAAGGCGCCGGGCGGCAAGCTCACCGGGCTGGTGCTCGACTTGCGCTCGAACCCCGGCGGCTCGCTCGACGAGGCGATCGCGATGGCCGACTTGTTCGTGACCAAGGGCGATATCGTCTCGCAGCGCGGCCGCATCGCCGCCGAGAACGAGTACTACAAGGCCGAGACCGTGTTCCCCGGCGACATCGCCAAGGGCATCCCGCTGATCGTGCTGATCGACGCCGGCAGCGCCTCGGCCTCCGAGATCGTCGCCGGCGCGCTGCAGGACGATCACCGCGCGCTGATCATGGGCGAGCGCAGCTTCGGCAAGGGCAGCGTCCAGTCGGTGTTCAACCTCGGCCGCGAGGCGGCGGTCAAGCTGACCACCGCGCGCTACTTCACGCCCTCGGGCCGTTCGGTGCAGGAAGGCGGCATCGATCCCGACATCCGCGTGCCGCAGCTCTCCGATCCCGACGCCGCCAAGCGGAGCGAGCGGGCGTTCCGCGAATCCGACTTGCGCAACCACCTGATCAACGAGGTCAGCCTCGACGACAAGCAGCTCGAAAGCGACAAGCAGGACGATCCGCGCTTCAAGATGACGGCCGAGCAGCTCAAGGCCAAGGACATCAAGGACTTCCAGCTCTACTACGCGATCGAGACGCTGAAGCGCGGCAGCACCGCGCTGGCGACGCGGCGCTGACGGCGTGAACGCGGCGCCGTTGCCGGCGGGGCTGCGCCTCGCGCGCTGGCTGGCGCTGCTGGTCCCGGCGGCGCTGCTGGGCGGCGCCTACCTGTCGCAATACGGCTTCGGGCTGTTCCCCTGCGAGATGTGCTGGTGGCAGCGTTATGCCCACTTCGCCGCGCTGGGCTTCGCCGTGCTCGCCTTCGCCGCGTCGCCCGCGCGGCTGTGGGTCGCGCTCGCGGCCTTGGCGATCGCGGTGGCCGGGCTGATCGGCGGGTTCCACGCCGGAGTCGAATATGGCTGGTGGCAGGGGCTCACCGCCTGCACCAGCAACGCCGCGGCCGGCGGCGATCCGCTCGCCGCGATCCTCGACGCGCCGATGGTGCGCTGCGACGTTGCGCCCTGGAGCCTCTTGGGCGTGTCGCTCGCCGGCTGGAACTTCCTGTTCTCGCTCGCCGGCGCGCTGGCTATCGCGCTGGCCCTGCTCAAGGAGCGCGCATCGTGACCCCCGAACAGACCGCGCGGATGCTCCGCGTCGACCAGGCGGGCGAATACGGGGCCACGCGAATCTACGCAGGGCAACTGGCGGTGATGGGCACCCGCGCGCCGCTCGCCGGCGAGGTCGCGGCGATGGCCGAGCAGGAGGCGGCGCACCTTGCGCGCTTCAACGCGCTGATCGCCCGGCGCGGCGTGCGCCCCACCGCGCTGCAGCCGCTGTGGTCGGCCGCCGGTTTCGCGCTCGGCGCGGCGACCGCGCTGCTCGGGCCCGAGGCGGCGATGGCCTGCACCGCCGCGATCGAGGAGGAGATCGACCGCCACTACACCGCCCAGCTCGACGAATTGGGGGACCACGATCCCGAACTGTCCGAGATCGTCACCGAGTTCCGCGACGACGAACGCGCGCACCGCGACGCTGCTCTCGCCGCCGGTGCCGAACGCGCGCCGGCCTATCCGCTGCTGTCGGGCGCCATCCGTCTCGGCTGCCGCCTCGCCATCCGCCTGTCCGAGCGGATCTGAGGGCAGTTGAGGGGCATCTGAGGGAATCTGAGGGTCATTTCAGGGGCGCTGAGGGGCGTTTCTTCAGCTACCATTCACGCCGCCGCGCCCCTATATCGGGGTGACCCAGCGCAAGGAGTACCGCCGTGCCGCGCCTGCCGATCACCGCTATCACCTTGATTTCGCCAGTTATTCTGCTGGCCACCCCCGCCTCCGCGCAGGATCCGGGCGAAAAGGTCAACCAGCTCATCGTCTATGGCGACGATCCCTGCCCGCC
>DASVMK010000105.1:0-1853 GCA_036384395.1 Novosphingobium sp.
CTGCTGTGCGGCCAGGGCGTGGGGCTGATCCACGCGATCGAGCCAGCCGGGGTCGTGATCCAGCGCATGATGGACGAAGCAGCCGACGTGCTGCGGCGCATCGCGGCGGCGCCCATTGACGATGCCGCGGCCTGACCAGGAACAAGTCCGTGCAAGCTTTTGCCAAAACCGAGATGGATGGCGGAATCCGGCATTGCCGACCGGAAGACGCGTCGTTCGAGGATGTCGACGTCTATGGCTGCGTGATGGCCAAGGCCCCGGTCTTCGAAGGAGATTTCGGCGTCCGATCGGCTTATTTCCGCATGAAGCCCGGCGACGTCATCCCCCCGCACCGCCACACCAAGTGGGTGCAGGTGGCGGTGCTTTCCGGCCGGATTCGCGTGGAACAGGGCACCGCCGATCCGATCATTGCGGCGCCGGGGGAACTCTACTTCATTGAGCCTGGCTTTGATCATGTCGAAACGGCGCTCGAGGACACAGTATTGCTCGTGACCCAGGGAAGACCGGCCCGGCTGGGCGACTTGATCCGCAACGTCGCTGGCCGCCGCATCGAAATAGCTGTAAGGAGAACCTGCTTGTTCACTCATATCATGGTCGGCGTCGGTGATCTCAATCGGTCCCGCCGCTTCTACGACGCTGTGCTCGGTGCGCTGGGGCACGCGCCCGGGATTGTCGATGAACGGGGGCGGACGCTCTATTTCTCGCCAGGTGGTGCCTTGGCCCTGACGCTGCCGATCAATGGCGAACCCGCCACCGTTGCCAACGGCAACACCATCGGGCTGGCGGCGGCGAGCCCCGAACACGCCGATGCCTGGCACGCCGCCGGGATCGCAAACGGCGGGGTCGCCTGCGAAGATCCGCCTGGCTGGCGCGAGGTGGGGGGCAGCCAGCTGTATCTCGCTTATCTGCGCGATCCGGACGGCCACAAGCTCTGCGCTTCGCATCGCCCGTGATGCACGCCGCCTCCGGCCACTTTGCCTTGATCTGGGCCGCCCCTGCCTCGCTCGAAAGTCGTTGCCAATGCTGCTAGTTCTCGGGGCTACCGGCCAAGTCGGTTCGCATGTGCTCGCCGCCTTGGCGGAGGCCCGGCGCGAAGGGCCGGTCCGCGTCCTGGTGCGCCGCCCGGATGCGCTGGCCGTTCCGCCGGATCTGTCGGTGGAGGTCATGGCCGGGTCATTCGACGACGCGGCAGCCGTCGCCTCCTCGCTCGAGGGCGTCTCCGACGTGATCGTCTCGACCGGCGACAACCCCGGTCAGGTCGAGCGAGAGAAGCGGATCGTCAATCTCGCCCAGGCGACGTCGCGCCCCCGGATCATCAAGGTATCGGCCATCACGGCGAGCCTCGAGCCGCGCGTCAGCGTAGGCATCGCGCATGGCGAAATCGAGGA
The DNA here is from genome assembly GCA_036384395.1 of Novosphingobium sp. Classification (GTDB taxonomy): domain Bacteria; phylum Pseudomonadota; class Alphaproteobacteria; order Sphingomonadales; family Sphingomonadaceae; genus Novosphingobium. Next base: position 1,389 of record DASVMK010000105.1, read on the forward strand.
TCACCTGCGCCGGTCGGGCTTGCCATGGGTGATCCTGCGTCCGACGTTTTTCTACCAGTCACTAGCCTTGTTCGGAGACCCCGTGCGAAAGGCCGGGCTCTTGCCCCTGCCGACATACCGAGGCGCCGTCGCCTTTGCCGACGTCAAGGATGTGGCGGCAGTCGCGGCGCGGGTAGCGCAGGACCGGTCGCTGACCGAGCGGATCGTGACCCTGACCGGCCCCGACGCGTGGCGGCTCGATCAGGTCTGCGATGAACTGGGCCGCCGCCTTGGCCGGCGCGTGCGCCACGTCAACCCGCCGTCGCTGATCTTCAAGCTGATGCTGCGCACGGCAGGAGGAATGTCCTGGGAGCTTGCCGGGATGGTCGACGGGATCGCCAAGGCTTGCGCCAAGGGCGACGAAGGTATCGTGAGCCATGATTTCGAAGAGCTCATGGGACGGCGCCCGCGCGGCCTCCACGATTA
>DASVMK010000106.1:0-14833 GCA_036384395.1 Novosphingobium sp.
GTCGTAGGTTCAAATCCTACCCCCGCAACCATCGATCCCTATGAAATGACCCCGCCACGGCGGGGTTTTTCGTTGCAAGCGACCCCGCTGATTTGGCAAGCGGGGCGTACGGACCGCCCGCCGCGCAGCCTGAGGGCCCAACAGGAATTTCGAGTAGGACTTATGGCAGGATACAAGGAACCCAGCTTCCAGGATCGAACGGCTGCCGCCACCGCGGCCCGCGCCAAGGCGCTGGCCCGTCTGCAAGCCAAGCCCGCCGTCGATCCGGCCGTGCAAGCCGAGCGCCAGGCGAAAGCCCTGGCCAAGGAGGCGGCCCAGGCGGAGAAGCGGGCTGCCGCGCAAGCTGCACGGGAAGCTGAACGAGCCAGGCGGGCCGCCGAGGCCCTGGAGGCCGCCAATGCCGCCGCCGCGGCGGTCAAGCCCGTGCTGACCGAAGCCGAACGCAAGGCCGCGCGCGATGCGCGCTATGCCGCGCGCAAGGCGCGCGCAAGATAGATCGCACGGCGCGTCGCTTCGCGTCGTTATCGCAAGCCTCCCTTCGGGGAGGCTTTGTGCGTTGGGGTGGAGATACGATCCGACGCGGGCGCAGGCATCATTTCAGCCGCAGCGGCAGCCCGGCGGCGACGAACCGCACCTCGTCCGCAGCTTCGGCCACGCGTTGGTTGATGGTTCCCGCGAGATCGCGAAACCTCCGGGCCAGCGCATTGTCCGGGACGATGCCGAGCCCAACTTCGTTGCTCACCAGGATCACCGGGCCTGCCGCCTTGTGAAGGGTTCCGACCAAGGCCGTCGTGGCGTCGTCGGTGTCCCGGTCGGCGAGCAGCAGGTTGCTCGCCCACAGCGTCAGGCAATCGACCAGCAGAATCTTGTCCGGAGCCGCGCGCCGGGCGATGGCGTTGGCCAGATCGAGCGGGGCCTCCACCGTCTCCCATTCCGGCCCCCGGTCGGTGCGGTGGCGGGCGATGCGGTCCGCCATCTCGGCGTCGAAAGCCTGCGCGGTGGCGACGAAGATCGGTGCGAGGCCGGTTTCCTCGGCCTGACGTTGGGCGTGGCGGCTCTTACCCGAACGGGCGCCGCCGAGAACCAGCAGAATGCTCATGACACGGCCTTTCCAATCGCCAGCGGGATCGCGGCGAGCACCGAGAGAAGCACGCAGGCGCGGATATAGAACCGCAGCGCGCGTTCGACGTCTTGCACTACCGCGCTTTCACGACCGTCGCCGATCCAGGGCTTGTCGTGGAGGACGCCGTCATACGTGATCGGCCCCGCCAGCCGGAGATCGAGCGCCCCGGCCATCGCCGCCTCCGGGCAGCCGGCATTGGGCGAGGCGTGCTTGCGGGCATCGCGCCAGAGGATACACCAGCCGCCGCCGGCGGCGAGGCAGATGGCCGCGCCGGCCAGCCGCGCCGGAAGCAGGTTGAGCAGATCGTCGCTGCGCGCGGCCGCCCAGCCGAACGCGCGCCAGCGCTCTTCGCGGTGGCCGATCAGGCTGTCGGCGGTGTTGATCGCCTTGTAGGCCCAGACGCCGGGCAGCCCGAGCGCCAGCAACCAGAAGAGCGGCGCGGCGACACCGTCGCAGAAGCTTTCGGCCAGGCTCTCGATCGCGGCGCGGGCGACGCCGGGCTCGTCGAGTGCTTGCGTGTCCCGGCCGACGATCATGCCGACGGCTTCGCGTGACCCCGCCAGATCCCCGCTGCGCAGGGCTTGCGCGACGGCTGCGACATGGTCATGGAGGCTGCGCTGCGCCAGCGCGGGGAAGGCAAGCAGCGCGATCAGCGGCCAGCCCCATGGGCCTAGCAGATCGACGATCGCGGTTTGCAACAGCCACCCGCCGCCTCCGGCGATCCCGATCAGCACGAGCACCGTCGCGACACCGCTCAACCGTTTTCGCGTGTCGCTCCCGTCCCGGCGGTTCCAGCGCGCCTCGCATCGCTCGATCACCCGCGCGAAAAGGCCGACCGGGTGGCCGATGTGGCGATAGAGGACTTGGGGCCAGCCGATCGCCGCGTCGAGCGCGAGCGCGACGAGGGCGATCGGTTCAGCCACGGACCAGCGCCGTGTCGAGCCGGTCCAACGCGCGCACGCCGCCCGGCAGGCCGATCCGCAGCCACCTAGGCGCATAGTCGAATGGCCGCGTGAGGATCGCTTGCCGTGCGAGCCGTTCGAACAAGGCCGCGGCGTCGGGCGTATCGATCAGGCGGAACAGAGGGCAGGCGCCGATGGGCTGCAGGCCGTGCCGGGCAAGGACCGCGTCGAGCGCGCGGGCCTCATCGGCTAGTCGCGCGCGGGTGGCAGCGATCCACGAGAGGTCGCTGTAGGCGCGGATGCCAAAGGCGATGGCGGCCGCGGAGACCGGCCAGGCGCCGATCCGGGCGCGGAACTCGGCGACGATCGGTCGCGGCCCCAGCACGAAGCCGAGGCGCAGGCCCGCGAGGCCGAAGAACTTGCCGAACGAGCGGAACACCACGAGTTGCCGGTGGTCGGCGATCTCGGGCGCGACGCTCGCCGCTGGCGCGCAGTCGGCGAAGGCTTCGTCGACGATCAGCCATCCGTCGTGAGCGAGCAGGCGTTCACGGGCGATGACCCGGCCGTCAGGGTTGTTGGGGTTGGCGACGACGAGCGTGCCCTGGGCGTCCTCGAAGCGAGCCGGGGCGGCGCCGCCAAACATTTCGCCGTGGGTGCGATAGGACGGGGCGACGTGCCGGGCAGGGCCGGAGATGAACTCGCCGATCAGGCGCAGGCCGATCTCGGTGCCGGGCAGGGCGCAGACATGCGCGGGATCGGTGCCGAAATGCGCGGCGGCCGCCGCTTCGAGCGCGCGGAGGTCGGCCGCTTCGGGCAGCCTTTGCCAGTCGATCTGGATATCCGCGATACCGGGCCAGGGATGGGGATTGATCCCGGTCGAGAGATCCAACCACTCTTCGGCATCGTTACCGAATTGTTCGCGCGCGGCGCGCAATCCGCCGCCATGCCAGAGCCAGCTTTCCATCACAGCAGCCTTTCCAGGACGAGCGCGGCGAGCAACAGGCCGCTCTCGATGAGCTCGATGCCCGCGCCGTGGCCATCGCCGGACACGCCGCCGAGCGTGCGGTGGAGCCGCCAGGCCCAGAGCGGAATGAGGACGAAGGCAGCGAGAAGAGCCGGGACGAACCAGCTCGCGGCGAGCAGGGCCACGCACCAGAGCGTGATGTCGACGGGGCGCACCGTGCCCCTGAAGCGGGCACCGAGCCCCTCGTGCAGCGACGGCAACCAGCGGGCCCAGGCGAGAGGGCCGATGCGGGCGGCAAACGGGATGAGCACGATCGGCAGGATCTGGCCCGCCGAGGCCAGGAGGTGGAGCAGCACGAGCTTGGCGGCGAGTTGGAGCACGATCGTCACCACCGCGAAGCTGCCGACATGCGGATCCGCGAGCACCGCGAGAAGGCGCGCGCGATCCTGGTGCGCGGCGCCGGCGGCATCGGCGACGTCGCCGATGCCGTCGAGGTGGAGCGCGCCGGTGACCCGCACCCAAAGCACCAGCGCTGCGAGTGCGCCCATCCACGGATCGAGCCAGGCGCCGGCCCAGGCGCCGCCCGCGACGATAGCGCCGACGATCAGGCCCACGGCGGGGAACCAGCGGATCGACGCGGCGAAGTCGGCGTCCGTGGCGGTGACGCGCGGCGTCGGCAGGCGCGTAAGGAACTGCACGGCGATCAGCAGGCCCTTCACGTGCGCAGCCCGGTGATCTGGGCTGCCGGGGTCTCGCCCGGCCAGACCCGCAGCGACAGCAAGGCCGCGTAAGGCAGGTCGATCGACCACAAGTGCCGCTGCTCGAAACCGCACAAGACCGCGAGCGCGGCGCGTAGGGCACCGCCGTGGGTGACGACGAGCGTCGGTCTCGGGGCCAGCGCGGCGAGTGCCTCGCCGACGCGGGCGGTCAGCGCGGACCAGCGCTCGCCGCCTTCGGGCGGGTGCGCATCGGGATCGTCCCAGAAGCGCGCGAGCGCCCGGGCATCGACCTGCGCGGCGGCGAGGCCATCCCAGGCGCCGAAATCGAGCTCGCGCCAGCGCGGATCGAGCGTGGCGGTTCGTCCGGCGGCCGCCGCGATCGTGGCGGCGGGACGGGCGGCGCGGGCGAGGTCGGATGCGACAACCGCCTCGACGGAGAGGCCTTTCGCGCGTTCGACGCAGGCGTCGATGCCGCCCGGCGTCGGCGCGACGTCGGTGCGTCCAAGCATCAGGCCGGGCGTCTCCGGCGCGCCGTGGCGCAGCAGATGGAGCGCGAAGCCGTCCATCTATCCGCCCGTGACCCCGGCCTCGGCGAATGTCGCCATGCCGGCGTGCGCGGCGAGCGCCGAACGGACGATGGCGGCCGCCACCGCCGCGCCGCTGCCTTCACCGAGCCGCATGTCGAGGCGCAGCAGCGGCGCGAGCTCGAGCCGGCCGAGCAAGCGCGCATGTCCCGGCTCGGCCGAGCAATGGCCGGCCAGGCAATGCGCCACCACGGCCGGCGCCGCGGCGGCAAGCGGGGCGAGCGCGGCGCAGCAGATGAAGCCATCGACGATCACCGGCACGCGCAGCTGCCGCGCGCGCAGGACCGCGCCGGCGATGGCGGCGATCTCGCGCCCGCCGAGACGGCGAAGCGTCTCGAAGGCGGTGGCGGGGGCTTCGGCGTGGAAGGCGAGCGCGCGATCGACTACTTCGGCCTTGTGGCGCACCCCTGCCGCATCGACGCCGGTGCCGGGGCCGACCCAGCCCGCCGCGTCGCCGCCGAAACTGCGCGCGCAAAGCGCCGCCGCGGCGGTCGAATTGCCGATGCCCATCTCGCCCAGCACCAGCAGGTCGAGGCCGGGCTCGACCGCCGCCGCCCCGGCGGAGAGCGCGGCGAGGCATTCGGCCTCGCTCAGTGCCGGGTCTCCGGTGAAATCCGCGGTGGGGCGGTCGAGATCGAGCGCGACGACCTGGAGCCCGAGCCCGGCGGCGCCGGCCAGCGCGTTGATCGCCGCGCCGCCCGCTTCGAAGTTCGCGACCATCTGCGCGGTCACCGCGGCGGGGAAGGCGCTGACGCCTTGCGCGGCGACGCCGTGGTTGCCGGCGAACACCACCACCCGGCCGCGATCGATCCGGGGCCGTTCGCATCCCTGCCAGCCGGCGAAAAACACCGCGATCTCCTCGAGCCGGCCGAGCGAGCCGGCGGGCTTGGTAAGCTGGACCTGGCGGGCGGCGGCGGCGGCGGTGGCGGCGGCATCGGGCCGCGTCAGGTCGGCCAGCGCCGCCTCGAAGTCGGAAACGCGCTCGAAGCTCATGTCGCGACGAATCCCTCCGGCGGCGATCGGGTAATGAAGTGGCCCTTCACGCCTTGTGGCCATTCGCGAAACGGCACGCGGCCATGCTCGCTCGCCGCATAGCACACCGCGTAGTCGAGGATCGCGCGCGCGGCGTCGGCATCGGGGGTGAAGCGGCCGAGCACGTAGCTGACTTTGCCGGCCGCCCGCAGGTGGACGGTGCAGAAGTCCTCGCAGGCGAACAGGCAGGGCATCTCCTGCACCGCGAGCCCGGCGTAGCGCGCATCCGATGCCTGGACGCCGCGCAGCGCCTCGACCAGCCGCGCACCGCCGCGCACGCCGGCTGCGTCGTTCTGCGCGTCCGCCGAGTGCCGGCAGGTGTTGCAGGCGACGACCGCCGCGCCGGGCTCGACCGCCGTCAGCATCAGAAGCGGCCCCGGATGCCGGCGTAGATGCTGCGGCCGAGCGTGTTGTAGTTCCGCGCGGTCTCGTAATACCTGTCGAACAGGTTCTCGACGCGGGCGTAGATCTCGAACCGCTCGGACGCTTTGAACGACGCGCGCAGGTCGATCAGCGCGTAGTCGTCGAGAACGAAGCTGTTGGCCTCGTCGTCGAAGGCCTTGCCCGACCAGCGCACCGCCGCGCCCAGCGTCAGCCCGAAGTCGAAAGCATAGCTGGCATCGGCGTTGGCGGTGCGGCGCGGCAGGCGGCGCAGCTTTTTGCCGAACGTGGCGCCCGGCGAGCGGTTCTCGGCATCGATCCAGCTGTAGTTGGCATCGAGCCGGAAGCCACTGAGCGCGATCCCGGCGCCGAGCTCGAGTCCGCGGGTGTCGGTCTTGGTGACGTTGTCGTAGTAGCCCGTCCGGCCGTTGCTGGTCGATCCCGGCACCAGACACAGCCCGGCCGGGGCGCCCGAGCAGCTGTAGAAGACGATGAGATTGTCCGCTTTGCGCTGATAATAGGTGGCCGAGAGCGTGACCATGCGGTTCAGCAGCCGCTGCTCGATACCGGCTTCCCAGCCCCTGGACTCCTCCGGCCGAAGCGCGGCGTTTCCGTACTGGCTGCCCAGCTGGTAGAGCGTCGGCGCCTTGAAGCCCTCGCCGTAGCTGGCGCGCAGCAGCGTCGCCTCGTCGAACAGCGCCGCCACCGCGCCCGCGCCGAACACGGTGTTGCCGCCGAAACGATCGTGGTGATCGTGCCGCAGGCCGCCGTTCAGCGTCAACATCGGCAGCACGCGCGCCGAGAACTGGCCATAGAGGCTGTCGAGCCGCGCCTCCGCCTTGATCGGCGCGGGGATCGCCGTCGCGGGGTTGGCTGGAATCGTCGCGAAGTTGCGGAACCGACTGTTCTCGCGCTCGGCGCCGAAGGTCGCCTGCCAGCCTTGCGCGATCTCGGCGGTGCCCTGGTACTCGAGCCGTTCGGACCAGCCGGTGCTGTCGAGGTTGAGCGGACGGGCGCGGCGCGGGTCGAAGCCGTCGCGGTCGGTGCGGGTGCGCGAATAGGCGAAGCGGTTGGTCAGCCGGTCGCCCAGCAGCGGCACGATCAGCCCGGCATAGCCGAACCGCTCCTCGTTGAAGTTGACGGCGGGGGTGTCGGCGGTGGTCGAATCGATGCCGACCCGGCCGTTCGAATAATAGCCGCGCAAGTCGAGCATCGCGCCGCCGCCGAGATCGACATTGACCCGGGCGTTGCCACCGCGCGTGGTGAAACCGTCGGTCTCGGTTGCGCCGCGGCGCGGCGACAGCGCGCTGATGCCGTCGGTGGTGAAGTTGAACCCCGACAGGCGCCAGCGCACCGGGCCGCTCTCGCCGCCGATCGCCGCGCGGGCGCTGACCGTCTGGCGCGAGCCGGCCTCGACGTCGAAGCTCGCCTGGAGCGGCCGGTCGGGCAGGGCGGTGACCAGGTTGACCACGCCGCCGATCGCCTGGCTGCCCCACAGGATCGACTGCGGCCCGCGCAGGATCTCGATGCGGGCGGTGTCGCCGATGGTCAGGTTGGCGAAGTTGTAGCCGCCGCCGGTCGAGGACGGGTCGTTTATCTTGACCCCGTCGATCACCACCACAGTCTGGTCGGCATCGGCGCCGCGGATGCGAACGCCGGTGAGCGCGCCGAAGCCGCCGTTGCGGGTGAAGGTCACGCCGGGCGTGCGGACCAAGAGGTCGGAGACGACCACCGCCTGGCTGGCGTCGATCGCCGGTTTGTCGATTACCGTCAGCGAGGCCGGCACTTCGTCGGCGGTGACGGGCATGCGCGTGGCGGAAACCAGGATGGCTTCGTCCGCCTCATTGGCGAAGGCGGCGGTGGAAATCAGCGCGAGAGTGGAAACAGCGGTACAGCTAACGAATTTCAACATGGACAAGCCCCATCGACGACGACGCCGCAGGCGTGCTCGGGGCGAGGCTCGGCCGGGAAGGCGCGCGGCATCGACCCCGCGCACGGCACGCGGACAGTTCTGTCGTCGCTCGGGTTCACCCCCGTCCGCCCGGCACACCCTGTCCGCGCGAAGGACGACCGCGACGGGCAGGTCTCCTGGCTCGCGGGTCAACGCCGGTCCGGCCGCCTTCTCGGGACGTGGCGTCCCAATGGCATGTGGCCGATGGCTCTCCGCTTACAGTTGCAGGGGCAGCCGGGTTTTTCCCGTTCCCTTTTCATCCCCGTCTCCGGGGAACCTGTCGCAAAGGCCCCGATATCGGCCTTGCTGCACTGCGTCAATCGCCTGGCGCTGCCGCGTGGCTGCGGCCGAACGTGGTGACGGTGGGCCACTCGCCACCGCTCCTGACTTCGGCGTCGATGCCATAGACCGCGCGCAAGTTGGCGGGCGTCAGCACCGTGGCCGGCGTCCCCGTGGCGACGACGCGCCCGCGGTCGATCAGCAGCAGCCGGTCGCAATAGCGCGCCGCCATCGTCAGGTCGTGGAGCACGGCGATCACCAGGCCGCCGGCGCGCGCTTCGTCCTGCAAGAGCTCCATCACGTCGATCTGGTGGCCGGGATCAAGGCTGGCGAGCGGTTCGTCGGCGACCAGCGCGGGCGCCGTCACCGCCAGCGCTCGCGCCAGCAGCACGCGGGCGCGCTCGCCGCCCGACAACTCGTTGGCGATGCGGTGGCGCAGATCGTCGACGTCGGCGCGCGCCATCGCGCGCTCGATTGCCTCGGCATCGGCGGCGGTCATCTCCGACATGGGCGCCAGGTGGGGCAGGCGGCCGAGCCCGACCAGCCGCTCGACCGTGACCGGCCAGTGCACAGTCTGCCCTTGCGGCAAGTAGGCGATGCGCCGTGCCAGGCTGGCGCGCGAGAGCGCGGCGACGTCCTCGCCGTCGAGCAGGACGCGGCCCGAATGGCGCGTGAGCGCCAGCATCGCGCGGGCCAGCGTCGATTTGCCCGCCCCGTTGGGGCCGATGATCCCGGTCAGCGTGCCCGCGGCGAATTCGGCGCTGACATCGCGCACCACTTCGCGGCGGCCGAGTGCGACGCTGACCGTTTCCAGGCGAAGGCTCACCATACCCGACGCTCCCGCATCAGGTGGAACAGGAAGAACGGCACCCCGAGGAAGGCGGTGACGACGCCAAGCTTGAGCTCGGTCTTGGTGCCGATCAGACGGACAGCGAGGTCGGCGAAGGTCAGCAGCGCCGCGCCGCCGAGCGCCGAGGGCAGCAGGATCGCCGAGGGACTGCGGTCGGTCAGCGGCCGGACGAGGTGCGGCACGATCAGCCCGACGAAACCGATCGCGCCCGAGACCGCCACCGCCCCGCCGACGCCGATGGCGGTGCCGAGCAGCAGCCGCAGCCGCACGCGCCCCAGATCGACGCCGAGTGCCCGCGCCCCGTCCTCGCCCAGCGTCAACGCATCGAGCGCGCGCGCATCCCACAGCAACAGCGCGAGGCCGACGGCGATGCAGGGCAGGGCGATGCGGACATGCTCGAATGAGCGGTTCTCGAGGCTGCCGAGGAGCCAGCTCATGATCTCCATGGCCGCGAAGGGGTTGGACGAGAGGTTCAGCGACAGGCTGATGCCGGCGCCCGCCAGCGTCGAGACGGCGATGCCGGCGAGGATCAGCGTCAGCGGGCTTTCCGATTCCCCGGCCAGCGCGAACAGCAGCACCAGCGACAAGATCGCGCCCAGCACCGCCAGCAGCGGCAGCACCAGCGGATGCAGCTCGGCGAGGCCGAAGTAAAGCGCCGCCACCGCGCCCAGCGAGGCGGCGTTCGAGGTGCCCAGCACCGAAGGCTCGGCGAGCGGGTTGCGCAAGTAGCCTTGCAGCGTCGCGCCGGCGATGCCGAGCATCGCGCCGACGCCAAGGCCCAGCAGCATGCGCGGCAGGCGCAGCTCGATCAGGATGATCCGCGCGACCGCATCGCCGTGGCCCGCGAACGTCGCCAGCATGCGCAGCGGCGAGAGCGTGACCGGGCCGAGCAGCAGCGAACACACTGCGGCCCCCAGCAGCAGGACGACGAGCGCCGGGATCAGCCAGGGCTTGGCGGACTTAGCGGCCATGTGGTGCCCTTCGCTTGCCGCCGCCGTGGGCTCGGCTATGGAGGCGGCGATGCGACGAACCTCCCTTCGATATCTGGCGCTTGCGCTGCTGGTAGCCGGCGTAGCCGGCGGTGCCTGGGCCACGGCTGCGGACCGAACGGCCTCGCCGCCGAAGCCACGGCGCGTGGTCTCGCTCAATCTCTGCGCCGACCAGCTGGTGCTGGCGCTGGCCGATCGCGACCAGATCGCCGGGCTGACCCGCAACGCCGCCGATCGCGACATGTCGGCCGAGGCGGCGCGGACGCGGGGCTTGCGCATCCTCACCAATTCGGCCGAGGAAATCCTGGCGATCGACCCGGATCTGGTGGTCGGCATGCCCGCGCGCCGCAGCGCCGCGATGGGCGTGCTGCAGGGCCGGCATTACGCCACGCTCGACCTCAAGTCCGCCGAGAGCCTGACGCAGATCGAAGCCTCCATCCGCCGCACGGCCGCCGCGCTCGGCCATCCGCAGCGTGGGCAGGCGCTGATCGCGGGGATGCGGCGCGATCTTGCCGGCGTGCCTCGCCTCGGTGGGGGCAAAGTCGCCGCCTATTACCAACGACGTGGCTTCATGACCGGCACGGGCACGCTGGTCGACGAGCTGATGCGCCGCGCCGGCCTGGTCAACCTCGCGGCCAGGCTCGGCAAGCCGGGACTGGCGCAAGTCAGCATCGAGGAGATGGTCGCCGCCCGGCCCGACTACCTGATCGTCGAAAGCGCCACGGACCGGGTCACCGACCAGGGCACCGAAATGCTGCACCATCCGGCGCTTGCGGGCATTCCGCGCATCAGCCTGCCGCAGGCCTGGACGGTTTGCGGCGGCCCGGCCTACGTGCTGGCGGCGCGGGCGATCGCCCACCAGATCGCGAGGGACGAAAGCGCCCATCGTTAGAACTCGATCCCCGGCTGGGCCTTGACGTTCTGTTCGCGGAACGGGTGCTTCACCAGGGTCATCTCCGTGACGAGGTCGGCCGCCGCGATCAGCGGTTCGGGCGCGTTGCGGCCGGTGACGATCACATGAGTCATCTCCGGCTTGGCGGCAAGCGCCGCCAGCACCTCGTCCACCGGCAGGTAGTCATAGCGCAGCACGATGTTGAGTTCGTCGGCGAGGACCATGCCGTAGGACGGATCGGCTATCATCCGCCGGACCTCATCCCAGGCCTCGCGCGCCACCGCGATGTCGCGGGCGCGGTCCTGCGTGTCCCAGGTGAAGCCTTCGCCCATCGGCTTGAACTCGACCTGATCGGGAAACTGGTCGAACACCGTCTTCTCGCCGGTCGCCATCGCGCCTTTCACGAACTGGACGACGCCCACCTTCATGCCGTGGCCGATCGCGCGCACGACCATACCGAGCGCGGCCGAGGTCTTGCCCTTGCCGGTGCCGGTGTGGACGATCACGAGGCCCTTCTCGACCGTCTTGGCGGCCACTTTCCTGTCATGAGCCGCCTGGACCTTCTTCATCTTGGCGTTGTGTTCTTCGTCGCTGCGCTGCTTCATCGCACGTCTCCTGAAAGTTCGGCGAGCAGCAGGCCCGCGCTGTTGGATTTCGGTTTCCACAAGCCGCGCGCCAGCGCCTCGGCGAGGCGGGCGGCGGTTTCGCGCAAGGCGGCCGGGTTGGCCTCGGCCATGAAGGCGCGCACCGTCTCGTCCTCGATGAAGGCGGCGTGGACGGCGTCGAAGTGGTGGTCCTTCACCGCGTGCGTGGTAGCGGCGAAGGCGAACAGGTAGTCGACCGAGGCGGCGATTTCGAACGCGCCCTTGTAGCCGTGGCGCATGACGCCCGCGATCCACTTGGGATTGGTGACGCGGGCGCGCACGACGCGGCCGATCTCGTCCTCCAGCGTGCGGATCACCGGGCGTTCGGGGCGGCTGTGGTCGTTGTGATAGCTCTGCGGTTTGCGGCCGCTGAGGTGTTCGACCGCCGCCGCGATGCCGCCTTCGAACTGGTAGTAGTCGTCGCTGTCCAGCAGGTCGTGCTCGCGGTTGTCCTGGTTCTGGATCACCGCGTCGATCCCGGTCAGCCGCGCGGCGAAGAGATCGCGCTCGGCCGCGCCTTCGACCCCGGCGCCATAAGCGTAGCCGCCCCAGTCGAGATAGACGCCGGCAAGATCGGCGCGCTCGTGCCACAGCCGTTCGTCGATCATCGCCTGCAGGCCGGCGCCGTAAGCGCCGGGCTTCGATCCGAACACCCGCGCGCCGGCCCGGCGGGCGGCGGTTTCGGCGTCCTCGCCCGCGTCGGCGAGCGTCGCGGTTTCGTGGCGGTGACGCGCGGCGGCGGGATTGTCGGCGCCGTCCTCGTCGAGCGCCATGACCGCGCGCGCGGCGCTGTCGATCAGGGCGATCTGCTCGGGGAAGGCGTCGCGGAAGAAGCCCGAGACGCGGAACGTCACATCTACGCGCGGGCGGCCGAGTTCGGCCAGCGTCACGATCTCGAAGCCGACCACGCGGCCCGAGGCCCATTCCCAGCGCGGGCGGACGCCCATCAGCGCCAGCGCCTGCGCGATGTCGTCGCCGCCGGTGCGCATGTTGGCGGTGCCCCAGGCGGAGAGCGCCACCGCCTTCGGGTATTCGCCCTCGCGCTGGAGGTAGTCGTCGACCAGGAGCTGCGCCGACTTGCGTCCGAGCTCCCAGGCGACCGCGGTGGGCACCGCGCGGGTATCGACCGAATAGAAGTTGCGGCCGGTGGGTAGCACGTCCGGGCGGCCCCGCGTCGGCGCGCCGGAGGGGCCTGGCGGCACGAAACGCCCCTCAAGTCCCCTCAACAGTCCCTCAGCTTCGCAGGCGCCGCAGGCATCGACCCTCAGCGCGAGGTTGCCGGCGATCTCGGCGAGCACGGCGCGGGATTTTTCTCCGACCCCCTCCGGACGCTCGACCAGATTCGCCGCCAGCAGTTCGAGCCGCTCGACGGTATCGCCCACCGTCCGCCACGGATCGCCCGACACCGCCGCCAGCACATCGGGCCGCGCGCCGTCCCAGCGATCGCCCAGGCGGCAATCGAGCGGATCGAGGCCGAGGCCGAGATCGGCCGCCAGCGCGCGCAGCAGCGAGGCCTGGCCGGGCGTGTCGTAGCCGCGCGGGGTGCGCGCCAGGGCGACCAGCAGGTCGCGCCGCAGGCGGCCTTCGGGCGAGTGGCCGAAGACGTGGAGCCCGTCGCGGATCTGCAGCTCCTTGAGCTCGCAGAGGTAGTTGTCGATCGCGGCCAGCGCGTCGTCGCCGTCGCCCGCCGCGCCGGCGTCCTGGTCGAGGCCCTGGCCACGCGCGAGGTCGAGGATCTCGCGGCGCAGCGCTTCCAGCCGCCGCGGGTCCATGCCGGCGGCGAGGTAGTATTCGTCGACCAGCGCCTCCAGCCGCTTGAGCGGGCCGTAGCTTTCGGCGCGGGTCAGCGGCGGGGTCAGGTGATCGACGATCACCGCGCCGATCCGGCGCTTGGCCTGGGTGCCTTCGCCGGGGTCGTTGACGATGAACGGATAGAGCTGCGGCAGCGGGCCGGCGCAAACTTCCGGGAAGCAGGCGGCCGAGGGCGAGACCGCCTTGCCGGGCAGCCATTCGAGGTTGCCGTGCTTGCCGACGTGGACCAGCGCCTGCGCGCCGAAGTCGCGCGCCAGCCAGATGTGGAACGCCAGGTAGGCGTGCGGCGGCGGCAGCGCCGGATCGTGGTAGCTCGCCTTGGGATCGATGTTGTAGCCGCGCGCCGGCTGCACCGCGACCGCCACGTTGCCGAAGCGGTGGACGGCGAGGCGGAACTGGCCGCCCGCCACGAAGGGATCGTCCTCCGGCCGGCCCCAGCGCGCGGTGATCGCGGTGCGCGCCGCCTCGGGCAGCGCGGCGAAGGCCTCGCGATAGACGGCCAGCGACAGGTCTGCGTCGCCGGGCCGCGTGATCGAGCCCAAGTCGTTGGTCACCCTACTGGTCATCCTGGCCATCAGCGCCGCGCCGTCGGTCGGCGCGTCGGCCACCGCATAGCCCGCTTCGCCCAGCATCCGCAGGATCGACGCCGCGCTCGCGGGCGTGTCGAGGCCGACGCCGTTGCCGATCCGGCCATCGCGATTGGGGTAGTTCGCCAGCACCAGCGCGATCCGCCGGTCCTGCGGCGGGGTGCGGCGCAAGTCCGCCCAATTGCGCGCGAGATCGGCGACGAAGGCGACGCGGTCCGGGGCGATGCGCGGCACGACGATGCCGCACTGGGTGGTTTCGTCGAAGCGCGCCGCGGCCTTGAAGGCGACGGCGCGGGTGAAGATGCGGCCATCGATCTCGGGCAGCGCGACGTTCATCGCCAGGTCGCGCGGGCCGAGGCCGCGCGCCGCCGCCCGCCACTCGGCCTCCTCGATGCCGGCGAAAGCGACCTGGAGGATCGGGCAATCGGCGCGTTCGAGCACGCCAGGCGCGCGCGGTTCGGCCGAGGAGGTCGCGGCGAAGCTGGTGGCGTTGACGATCACGTCGGGCGCGATCTCGCCGATCAACCCGCCCAGCCAGTCGATCGCGAAAGGCTCCCGCAAGGCCCGCACATGCGCGGCGGCGACGTTGAACCCGCGCGCCGCCAGCGCCGCGATCATCGTGTCGACCGCCTCCAGCGTGCCGGCGACGCTGAGCGCGCGGTAGAACACCAGCAGCGCCACCGGACGCCCCTCGCGCCAGCCGGCGCGTAGCTCGGCAAGGCCGGGGCGGTCGTGGCCGGGCAGATGGAGCCCGGCATCGGCGATCGGCACCGGGTCGTCGGGCAAGCCCGCGTCGGCGCCGATCAGCCGCGCCGCGGTGCGCAGGAACGAGAGCGCGTTGGCAACCCCGCCCTGGCGCAGATAGCCGCGCAGCTTCGCGCACGTCTCGGGCGGCAGGGTGGACGCGCGTTCGAGCGCCGGGTCGGGCTCGCGCCCGTCGGCGATGGCGGCGAAGGCGATGCCGCGCTCGCGCGCGGCCTGGGCGATCTCGTCGATGCCGTAGGACCAGTAGCTCTTGCCGCCGAGCAGCACGACGCAGACGAACCGCGCCCGCGCGATCACCTTCTCGACGTAGAGATCGACCGAGTAGGGGTGCATGAGCTGGAGCAGGTTCGCCAGCCGTA
>DASVMK010000107.1:0-7430 GCA_036384395.1 Novosphingobium sp.
AGTTGAACGCGCCGGCCAGGCCCTTGTCCGAGTTGGCGACGACCAGAAGGTGCACCTGATCCTTGCCCGTGCCGGCCAGAAGCTTGGGCGAGTTCTCGCTCACCACGACCTTGCTGGCGAGGCTGGCCATGACTTCGGCCAGCCGCGAGGCATAGGGACGCGCCGCTTCGGCCGCGGCCTGCGCCTTGCGCAGCTTCGCGGCGGCGACCATCTGCTTGGCCTTGGTGATCTTCTGGGTCGACTTGACCGAGTTGATCCGCCCTTTGAGT
This sequence comes from Novosphingobium sp., assembly GCA_036384395.1. Taxonomy (GTDB): domain Bacteria; phylum Pseudomonadota; class Alphaproteobacteria; order Sphingomonadales; family Sphingomonadaceae; genus Novosphingobium. Next base: position 270 of record DASVMK010000107.1, read on the forward strand.
TCCTTCAGCGAGGCCACTCACATTCTCCAACAGGGCCGGCGAAAATGGGGACTGTCCCTATTTCCGCCGGTGCCAATCAATTCGCGAAAATAGGGACAGTCCCCATTTTCGCCCTAGCGCTTACGCGAACTGCTTCGCGAACGTGTCGAGCGCGGCCTTGAGCTTGGCCTTGGGCTCGTCGCCCAGCGCCTTGCTATCACGGATCGCGGTCAGGACATCGGCGTGCTCGCTGCGGAGGTAGCTCAGCATCTCGGCTTCGTATTCGGTGACGCGGCTGGTCTCGATGCCGTCGAGGTAGCCCTGGGTGCCTGCGAAGATCGAGGCGGTCTGCTCTTCGAACGGCAGCGGCGAGAACTGGCCCTGCTTGAGCAGCTCGGTCAGGCGCGCGCCGCGGTTGAGCAGCTTCTGGGTCGAGGCGTCGAGGTCCGAACCGAACTGGGCGAAGGCCGCCATCTCGCGGTACTGCGCCAGCTCGAGCTTGATCGAGCCCGACACCGCCTTCATCGCCTTGGTCTGCGCGGCCGAGCCGACGCGGCTGACCGAGAGGCCGACGTTGATGGCCGGACGGATACCCTGGTAGAACAGGCCGGTCTCAAGGAAGATCTGGCCGTCGGTGATCGAGATCACGTTGGTCGGGATGTAGGCCGAAACGTCGCCCGCCTGGGTTTCGATGATCGGCAGCGCGGTCAGCGAGCCGCCGCCGTTGGCGTCCGACATCTTCGCCGCGCGCTCGAGCAGGCGGCTGTGGAGATAGAACACGTCGCCCGGATAGGCTTCGCGGCCCGGCGGGCGGCGCAGCAGCAGCGACATCTGGCGGTAGGCGACGGCCTGCTTGGAAAGGTCGTCGTACACGATCACGGCGTGCATGCCGTTGTCGCGGAAGTATTCGCCCATTGTCACGCCGGTGTAGGGCGCGAGGTACTGCAGCGGCGCCGGCTCGGAAGCGGTGGCGGCCACGACGATGGAGTATTCCATCGCGCCGTTCTCTTCGAGCTGGCGGACGATCTGCGCGACGGTCGAGCGCTTCTGGCCGACGGCGACGTAGATGCAGTAGAGCTTCTTCGATTCGTCGGTGCCGGCGTTGACGCCCTTCTGGTTGATGAAGGTGTCGATGGCGACGGCGGTCTTGCCGGTCTGGCGGTCACCGATGATCAGTTCGCGCTGGCCGCGGCCGACGGGGACGAGGGCGTCGATGGCCTTGAGGCCGGTCTGCACCGGCTCCGAAACCGACTGGCGCGGGATGATGCCCGGCGCCTTCACTTCGACGCGCTGGCGCGATTCGGCGACGATCGGGCCCTTGCCGTCGATCGGGTTGCCGAGGCCGTCCACGACGCGGCCGAGCAGGCCCTTGCCAACGGGAACGTCGACGATGGTGCCGGTGCGCTTGACCTGGTCGCCTTCGCGGATCTCCGAGTCCGAACCGAAGATCACGACGCCGACGTTGTCGGCTTCGAGGTTCAGGGCCATGCCCTTCACGCCATTGGCGAATTCGACCATCTCACCGGCCTGGACCTTGTCGAGGCCGTGGATGCGGGCGATGCCGTCACCGACCGAGAGCACCGAGCCGACTTCCGAGACCTGGGCCTCGGTGCCGAAGTTGGCGATCTGGTCCTTGATGACCTTCGAGATTTCTGCGGCGCGGATTTCCATGTTCAGCCTTTCATCGAACCTTCTGGGAAGGGGCTTAGCCCTTCATCGCTTGGGCGAGAGAATTGAGACGGGTGCGGATCGAGCTGTCGATCTGACGGCTGCCGATCCGGACGACGAGGCCGCCGAGGATCTCGGGATCGACGGAGGCCTTGATCTTCACTTCCTTGCCCTCACGCGCCTTGAGCTTGGCGGCGAGCGCCTGGAGCTGCTCGTCGCTTAGCGCGTGGGCGCTGGTCACTTCGGCGGTCACCTCGCCGCGGGCGGCGGCGGCGATCGCGGCGAAGGCGCGGACCACGTCGGGGAGGGCGGCGAGGCGGCGGTTGCCGGCGAGCACGCCCAGGAAGTTCTTGGTGGTGTCGGACAGGCCGAGCACATCGGCGATGCCGGCGATGGCCTTGCCCGCAGCGTCGCGACCGATCTGCGGATTGCGAATCAGCGCGGCGAGATCGGGCACCTGGGCCAGCGCTTCGCCGAGCTTGTCGAGGTCGGATTCGACCGCGGTGACGAAGCCCTGTTCGCTCGCGAGATCATAGAGCGCGGATGCGTAGCGCCCCTGCAAACTCGCGGTAATGCCGCCGGAATTCTCCACGCGCGTCGGTTCCCTCTTGCCGGATGGTTTGGCCGGATCGCCAACGGGCAAAGCGGCGCGCCGTGAAAAGCGTACCCCCGTTGGACGGGGCGCGCCTAGCAACGATCATGACAGGATGCAAGGCGGCGGGCGGGCTTATCTGACAGAGGCCGCGACGAGGCGAAAATGCGCGCTGGCGATCCACCCGGACCACATTGAGCGCAGCTTGCGGGATGCGCGGCCGCGAAGGCGTCGGCAGGGCTTGTCAGGACAAGGAGAAACGCCATGTTCCGGACGATGCCCAATCCCCCCCTTATCGCGGACGCGCCCATCGACGACGAGGCGCGCTGGCGGATCGCGCTGGCCAAGGATCGGCGGTTCGACGGCGCCTTCGTCACCGGCGTCCATTCGACCGGGATCTATTGCCGCCCCTCGTGCCCGGCGCGTCCACCCAAGCGCGCGAACGTCGCGTTCTACGCGACGCCGGCCGATGCCGAGGCGGCGGGCTTGCGCGCCTGCCTGCGCTGCCGGCCCGACGCGGTGGCGCGCGACGAGGCCGCGGTGGCCGAGGCGATCCGCGTGCTGCGCGATGCCGGGGAGCCGGTGCCGCTGGACAGGCTGGCGGCGATCGCCGGCTATAGTCCGGCGCATTTCCAGCGCCTGTTCAAGCGGGCGGTCGGGCTGTCGCCCGCGGCCTTCGCCCGCGCGCTGCGGCTCGAACGCGCGTCGGAGGCGCTGACGGAGGGGGAAAGTGTGACCGATGCGATCTACGAAGCCGGCTACGGCGCGCCCTCGCGCTTCTACGAGGCGGCGGGTCAGCGGCTCGGCATGACGCCTTCGGCCTGGCGCAACGGCGGGCGCGGGGTGACGATCCGCTGGGCGGTGGTCGGCACCACGCTGGGGCCGATGCTCGTCGCGGCGACCGACAAGGGCGTCTGCCGGCTGTCGTTCCACGAGGACGCCGCCGCACTGCGCGCGCGCTTTCCGCATGCCGAGCTGGTCGAAGGCGGCGAGGCTTTTGCGGCGCTGCTTGCCGATGTGGTGGCCTCGGTCGAACGGCCGGGCGATTTCGCGCATATCCCGCTCGACGTCCAGGGAACCGCCTTCCAGGAAGCGGTCTGGCTGGAACTGCGCCGCATCCCGAAGGGCGAGACCCGCAGCTACGCGCAGATCGCCGCCGCCGTCGGCAATCCGGGCGCGGTGCGCGCGGCCGGCTCCGCCAACGGGGCGAACAACGTCGCGGTGCTGATTCCCTGCCACCGCGTGATCCGCACGGACGGCTCGCTCGGCGGCTATGCCTATGGGCTGGATATCAAGCGCGAATTGCTGGAGCGGGAGCGGGACGGTGCACGCTCATCCGTCTCCCGGTAATCGCCGGGAATTGCCGGCCGCCCCCTAACGTCATCCCGGGCTTGACCCGGGATCCCGCGTTTTCTGCCCACACGCCGAAAGAGTGCGGCGCCCCGGATCAAGTCCGGGGCGCCGGTAAGAGGTGCCTGGATTCCACCCTGTCTCAACACCGGGGTTGGACTAGGGTGCCCGCCCTCAACGGCAGCGGTAGTCGCTGCTCTGCTGGTCGACCGAGCGGCCGAGCAGCGCGCCCAGCGCGCCGCCGATCAGGGTGCCGCCGACCCGGCTGCGGCCGCCGTCGATGACGTTGCCCAGCAGCGCGCCGCCGGCGGCGCCGACGATCAGCCCGGTCGTGCCGTCGCTGCGCTTGCAATAATAGCGACCGTCCGAGCCGCGATAGACCTCGTCCTGGTAGCTCAGGCGGCGCTCGGTGTAGCGCGGGTCGTCGCGATAGTAGCGTGCGGCGTCATAGTCGGTGCTATAATCGTTGCGGCCATAGCGGTTGTCGTAACCACCCCCACCGCCGCGGGCCCAGCGGATGTTGCGGCTGAGATTGTCGAGCCGCCGGTCGAGCGCGTCGGCGTCGCGATCGAGCATCTCGAGCTCGCGCTGCGCCCGTTGCGCTTCGGCGCGGCTGAGGCTGCCGTCCGCCCGGCCGCGATCGATCCGCTGTTGCAGCCAGTCGATGCGCTGCTGCAGGCCCTCAGGCGCGCCGCGCCAGGCGGTCTCCCGGTTCCAGCTCATCGGCTGGGCGGACGCCGGAATCGTCGTCGCGACCATGCTCATCGCCAGTGCGGCAAGCGCCGCCTTGGTGGCTGCCTTGGTCTTCATCTGGGTTCTCCTTCGCATCGAATCCCTCCGGGACTTCGTGGTCAAGAAAACGCTTCTCCGCCTGAACGGTTGCCGTACGGAGCTTACACAAAACTGTAGGGATCGATATCGACGTTCACCCGCACGCCTTGCGGAAAGCGCAGGGCGCCCAGCCAATCGCGGATGATCGCCTGGACTTCCGCCGAGCGGCGGGCGTTGATCAGCAGGCGATAGCGATAGCGGCCCCGCAGCAGGGCCATCGGCGCGGGCGCGGGGCCGAGGATGGCGACGTCGGGATGGTTGGGCCGCGCGCCGCCGATCGCGCGGGCGGCGTCGCGCGCTTCGGCCTCGTCCTCGCTGCTGACGATGATCGCCGCCCAGCGGCCGAACGGCGGCGCACCGGCGTCGCGCCGTGCCTGGGTCTCGGCGGCATAGAAGGCGTCGCGGTCGCCTGCGGCGAGCGACTTTATCACCGTGGCCTCGGGGTGGCGGGTCTGGATCAGCACTTCGCCCGGCTTCTCGCCGCGCCCGGCGCGCCCGGCGACCTGGGCGATCTGCTGATAGGTCCGCTCGGCCGCGCGCAAGTCGCCGCCTTCCAGTCCGAGGTCGGCATCGACCACGCCGACCAGCGTGAGCTCGGGGAAGTGGTAGCCCTTGGTGACGAGCTGGGTGCCGACGATGACGTCGATCAGCCCTTCCTCGGCGGCGGCGACGAAGGCGCCGATCTTCTCGGGACTATTGAGCGTGTCCGATGTGACCAGCGCCACCCGCGCCTCGGGCATCAGGTCGCGCACCTCGTCGGCGATCCGCTCGACGCCGGGGCCGCAGGCGACCATGCAGTCGGGCGTGCCGCATTCCGGGCAGGCGTCGGGGACGCCGGCCTCGTGCCCGCAGTGGTGGCAGGCGAGCCGCGCCGACAAGCGGTGCTCGACCAGCCAGGCGGTGCAGTTCGGGCACTGGAAGCGGTAGCCGCAGTTGCGGCACAGCGTCAGCGGCGCATAGCCGCGGCGGTTGAGGAACAGCAGCGACTGCTCGCCGCGCGTGAGCCGCGCCTTCATCTCCTCGACCAGTCGCGGCGCCAGCCAGCGGCCGCGCTCGGGCTGCTCGGCGCGCAAGTCGACCACGGCGATGTCGGGCAGGCTGGCCCCGCCGAAGCGGGCCGGCAGCGCGATCTTGCGGTAGATGCCCTGCTCGGCGAGCTGCATCGATTCGAGCGCGGGCGTTGCGCTGGCGAGCACCACCGGGATGCCTTCGAACCGCGCGCGGATCACCGCGATGTCGCGCGCGTTGTAGCGCACGCCGTCGTCCTGCTTGAACGAGACCTCGTGCGCCTCGTCGACGATGATCAGCCCGAGCCGGGCAAAGGGCAGGAACAGCGCCGAGCGCGCGCCGACCACGACTTGCGCGTCTCCCGAGGCGATCGCTCGCCAGGCGCGCCGCCGCTCGGTCGATTTGAGCGAGGAGTGCCATAGTACCGGCGGCACGCCGAAGCGGTGCTCGAAGCGGCGCAGGAAATTCTCGGTCAGCGCGATCTCGGGCAGCAGCACCAGCACCTGGCGCCGGGTTTCGATCGCTTCGGCGATGCCTTCGAAATAGCATTCGGTCTTGCCGGATCCGGTCACCCCGTCGAGCAGGAACGGCGCGAACGCCTCCTCGCGCAACGCCGCGACGAAGGCCTGGGCGGCGGCCTGCTGGTCGGCGCTGAGGTCGGGCGCCGCGAAATCGGCGCGGGCGCGCGGGTAAGGGCGGTCGAGATCGACCGTCACCGCCTCGAGCAGCCCGGCGCCGGCCATGCCGCGCAACACGCCCTCGGACACGCCGGCGATCTCGGCCAGTTCGCGGATCGTCGCCTGTTCACCCTGGAGCGCGTCGAGCGCGGCGGCGCGTTGCGGGGTGAGGCGTGCGGGCGTCTCGCCCGTCAGCCGATACTCGGTCGTGGTGCCGCCGCCTTTCAGCGCCGCGCCTGACGACAGCGCCATCCGCGCGACGGCGGACAGGGGGGCGCAGTAGTAGTCGGCGGTCCACTCGATCAGCCGGCGCAGCGGGGCAGGCAGCGGCGGGACGGGGAGCACGCTCAGCAGCGGGCGCAGTTTGCTCTCGGCCACTTCATCACCGGGCAGGCGGCCTTCGTCCCAGACCACGCCGATCACCTGCCGCGGCCCGAGCGGCGCGACCACGACCGAGCCGGGCTCGACCGCCAGCCCCGCGGGCACGCGGTAGTCGAGGACGCCGAGGGCGGCGTTGAACACCAGAAGGCGGACGCGATTCATGTCGCGCAACGGGCGGCGGGGGGCGGGGGGTTGGTCGGCACGGCAAATGGTCTATAGCCCCAGCAGACTCGCCTTGAGGAGCCATTCCCGTGAAATTCTTCGTCGATACCGCCGATACCGCAGAGATCGCCGAGCTGGCCGAAACCGGCCTGCTCGACGGCGTCACCACCAACCCCTCGCTGATCCACAAGGCGGGCAAAAATTTCCTCGAAGTGACCAAAGAGATCTGCGCGCTGGTCGACGGACCGGTCAGCGCCGAGGTCGTCGCGCTCGACCACGAGGGCATGATGCGCGAGGCCGAAGTGCTGCGCAAGATCGCCGACAACGTCTGCATCAAGGTGCCGCTGACGATCGATGGCCTCAAGACCTGCAAGAAGCTGACCGGCGACGGCACGATGGTCAACGTCACGCTGTGCTTCTCGGCCAACCAGGCGCTGCTGGCGGCCAAGGCGAACGCGAGCTTCATCTCGCCCTTCGTCGGCCGGCATGACGACAACGGCTTCGACGGCATGC
>DASVMK010000108.1:0-9861 GCA_036384395.1 Novosphingobium sp.
CGAACCGCGGCCCGGTCCGACCGGGATGCCTTGGTCCTTCGCCCACTTGATGAAGTCGGCCACGATCAGGAAGTAGCCGCCGAAGCCCATGCGGTTGATGATCGAGATCTCGAACTCGAGGCGGTCGCGGTATTCCTGGAACTCATCCCCGACGCCGCTCAGCCTGAGCTTTTCGAGAGCCGCGCCCCAGGCTTCGTCCGCGCACCCGAGGGCTTCGGCCAGCTCCGCCTCGTCGGCATTGGGGTAATAGGGCGCGAGGCGAGCCGCGAGGCCGGTTCGCGCATCCTCCGCCATCATCCGCGCCTCGCCCTCCTGGTCGCCGGCGAGGCTGGGGAGGATCGGCTTGCGCTTGGGCGGCGAAAAGGCGCAGCGCTGGGCGACGACCAGCGTGTTGGCGAGCGCCTCGGGCAAGTCGGCGAACAGTTCCTCCATCACCGCGATCGGCTTGACCCAGGCCTGGGGCGAGGAGCGCGGACGCTCGGGCGCGTCGATGTGCGTCGAGTTGGCGATGCACAGCATCGCGTCGTGCGCGGCGTGGAAGTGGCTCTCGGCGAAATTGGCCGGGTTGGTCGCCACCAGCGGCAGGTCGCGCGCATAGGCGAGGTCGATCAGCGCCTCTTCCGCCGCTTCCTCGACCGGGTCGTCGCGCCGGGCGATCTCGATGTAGAGCCGGTCGCCGAACAGCGCCCGCAGCCGGTCGGCATAGGCGCCGGCCGCGTCGTGCCGCGCCTCGGCCAAGAGCCGCGCCAGCGCACCCTCGCCCGCGCCGGTCAGCGCGATCAGGCCGTCGGAATGGCCTTCGAGGTCTGCCAGCAGCACGTGCGGATCACGTTCGAGCGGACGATCCAGATGCGCGCGGCTGACGAGATGGCAGAGGTTGTTCCAGCCGGTCTCGTCCTGCGCATAGAGCGCCAGCCAGTCGATCGTGCCGCCATCCTCACGGGCCACCGCCAGCGTCGTGCCGACAATCGGCTGCACGCCCGCGTCGCGGCACCCCCCGGCGAAGGCGACCGAGCCGTAGAGGCCGTTGCGGTCGGTGATGGCGATCGCCGGGAAGCCGCGCTCCTTGGCCAGCTTGGCGATCGCTTTCGGATCGATCGCCCCTTCGAGCATGGAATAGCTCGAAAGCACGCGAAGCGGCACGAAAGGAGCGTAAGGCATGCGCCGACGCTAGCCGCCTCCGCCACCGGCGATCAAGCCGTCCGGCATGGAAGCCGGGCACAGCTTGGGGAAATTGCGGCAAAGCTTGCATTTTGAGCCATCTATGGTGCTATGCGCCCTGCCCGGAGACGAGCCGGGCCAAGGAGGGATTTGTATGGACGCGGGCATCACGCCGGGCGGGAGCGATCTGGTGCGGCGTGCCAAGGCGATGATCCTGGCCCCGCGCGAGGAATGGCCGCAGATCGTCGCCGAGGCCAAGCCGGTGGGCGACATCCTGCGCGGCTACGTGCTGCCGCTGGCGCTGATCGGCCCGGTCGCGAGCCTGATCGGCGGACAGATCTTCGGCTACGGCGCCTTCATCACCTATCGCCCCAGCCTGATCGCGGGGATCGGCACCGCGGTGGTCGGTTTCGCGCTGACGCTCGTCGGCGTCGGCGTGCTGACGCTGATCGCCGAGTTCCTGGCGCCCAAGTTCGACGGCGTCGCCAACCGCGCCAACGCCTTCCGGCTGGTCGCCTACGGATCGACTGCCGCCTGGCTGGTCGGGATTTTCGGGCTGATCCCGTCGCTCGCGTTCTTCGGGCTGCTCGGGCTCTACAGCCTCTACTTGTTCTACACCGGCGTCACCCCGCTGATGCAGGTGCCGGCGGCGAAGGCGGCGGGCTACACCGCGGTGACGATGCTCTGCGCGCTGCTGCTGAGCCTGATCGTCAGCCCGATCACCGGCGCGATCATGGGCGCCCTGGGCATGGGCGCGGCGCTGACCGCCGACGCCGGCGGCACGGTCAACCTCCCCGGCGGCCGCAAGGTCGATGTGCGCGACGCCGACCAGTTCGCCCGCCAGATGGAGGACGCCGCCAGCGGCAAGATCCCGCCCGTCGCCGCCAGCCGCTTGCAGGAACTGCTGCCCGCGACGATCAACGGCTATGCGCGCTCGGAGACGAGCAGCGGCTCGGTGGGCCAGCTCGGCAGCACCGCCGAAGGCCGCTACGAGGCGGACGGCAAGCGCATCATCCTCAAGCTGGTCGACATGTCGGCGCTGGGCGCGGTGGCCGGCATGGGCGCGGCGATGGGCGTCGAGCAGAGCCGCGAGGACGCCGACAGCTACGAGAAGACCGGCGTGGTCGACGGCCAGATGCGGATCGAGGAATGGAACCGCAAGACCGGCCAGGGCCGCTATGCGGTGATGGTCGGCAACCGCTTCATGATCGAGGCGCAGGGCAACCCCGGCAGCGTCGAGGAACTGAAGGCCGCGGTCGCGCAGATCGACCAGGAAGACCTGGAAGATCTGCTGGATTGATCCTCCCCGGAATGGGGAGGATCTGTAGCCGAGTCTTTAGAGCATCGCGCGGAAAAGTGGGAACCGGTTTTCCGCAAATAGCGGTGCGACAACAAAAACTTAGAGCGGGTTGTGCGATTCAGATATCGCGCAACCCGCTCTAAAGCACGCTTTCCAGCCAGCCCTTGAGCTGGCTCTTGGGCGCGGCGCCGAGCTTCTGGGCAACGGGCTTGCCGTCCTTGAACAGAACCATCAGCGGGATCGACTGCACGCCGATCTCGCCGGGGATCTGGGTGTTCTCCATGATGTCCATCTTGGCGATCGTCACCTGGCCGGCCAGTTCCTCGCTGATCTCCTCGAGCGCGGGGGCGATCATCTTGCAGGGGCCGCACCAGTCCGCCCAGAAATCGACGAGTACCGGCTGCGGGGACTGCAGCACGTCGGCGGCGAAGCTGGCGTCGGTCACGGTCTTGGTGGACATCGTATCACTCCTGAAAATCTAGGCGTTACATCTAGGGCGCTTCGCCGCGAAGGCAACGGGCCGGGTTCAATAGCTTTGCTGCGGATCGCGCAACGCCGGCTTTCGCACGGCGAGCAGTTCGGCGGGAAGAACGATCAGCCGGGGCGCCTGGGTGTAGAGCACCGCCGCCTCGACCGCACGGCCCGGATAGGCCACCTCCAGCGCGGCGGCATAGGCGGCCATCTGCCGCAGCGTCGCCTCGGGCACCTCGTCCAGCGCGGCGGGCGGGCGGCGCGCGGTCTTGAAATCGATCAGCCGCAACCGATCGGGGGCGATCATCAGCCGATCGATCGTGCCCGCCACCACGCGCTCGCCGACGAGCGCGGCGATCGGCACTTCAGCGAGCGCGCCTGGCGCGAAGAGATCGGCCCAGCGCGGGTCCTCGATCACCGCCAGCGCCGCCGCGACGATCTCGTCCTGCTCGTGCGGCGCAAGATCGGCGGCGCGCCGCGCGAGCCAGGCCTCCGCGACGAAGGCCCGCTCCTCGGGCACGATCTCGGGCAAACGTTCGAGCAGGCGATGGATCAGCACCCCGCGCCGCGCCGCTTCGAGCCCGACGCCCGGCGGCAGCGGCGGATCGGGCGCGGCATCCTCGCCAAGCGCCGAAGGCGCCAGCGGACGCGGCGGGCGTGGTTCGGGCGCGAGCGGCCCGGTCAGCCAGGCGGGCAGCGGCGGCGGGACCGGCGAGGCGAGCGGCGCGGGCGGCGACGGGGGCGCCTCGGGCCGCTGGCCATGCTCCAGCCGCGCACCCCAAAGCGGATCGGCGATCCATTCGCCCCCAGATTCACTACCGGCAAAGACTTGCGCAAGCTGCGCGTACCAGCTCGCCTCCGCGGCTTCGGTCTCGCGCGCACCCAGCGCGCCGCCGATGAACAGCGCTTCCTCGGCGCGGGTCATCGCCACGTAGAGCAGCCGCCAATGCTCCTGGTCCTCGGCCCGGCGCGCGGCCTCGTGCTCGGCGGCGATACGCCCGGCGCGTTCCTCCTTGCGCAGATCGGGAAGCGGCAAGCGGCGCGTCTCGGGTGCGGATGGATCGGCCAGGTCGATGCGGCCCCCGCGCCCCTGTTCGGGATTGCCGGCGGCATCGGCAAGGATGACGATCGGCGCCTGCAACCCTTTCGAGCCGTGGACGGTCATCACCCGCACCAGCCCGCCGCCGGCGCTCGCCTCGCGCTTGAGCTCGCCCTCGCCCGCATCGAACCAGGCGAGGAAGCCGGCAAGGCTCGGCGTGGCGGTAGCGGCATAGGCATTGGCGGCGTTGAGCAGTTCGTCGATCGGATCGTTGGCCTCGCGCCCCAGCCGCGCGATCAGCTGCCGGCGCCCCTGCCAGGGGCCGACCAGCAGCCAGTGCAGCAGCGCCTGCGGCGGATCGAAGTCGGCGCGGGCCAGCAACTCGCCGAGCCGCTCGGTCACCGGATGACGCTGGCGCCGCAGATGCTCCCACAGGCGCGCGTGCTTGTCGCGGTAGCCGTGTTCGAGCAGCTCCTCCTGGCTCCAGCCGACCAGCGGCGAGACCAGCAGCGCGGCGAGGTTGAGATCGTCGAGCGGCTGCGCGGCGAAGCGCAGCGCGGCGACGAGATCGCGCACGGCGAGCGGCGCGCCCAGCCGCAAGCGGTCGACCCCCGCGACCGGCACGCCGGCCGCATGGAGCCGCGCGACGATCAGCCCGGCCAGCTCGCGCCGCTTGCGCACCAGGACCATAACGTCCCCCGGACCGGCCCGGCGGGCCTTGCCTTTGAGCAAGGGAAAGCCGTGGTCCATCCAGCCGCGGATCTGCTGGGCGATGCGGTCGGCCATCTGCCGGTCGGGGCGCGACAGCCAGCTCTGGCCGCCTTCGCCCGGCTCCTCCGCCAGATCTTCCTCGTCGTCCTCGCTTTTGCCGCCGATCGCGCGCCATAGCGCGACATAGCCCGGGCGCTTCTCGCCCTCGTGCCGCTCGGGCGCCTCGGCGAGGCCGAAGCGGGCGTGGCCGACATGGGCGATGACATCGTCAACGAAATCGAGCACCGGCTGCGCGGTGCGGAAGCTGCGATCCAGCCCCAGATCGCGAAGGGTGCGGACCTCCTGGCCGTGGCCGGCGTTACTCGCCGCGCCCAGCATCGCGTCCCTGACCCGGTCGCGTGCGGCCTGGAAATTCTCGGGGCTGGTGCCCTGGAAACGGAAGATCGCCTGCTTGTAGTCGCCCACCACGAACAGCGTGCGCAGCACATCGCCGCGCTGGCCCTGGCCGACGAAGAACTCCTGCGTCAGCGCGTCGATGATCCGCCATTGCGCGGCGTTGGTATCCTGCGCCTCGTCCACCAGGATATGGTCGAAGCGGCGGTCGAGCTTGTAGCCGATCCACTGGCCGTAGTCGGGGCTGGCGAGCAGATCGGCAGCGCGGCGGATCTGGTCGTCGAAATCGACCAGCCCCTCGCGTCGCTTGGCCTCGTCCCAGGCGAGCGCGAAGACGCGGCCCAGCGTGAGCGCCGGGGTGAGCAGATCGGCGAGCGCCAGCAAGGCGCGATGCTCGCGCAGCTTGGTCAGGCAGGCGAACACGCGCTCGGCCGCCTCGGCGAAATATTCCTCGAACTTCTCCAGCGACGGCACGTCGCGGACCGTGTCCTTCTGGGTGAACAACACCTTGTGCAGCGCGTCGATGTTCTGCGCGCGCGCTTCGGGCGCCGAGGCCAGCCAATCGCCGATCAGCGCCGATCCCGCCTGCCCCTTCTTGCCGGTCCACTGGCCATAGGCCGACAGGCAGAGCCGCAGCGATTGCACGTCGAACGCCGCATCCTCGCACATCGCCGCGATGTCGTCGGCGCAGGCGTCGGCGGCGAGGCCGAGCAACTGGTTGACGCGCGTGCGCAGCGGCTCCTGCCAGGCGCCGGGGCCGAACCACGCCTCGCGCGCTTCGGCGCAGCGCAGCAGGAATGCCTCGACCGCCTCGGGCGCCATCCGCAAGCTGAGCGCGGCGAGCGCATCGAGCAGGTCCTGCCGCCCGCCGGCCTCGGCATCGGTCAGCAGGTCGGCGAGCACCTGGCGCATCAGCAGCAGCCGCTCACGGTCCTCCATCGGGCGGCTGCCGGGGATCAGTCCCGCCTCGTGCGGGAACGCGCCGAGCAGCCACTGGGCGAACGCATGGATCGTGTCGATGCGCAGCCCGCCGCCGGGACAATCGAGCACGGCCGCGAACAAGGTACGGGCGCGTGCCTGCGCGTCAGGACCGAAGTCCGCACCGATGGCCCGCAGTTCGGCGGCGAGCTCGGTCGGCGGCAGGCGAACCCAGCGGGCGAGGCGATCGTTGATGCGCTCGGCCATCTCGGTCGCGCCGGCCTTGGTGAAGGTCAGGCACAGGATCTGCGCGGGCGCGATGCCGGGCCGCAGCAACAGCCGCAGCACGCGCGAGGACAGCACCTGCGTCTTGCCGGTGCCCGCCGAGGCCGAGAGCCAGACGGTGTCCTCGGGCGTGACCGCCGCCATCTGGTTGCCGTGAAGGGGTTGCGCGCCGCTCATGCCGCGCGCCCCTCTTCCGGCGAATTGGGCTCATCACGCAAGTTGGGCAGCCATTCGTCGAGGCGCATGAGCTGGTCGAAGTCGTTGTAGCCGCCGATGTCGGGATTGAGCCGCGCGGTGAACGGCTCGGCGCCGAGAATCCAGCGGTCGATCGCCTCGTCCAGATAGCGCGCGGTCTCGGGGATCATGTCGGCGCGGGCGACGCCGCTCTTCTTGCGCCCTTCGCGGATCGGCTCGTCGACGAAGCCGAAGCCCTCCTGCCCCCGGCGGCGCGCCAGCGACCAGTATTCGAAGCGCTCGACCGGGCCGGACACGTCCTCGAAGCCGTGATGCTCGGCCATCAGTCCGATCAGGCCCAATTGCAACGCGAAGCCCTTATCGACCATGCGGCCCGAGGGCGGCGTTCCGGTCTTGTAATCGACCACCGCCAGGCTGCCGTCGGGCAAGCGGTCGATGCGGTCGGCGCGGCCCTTGATGGCGACGCCGCGGCGCTCGATCTTGCCCCAGACCTCGCTCCTGGCCACCACCCGGCCCTCGGCGGCGAGGCGGGCAACCTCGGCGTCGATCCATTCGAGCGCCTTCAGCAGGCGCGGCCGCCACAGGCTGCGGGTGAGCGGGTGGGCGCTCATGCGGTCCAGCTCGCGCTCGGCGATCGGCAGCAGCGCGCCGGGCGCGCCGCCGGCCTTGTGCCAGGCTTCGAGGATCGCGTGGACCGCCGTGCCCTTCCACGCCGCGCTCGGCTCGGCATCGAGCGGGTCGAGGCTGCGCAAGCCCAGGATCGAGCCCGCGTAGAACTGGTAGGGATCGCTGCGCAGCCGATCGAGCCCGGTGACCGAGATCTCGACCTTGCGCTGCTCGGCCGAGGGCCGGGGCTGCGGGCGCGGATAAGGCGGTGCGGGCGCGGCGTCGTCGAGCGCGCGGGCGAGCACGACCGCTTCGCGCTCGACATGCCCGGCAAGCTGGTCGCCCAGCATCGCGCGCACGCGCAGCACGAAGCGCGAGGGGATCACCGGTCCCGCCTCGTCGCGCTGGGCATGGCTGAGCACCACCTCGGGCGCGCCGAGAGCGGCGGCGACATCGTGCGCGGCCAGGCCGATGCGGAACTCCGCGCCGGGCACGCCGAGCGCGCGCAGCACGGCGGGCGGCAGCAGCGAATCGGGCGCGGCCGACGCCGGCCAGACGCCTTCGCTCAAGCCGCCGCAGACGATCAGATCGGCGCGCGCCATCCGCGCCTCGAGCAACCCGTAGATCGCCACGCGCGGGTGCCCGCCCCAGGGCGGGCGCACGGCGATGCGGTCCATCGCGTCGCGCAGCACCGCGGGCAGCTCGCGCGGGTCGATCCGCGTGCCGGCGTCGCGCCCCGCCTCGCGCAAGGATTCGACGAAGCCGGACAGCGCGCGGCCATCGGGGTTGCCCCATAGCCCGATGCCGCACAGCGCCTCGGCCGCGCGCGCCAGCGCGTCCACGCCGTCGGCGAGCAGCGCTTCCTCGGGCAGCGCGAACAGCGGCGTCAGGATCGCCTCGACCGCGCCCCACCATTCGGCCAGACCCCTGGCCCCGGCCAGTTCGCCGAGCGGGTCAAGCGCGGCCGCCGGGCGCGGCCCGCGCAGCGCGCGGTCGAAGGCGCGCACCGCATCGAGCCAGTCTGGACGTTCCGCGCCGGCGCGGACCAGCGGGTGCGACAGCAGCGCCACCAGCGGCACCGGCGCCCCGCGCTCGGCCACGACTTCGGCGAGCAGCAGCAGCAGGCGGCCGGCGGCGGTCTGCGGCAGCGGCTGGCCAGCGGTGTCGTCGGCGTCGATCCCCCAGCGCGCGAGATGGGCGATCACCCGCGCCGCCAGCTTGCGATCGGGCGTGACCAGCGCCACGCGTCGCTCGGGCACTTCCAGCGCCTGGCGCACGAGGATCGCGATGGCCTGCGCCTCCTCTCCGGGATGCGCGGTCTCCATCAGCCGCACCCCGCCCAGCTTGCGCTGCTCGGCCGGCATGTCGACCCAGCGCGCCGAAGCGGCCGGCGGCAGGAACAGGCTGGAGATAGCCCGGCTGCGCGCGGGCGGCGCGGCGGCGAGTCCCGAGCGGTGCCAAGGCTGCACTTCCTCACGCGCCACGCCCATGCGGTTGAGCAGCAGCTTGAGGTGATACTGGGGGTGGGTGAAGGCGTCTTCAGGGCCGAACAGCGGATCCTCAGGGCCCTCGGGCGTGCCGGCGGTGCCGAGCGAGCCCCAGATCTCGGGGTCGAGCGTGAGATCGAGATCGGGCAGGATCACAGCGCCTTGTGGAAGCTCCGAAACCACACGCAGCAGCCGCGCCAACGCCGGCGAGGCGCTGGTGACGCCCGCGGCGACGATCGGATGCGCCGGCGGATAGGCGCGCCAGGTCCGCGTCGCGTGATCGAACAGTGCGTTGCGCCGCGCCGGCGCGTCGGTCTCGCCCAGTTGCGCGCATTCGGCGCGCCAATGGGCATGGACGCGCAGGAACGTCTCGGTGTTGCGCCGCCAGTGCTCGGACTGGTCCTCCACCACGCCAAGCGCGCGGGCATCGAGCAGGCGCTCGGGCGCCACGCCTTCGACCAGCAGGCGGTCCATCGTCCGGCCCATATCGAACGCCCGCCGCAGCAGCGCCGCCCCGCGCGGCGCCTCGCGGCCTTCTACCGTGCGGATATGCTCGGCCAGGCGCAGCCAGCGGCGCATCGGATCGACCGCGGGCGGCAAGTTCTCGTCGGCGTCCAGCGGATCGAGCAGCGGCCCCAGCGCCTCGTCGAGATCGAGGTCGCCAACCAGCGCCATGCGCGGCAGCAGCAGTCCGCCCTGCCCCATCTCGCCCGCCGCACGGACGAACGCCTCGGTCACGGTCCGCGCCGCGCGCGCGCTCGGCAGCAGCAGCGTCAGCCGCGCGAGGCCGAGCTCGGCATCGGCGTAGCGCGGGGCCAGCCCCGCGACGAGCGCATCGGCGAAGCCCCGGTGCGCGGCGATCGAATAGACCTGCGGCCCCTTGCGCTCCGCCACGCTCAGGTGCGCTTGAGCCAGGCTTCGGTCGGCGCGATCGCCTGCGGCGTGCCGACCTCGAACCACTCCCCGGTGTGAACGAGGCCGAAGAGCCGCCCCTCGTCGATCGCCCGCTGCCACAGCAGATTGGTCGAGAACGCGCCCTCGGGCGCCTCGCGCAGCAGCCGCTGCGAGACGAGCTGGATGCCGGTGTAGATATAGGGCGCGATCCGGCCCGAACGGCGGCGCGAGATGCGACCTTCGGGGTCCAAGTGGAAATCGCCCTTGCCGTCGTAGTTGTGCGCGCGGCTATGCGACACGACCAGCAGCATCGCGTCCATCCGCGCCGGGTCCCAGGCGTCAGACAGCTCGCGGAAGGCGTTGCGCGGGCCGTCGAGCCAGATGTTGTCGCTGTTCAGGCA
>DASVMK010000109.1:0-19185 GCA_036384395.1 Novosphingobium sp.
GGCGAAGCGGGCGTCGAAGCCGGCCGGCAACCGCCCCTGCTCCACCGCGCGGTCGAAATTCTCGCGCCACATCCGCAGCGTTTCGGCGTAATCGAGGCCGAAATCGGTCTGGTCGGTCCAGGCGAGGCCGCGCTCGGCGGCGAGGTGGCGGAAGGCGCTCTGGCGCACCAACATGCCGCCGGGGAAGATATAGGCCTGGATGAAGTCCGCGCTGGTCGCATAGGACTCGAAGAACTCGTCGCGGATCGAGATGAACTGAATCGCCGCGCGGCCGCCGGGCTTGAGGCAGCGCGCCAGGCAGTCGAAGAAGGCGGGCCAGTATTCCTGCCCGACCGCCTCGACCATCTCGACGCTGGCGATGCCGTCGAACTCGCCCTCCATGTCACGGTAGTCCTGCTTGCGGAACGCGATCCCCGCATCATGGCGCGCCCGCGCCCAGGCCAGTTGCTCCTCGGACAGGCTGATGGCTGTCACTTGCGCGCCGCGCGCCGCGAGATGATCGGCCAGCGCGCCCCAGCCGCAGCCGATCTCGAGCACACTCTCGCAGCCTTGCAGCCGCTCGGCGATGGTGTCCAGCTTGCGCCGCTGCGCCGTTTCGAGATCGCGCGCCTCACCGTCGAAGCGCGCGCTCGAATAGCTCATCGTCGGATCGAGCCAGGCGGCGTAGAAATCGTTGCCGAGATCGTAGTGCGCCTGGATGTTGCTGAGCGCGCCCGCCCTGGTGTTGCGCCGCAGCCAGTGCATCGCCCGCGCGACGATCCGCCACGGACCGCGCGCGCGCCCCGCCTCGCCCAGCGACAGGCCGTTGTCCATGAACAGCGCGAACAGCGGCACCGGATCGGGGCTGTCCCACTCGCCCGCCTCCCAGGCGCGATACCAGCCGACCGAGCCGCTGGTCGCCAGCCGCAGCAGCGCGCGCGGATCGCGGATCTCGACGCGCGCCTGGAAACCGGGCGCCCGGCGGCCGAGCACGCGGACGCTGCCGTCGGGCAGCACGCCCTCGATCGACCCGCGCTCGAGCCCGGCGTCGATCCTGTCGAGCACGCGGTTGATCCCGCCCGACCAGACATGCGCCAGCCATCGCGGGCCAAGGCCGATGCGGCGGCCTCCCCCGACAAGCTCCGTTCCCCTCGGCGCCTGGACGTTCATGCATCAGAATATGGAGCGGCGACGGTCACTTGGGAAGAGTGCCCGGTGCCGGGTCGTTCTCTACCCAGCCTTCATCGCCCGATACGCCGCCAATGCCCGCTCGCGCGCCTCGCGGTGATCGACGATCGGCTGCGGATAGTCCTGGGGCCGCACCGCGCCGGGATCGTGGATCTCGCCGTCGCCCAGCCCGCGCAGCTCGGGCACCCATTCGCGGATGTAGTCGCCGGCGTCGAACTTGGCCGACTGCGACAGCGGCGCCATGATCCGCACGAACATGTTGGCGTCCACCCCGCTGCCCGCCACCCACTGCCAGTTGACGCCGTTGTTGCCATAGTCGGCGTCGACCAGCGTGTCCCAGAACCAGCGCTCGCCCTCGCGCCAGTCGATCAGCAGGTGCTTCACCAGGAAGCTGGCGGCGATCATCCGCACCCGGTTGTGCATCCAGCCGGTGGCCCAGAGCTGGCGCATCCCCGCGTCGACGATCGGATAGCCGGTGCGCCCGCGCTGCCAGGCCCGCAAGTCGCGCGCATCGCGGCGCCAGGGGAAGCGGCGGAATTCCGTGCGATAGCTGCGCTCGGCATAATCGGGGGCCTGCTGGATCACGCCTTGCGCGTAGTCGCGCCAGAGCAGCTCGTGGCGGAAGGTGTCTGCCCCCTTGCCGCGTCGCGCCGCCAGCGCCTGCCAGACTTGCGCGGGCGAAATCTCGCCCCAGTGCAGATGCGGGCTGAGGCGCGAGGTGCCCTCGATCGAGGGCGCGTTGCGGTCGGTCTCGTACGCGGCGACGCGGTCGAGGAAGTCATCGAGCGCCTCGTGCGCGGCCTCCTCGCCGCAGCGCCATCGCGCGCGGAAGCCCGCCGCCCAGTCGGGGGCCTTGGGCAACAAGTTCCAGTCGGCGAGATCGTCGGAGCGCGGCCAGGCCGTGGGCGCGGCCAGCTCGGGCGCATCGAGCGGCCCGCGCTCGGGGAGGCGGCGCATCGCCGCCCTGGCGAAGGGCGTGTAGATCTTGAACGGCGTCCCCGCCCCGGTGGTGACACTGCCGGGCGGCAGCAGATAGTTACCATCGTGCAGGCACAGGTCGATCCGCTCGGCCAGCGCCGCTTCCGCCTCGCGCCACCACGGTTCGTAATGGCGCAGCGCGTGGACCGCCACCGCGCCGGTCTCGCGGGCCAGCTGGGCGATCTGCTCCACCGCCTCGCCCCGGCGGAGGATCAGGCGCGAGCCCTGCTGGCGCAAATCCCCATCGAACGCCGCGAGGCTATGATGCAACCACCAGCGCGCCGCATCGCCAGGCTTGCGATCCCCAGCCGTCTCGTCGTCGAGCACGAAAACCGGGATCACCGGGCCTTCGCTTGCCGCCGCGCAGAACGCCGGCTGGTCCGCCAGCCGCAAGTCGCGGCGCAACCAGACGATGACGGGCGCGGTCATGACGAGCGGGTCGGATTGTCCATCTCCCCTCGCCTCGCAGGAAAGCGGCGGGGAGGCAAGTTGAGGGACAGTTGAGGGCGAGTTCAGGGAACTTCAGGGACACCTGAGGGCACTTCAGGGCATTTCAGGGCAACTCAGGGCAGGCGGTGGAAATCCGCCACGCGGTCGAGCGCCAGCCCCAGAACCAGCTTGCCGCTGCGCGCCGGCCAGCGCAGCGCGCGCTCGGCATCGGGCAGGCCCTCGCCCGCGCAGACCACGCGCCAGAGGATGTCGGCGAGCCCCGCCCCCGCCGCCGCCACCGCGCCGTCGAACCGCGCCTTGGCCGCGATCTGGCGCTCGCCTTGCGTCAGCCCGGCATCGCCGCCGCGCCCGGCGATCCGCACCGCGTCCCAGCGCATGGTCACGCTCGGCGCGAGTTGCGCGCGCTCCCAGTCGGCGCGCAACCGCTCGCCCGCATCGAACTGGCGGTCGGAGAGATGCCCCCGCGCGTGCAGCCAGGTCAGCGGCGATTCGGCAAGATTGACGGTGACGCTGCGCCGCCCCCGCCGCGCCGCGCCGCCGCGCGACGGCCCCTCGCTGGTGAGTTCGCGTTCGACCAATGTGCTGCGCATCTGGGGCCTCCGGTGCTTGTCCGGAACCGGCTTGCCAAATCGGCGCCCCTGTAGGAAAGCGGAAAAACCAAAATGGTTATATGAGGTAGGCCGTGATCAACCGCATCCGCGACATCCGCAAGGAAAAGGGCCTGACCCTGGCCGACGTCGCCGCCCGCTGCGCGCCGCCGACCACCGCGCAGACCATCGGCCGGCTCGAGACCGGCACGCGCGGGCTGTCGCTCATCTGGATGAACCGGATCGCCGCGGCGCTGGGTGTCGAGCCCGAAGTGCTGGTGCGCGGCGACGAGGCCGAACAGCCCCGCGTGATCGCCCGGCTGCTGGCCAGTGGCGCCGACGCGCTGTCGCGCCCGCGCGACGCCGTGCTGCCGGTCGACCTCGCCGGCGACGGCGCGCTGGTCGTGCTGGCCATCGAGGCGAGCGCCGGCGACTACCGCGCCGGCGACCAGGTCTGGCTGCGCCAGACCGGACCCGACGGCTATGCCCGCCTGCTCGACCGCGACGTTCTCGCCCCCCGTCCCGGCGGGCGCTTCGCCTTCGGACGGCTGATCGCCCAGGAGGGCGGCACGGTCTCGCTGCTGCCGCCCGATCCCGCCCAGCGCCGGATCGCCGTCGAAAGCCCGCCCTGGCTGGCGGGCGCCGAAATGCTGGTGCGCCGGTTGTGACCCGCCTGCGAGTGCTGTCGATCAGCACGCTGTTTCCCTGCCCCGCCCGTCCCAACTTCGGCATTTTCGTCGGCCGGCAGATGGCCGCGCTGGTGGCGCGGGGGATCGACCTGACGATGCTCAACCCGATCGGCATCCCGCCCTGGCCGCTCTCCCGGCGCGAGCCCTACGCCGGGCTGCTGGCGATGGGACCAAGATCGCGCTTCGGGGAAATCGCCGTCCATCACCCGCGCTTCCCCGTGTTCCCCGGGCCGGGCGCCGATTCGAATCCGGGGCGCATCGCCCGCGCCGTGCTGCCAATGGCCAGGCGCCTGCATGCCGAGACGCCGTTCGACGTGATCGATGCGCAGTTCTTCTTTCCCGACGGCCCCGCCGCAGCGCTGGTCGCGCGCGACCTTGGCCTGCCGCTGTCGATCAAGGCGCGCGGCGCCGACATCCACTATTGGGGCGCCCGCCCCCGCGCCCGCGCGCAAATGCTGGCGGCGGCGCGGCAGGCCGCCGGGTTGCTCGCGGTGTCGCAAGCGCTGCGCGACGACATGATCGCGCTCGGCATGCCCGCGAGGCACATCGCCGTACACCACACCGGGCTCGATCACGCGCGCTTCCGCCCGACGGACCGCGCCGCCGCGCGTGCCGGCTTGCCGCTGCCCGCCGACGGCCCGCTGCTCGTCACCGTCGGCGCGCTGATCCCGCGCAAGGGGCAGCGCTTCGTGGTCGAGGCGCTGGCGGCACTGCCGGGCGCGCGCCTCGCGATCGCGGGAAAGGGAGAGGACGAGAGCGCGCTGCGAGCGCTGGCGGAGCGACTGGGCCTTAGGAGCCGCGTCCACTTCCTCGGCCAGATGCCGCATGACGACCTGCCGGCGCTCTACACCGCCGCCGACGTGATGGTGCTCCCCTCAGCCAGCGAAGGACTCGCCAATGCCTGGGTCGAGGCGCTGGCCTGCGGCACGCCGATCGTGATCCCCGACATCGGTGGCGCGCGCGAGGTCGTGCAAGGCCCGGCCGCCGGCCGCCTGGCCGCGCGCGACGCGAGCGCCATTGCCGAGGCGATGCGGTCGATCCTTTCCGATCCACCCACCCAGGCGGAAACCGCCGCCTGCGCAGCGCCGTTCAGTTGGGAGCGCAACGCCGAGACGCTCGAAGCGCACTATCGGCGGATTATCTCAGCAGCCTGCGCCCCCGCGAAGCCGGGGACCGCGGGCTGTTGAACGGAACCTCGCGTCTGGCATGAGGTCCCCGCCTTCGCGGGGACTCAGACAACGGGTGGCGTTTACCCCCGCTCTCGCGCCAGGCGTTCCTGGCGCTCGACCTCGTTCTCGGTCGGCACGAAGCTGCCGGCGGTGACCTTCAGCCAGATCAGGATCGGCGCTGCCATGTAGATCGAGCTGTAGGTGCCCACGAAGATGCCCAGCGTGATCGCGGCGGTGAAGCCGAAGATGACGTCGGGGCCGAGCAGCAGCAGCGCCACCAGCGTGACCAGCATCGATAGCGAGGTGACGATCGTGCGCGACAGCGTCTCGTTCACCGACAGGTCGAGCAGTTCGGGAATCGGCATGCGCCGGTATTTCTTCAGGTTCTCGCGGATGCGGTCGTAGATGACGATCGTGTCGTTCAGCGAATAGCCGATCAGCGTCAGCAGCGCGGCGACGATGTTGAGATCGAACTCCATCTGCGTCAGCGAGAACAGGCCCACCGTCAGCGTCACGTCATGGACCAGCGCGAAGAGGGCGCCGACGCCGAACTGCCATTCGAAGCGAACCCAGATGTAGATCGAGATGCCCAGCATCGCGAGGCCGAGCGCCAGCATGCCGGTGGTAAACAGCTCGCCGGAGACTTTGCCCGACACCGAATCGACGCCGTCGATCCGCGCGTCGGGATGCGCGGCCTTGATCGTCGCGGTGATCTTGTTGGCCATCGCCTGGGCCAGTTCGGGCTTGTCGTCCGACCCGGCAGGCAGCTTCATGCGCAGCGAGACTTCGTTCGCCTTGCCGAAGCGCTGGATGGTCGGTTCGCCGTAGCCGAGCTTGCCAACCTGCTCGCGCAGCTCGACCACCGGCGCCTCGGCGCTCCGCTCGAAAGTCACGCGGATCATCTGGCCGCCGACGAAGTCGACGCCCAGGTTCAGGCCCTTGGTGAATACCAGGCCGATGGACAGCGCCATCAACAGCAAGCTGACCGTGTAGAACGGCACCCGCCAGCGCAGGAAATGGATATTGGTGCTGTCGGGGACGAGCTTCAGGAGTTTCATCGCGATCGCTCCTTACAGCACGATGTCGGCAGGACGCGCGCGGCGCAGCCAGTTCGCCACCCACATGCGGGTCAGCGTCACGGCGGTGAAAACCGAGGTGACGATACCGATCATCAGCACCACCGCGAAGCCGCGGATCGGTCCCGAGCCGAACAGGAACATCAGCACCGCGGCGATGACGTTGGTGATGTTGGCGTCGAAGATCGCGCGGCTGGCTTCCTTGTAGCCCACCTCCACGGCCTGGACGACGCGCCGCCCCTTCGCGCGCTCCTCGCGGATGCGCTCGTTGATCAGCACGTTGGCGTCCACCGCCGCGCCGATGGTGAGGACGAAGCCGGCGATGCCGGGCAAGGTCAGCGTCGAGTTGGCGATGGCCATGACGCCCAGGATCATCAACATGTTGATGACCAGCGCGGCGCAGGCATAGAGCCCGAAGCGGCCGTAAGTGACGATGATGAAGGTCGCCAGCGCCACGGTGCCGACCAGCATCGCGATCAGGCCCTTGTTGATCGAATCGGCGCCGAGGTCCGGGCCGACAGTGCGTTCCTCGATGACCTTGAGATCGACCGGCAGCGCGCCCGAACGCAGCGCGATGGCGAGCTGGTTGGCGGTCTCGACGGTGAAGCTGCCCGAGATCTGGGCGCTGCCGCCCAGGATCGGCTCGTTGATGTTGGGTGCGGACAGCACCTTGCCGTCGAGGATGATGGCGAAGGGCCGGTTGACGTTCTCGGTCGTCAGCTTGGCGAACTTGGCGCCACCCTGCTGGTCGAAGGTGATCGAGACGACCGGCTGGTTGGTCTGCTGCTCGTAGCTCTGGCGCGCGTCGGTGAGCTGATCGCCCTTGATGCCGCCAAGCCGCTTGACCGCGATCGCCGCGACGCCGCGACCTTCCTTGGGATCGGCGTAAGGCACGATCTCGCTGCCGGGAGGGGCGATGCCCTGGGCGATGTCGCTGGGCGAAGCGGTGGTGTCGACCAGCTTGAATTCGAGCTTGGCGGTCTGGCCGAGCAGGCTCTTGAGCGCGGCCGGGTCCTTGAGCCCCGGCACCTGCACGTCGATGCGGTCGCCGCCCAGGCGGCGGATATCGGGCTCGCGCGTGCCCAGCGCGTCGATGCGCTTGCGCACGACCTCGGTCGCGGTCTCCATCGCCTGGCTGACCGCCAGATCGATGCCAGCCTTGGTCGGAGTCAGCACGAAGCGGGTGCCATCCTCGACCTTGATGTCCCAGTCACGCTGGCCGGTGAGGCCGGCGCCGGTGGTCAGCGGCAGGATGAGCTCGCGGGTGGCGTCGACTTGCGCCGGGTTCTCGACCATGAAGGTCAGGCGGCCGTCACGGGTGGAGATGTCGCCGATGCGGATCGCCGGCTCCGCCTGGCGCACGCGCGAGCGGACGTTTTCCTCCATGTTCTCGAGCCGTTGGCGCCCGACTTGCGAGGCGTCGGCCTCGAGCAGCAGGCGGCTGCCGCCGGCGAGGTCGAGACCGAGGTTGACCATCGGCTTGGGCAGCACCGAAGGCCACGGCGCACTGCCGATCGAATAGAGCGAAGGCACCGCCGCCACGACGCAGACCAACGTCAGCGCCCAATACCAGATCTGCTTCCAGCGCGGAAAGTCGAGCATGTCGGCGTCGGATCAGTCGTTGGCCGCGGCCGCGCCGGGCGGCAGGATGACGTCGGTGATCGTCGACTTGAGCGCCTTGACCTTGACGTTGGGCGCAAGCTCGACCTCGGCATAGGTATCGTCCACTTTGACGACCTTGCCGACGAGCCCGCCGCCGATCAGCACCTGATCGCCCTTCTTGATCCCGGCGATCTTCTCGCGCTGCTGCTTCTGCTGGCGCATCTGCGGGCGCAGGATCAGCAGCCAGAAGATCACCGCCATCGCCACGAAGGGCAGGAACTGCAGCCAGGCGGGCGGTTCCTGCGCGGTCGAAGTGGCGGCCAGGATATTGAAAAGCGAGCTGTTCATGGCTGGAAACGGGGCTTTCTCTGGGACAGCGCGGCACCGGCGTTCCGGTCGCGGCCGGGATGTGGGGCGCGACTAGCAGCTATGCCAGGGCATGGCAACGATGGGTGGGGTCGGAGGGGACATCCGCCCATACTGTTGCCGTCGCCCCTGCGAAGGCAGGGGCCCAGATAACGGCGCGGCCTGACACCACCGCCGGATCGACGAGGAGAGCTTATCTAAGGCCCCTGCCTTCGCAGGGGCGACGGATTTGTTACGCGACGGGTTCCATCGCGGCCACCTCCCCATAGAGCGTGGTCCGCTGCCGCAACCGACGCCCGGCCGAGCCGGCGGCGGCGCGCAGCTCGTGAATGCCGATCTCCTGGCCGTGGGCGGCGCCCGCGGCGCGGCTGATGCTCTCGTTCATCAGCACGCCGCCAAGGTCGTTGGCCCCCGCGGCCAGCACTGCCGCCGCACCGTCGGCGCCGAGCTTGACCCACGAGCACTGGATCGAATCGATCTGCCCGAACAAGGCCAGCCGCGCGACGCTGTGCATCATCAGCGCCTCGCGCCAGCTCGGTCCCTTGCGGCTCTGCCCACGCCGGTACATCGGCGCTTCCATGTGGACGAGCGGCAGCGGCACGAACTCGGTGAAGCCGCCGGTCTCCTCCTGGAGCCGCCGCAGCGCCAGCAGGTGGTGCGCCCAGTGTTCGGGCCGTTCGAGATGGCCGTACATGATCGTCGAGGTGGTGGGCAGGCCGACCCGGTGCGCGTCACGGCAGACCCCGAGCCACTGCGCGGTGGTCAGCTTATCCGGGCAGATCTGTGCGCGGATGTCGTCGTGCAGGATCTCGGCGGCGGTGCCAGGTAGCGAGCCCAGCCCTTCGTCCTTGAGCATCCGCAGATAGTCGGCGATCGACAGCCCCAGCGTCTGCGCGCCCTGCGTCACCTCGAGCGGCGAGAAGGCATGGACGTGCAAATCCGGGCAAGCGTCCTTCACCGCACGGACGATGCTGCGGTAGGTCTCGCCGGTGTAGCTCGGGTGGATGCCGCCCTGCAGGCAGACCTCGGTCGCGCCCTTGGCCACCGCCTCGCGCGCGCGTTCGGCGATCTCGCCCAGGTCGAGGTTGTAGGGCTTGTCGCGGAAGCCCGCCTTGCTGCTGGTCTTGGAGAACGCACAGAACGAACAGGCGTGGGTGCAGATGTTGGTATAGTTGATGTTGCGATTGACCACATAGGTCACGTCGTCGCCCCTAGCCTCCCGCCGCAGCGCGTCGGCCGCCTCGACCACCGCCTGCGCCTGCGCGCCGCGCGCGGCGAACAGCGCGACGATCTCGTCGATCGACAGCTCGCGGCCGGCGGCGGCGCGGTCCAGGATACGGTGCAGCGCGGGCGCGGTCGGCCCGGGCAGCACGCGGCCGAGCGGCGCCTGCGGTGTGGCCGGCGCGGGATCGGCCACGCCCGGGCTCCACCGGCTGTCGCGCGCGAAGCCCTCGGCGTCGGACAGCTTGAGCACCGCGGGGCGCAGCGTGGGATCGATCCAGCGGAGGTCGTCGGTGGCGAGGAAGCGCGGATAGATCGTCAGCCGCTCGACCAGCGGACGGCCGACGCGGGCGCAGACCTCTTCCAGCACCGCGACCTCCGGCCAGGGCGCTTCGGGGTTCACGTGGTCGAGCGTGACCGGCGAGATTCCGCCCCAATCGTCGATGCCCGCGTCGATCAGTTCGACCAAGCGCTCGCCGTTGAGGTTGGGCGGGGCCTGAACCGAGACCTCGTCGGGCAGGACGATGCGCGCGGCGGCGATGACACGCAGGAAATCTGCCTCGCTCGCCTCGGGCGCAGCGGCCATCTTGGTGCCCGGCTTCGGGCAGAAGTTCTGGACGATCACTTCCTGCAAGTGGCCGTGCGCCAAGTGAACGTCGCGCAGCGCCATCAGCGCTTCGATACGCTCCTCCGCCGTCTCGCCGATGCCGATGAGGATGCCCGAGGTCATCGGCGTAGCCGCGCGGCCCGCCGCCTCGAGCGAGGCGAGGCGCACCGCCGGCACCTTGTCGGGCGAACCGTGGTGCGCGCCGCCCTTCTCGCAGATCGTCTCGGAGGTGCTCTCCAGCATCAGCCCGCACGAGGCCGCGACGCTCCGCAGCATCTCGTAGTCGGCCTGTTCCAGCACACCGGCGTTGACGTGCGGCAGCAGCCCGGTTTCCTTCAGCACCAGCGCGGCGCAGTGGCGCACATAGTCGATCGTGCGCGCGAAACCCCGCTCGGCCAGCCAGTCGCGCGCGGCGGCGTAGCGGCGCTCCGGCGCGTCGCCGAGCGTGAACAGCGCTTCCTTGCACCCCGCCGCGGCGCCAGCGCGCGCGACCTCCAGCACCTCCTCCTCGCTCATGTAGGGCGCGGCGAGCTGCGAGGGCGTGGTCGCGAACGTGCAGTAGTGACAGACATCGGCGCAGAGCCGCGTCAGCGGGATGAACACCTTGGGCGAGTACGTCATCCGCGCCGGGCCGCGCGCATCGCGGCGCGCGCGCGCCTCGGCCAGAATGGCGTCGAGCGGGGCGGATAGGAGACGCGAAATCAGTTCACGGTCAGCGCGTGTCATGGTTGTCCTGTTCGATGCCGGCTGCTGACAGTGCTACGCGCGCAAGCCGCACCCGGTCCGCGGCATCGCACATGACTGTTCCCGCGATGGTGACCGAAACGCCCGCAGCGCGCAACCCCTCGGCATCGGCGGCATCGCTCTGGTCGATCACCAGGTGATCGATCAGCCCCGCGTAGTGCGCGGCGATGGCGCGGTTCGAGCTCTCGTGGCCCAGTTCGCCGAGTAGCTTGCCGAGCGGTCCCTTGAGCGCCTTGCCGCCGACCAGCGGCGAGACCGCGACGAAAGGCACGGCGCGCGCCGCCAGGCCCGCGCGGACGCCATCGACGCTGAGGATCGGATCGACGCTGAGGAACGGATTGGACGGACACAGCACGATCGCCGCCAGGTCGGGCCGCGCCAGCGCCTCGGCCAGCGCAGGCGAAGGCACGGCGCCCGGCGCGCCGGCGAAGCGGATCGCCCTGGCCACCGGACGACATTGTTCGCGCACGAAATAGTGCTGGAAGTCGATCCACCCCTGTTCGGTCTCGACCTGCGTGCGCAAGGCCATGTCGGTCATCGGCACGACGCGATGCGCGATGCCGAGCGCAGCCGTCAGCCGCGCGGTGACCTGCGACAGGGTCTCGCCCGCGCGCAGCCGCCAGCTTCGCGCCAGATGCATCGCCATGTCGCGGTCGCCGAGATTGAACCAGGTCGCCTCGCCCAGGGCCTCCAGCCGCTCCATCGCGCGCCAGCTCTCGTCGACCACGCCCCAGCCGCGCCGCGTGTCGTTGAGCCCGGCGAGCGCATAGACCACCGAATCGATGTCCGGGCAGATCGTCAGGCCGAGATGCTCGAAGTCGTCGCCGGTGTTGACCGCGATCGTCAGGTCCTCGGGAGGCAGCACCGCCGCGAGGCCGGCCGCGAGCTTCGCCCCGCCCACGCCGCCCGACAGCGCCAGGATGTGGCCGCTCACCGGAACATGTCCTGTTCGGCCGGCCGCAACCCGGCGACCGCGCCGGGTCCGTCCTCTTCGGTGAGCCAGCGACCGGCGCCGCGCACTAGCGCCGCGGGGGTGCCCTCGGCGCCCTCGCCCATCGCCAGCACTGCCATCGCCGCGATCGAGTCCGCGATGGCGATCACCGTCGCCTGCAAGGTCCGGCCATAGAGATCGACATCCCGCCCGCGCCGGTCGTCCAGCACCGCCAGCCCGGCGACCCCGATCGCGGTGCCGCAGGTGCCGATCCGCCAGGCGCGCCCCATGCTGTCGGCGATGACCACGCCCACGCCGAGGCCGGTGAGGCGGCGAAGCTCGGCCCGGATCGCCCGGGCGCTGACGTCGGGGTCCTCGGGCCAGAGCAGCACCCTACCGCCCTCCCCGCCCTCCACGTTCGACGCGTCGATCCCCGCGTTGGCGAGGACGTGTCCGGTCCGGTGCCGCGCGATGATCGCGGCGGGATGCGCGCGCATGACTTCGGCGGATTCGTCGATGATGAGTTGCGCAATCGCCGGTGGGCGCTGGGTCCGCCGCGCCAGGTCCTCGGCCTCGGCGCCAGCCGCGACCGTGTCGAGCGCGGCCAGCCGGTCTTCCGTCTTCGAGACGATCTTCTGGGCCAGCACAACGATATCGCCCTCGCGAAGCGCCTCGCCGCCGCGGTCGAGCGCCGCAACGAGCTCCGCCGCCACCGACATGCCCCGCGCGAACAACGGCATCCCGCCGATCGCCTTGACCTCGAACGCCGCAGCCGCCGCCATTCCACTCCATCCTTCCGCCGCAAGAATATGGCTTGCGACCCCCGCCGCTATCGGCAATCGCCGTTGGCAAGCAAGCCGGGAATCGTCCGGCGGGATTCAGGAGTTAGGAAGCATGGCGTCCATCGCAGTCATCGGCGGCACCGGCCATCTCGGCAAGGCGATCGCCCGCCGCCTGGTCAAGGCCGGTCACGACGTGACGATCGGCTCGCGCACCGCCGACAAGGCGCAGGCGACCGCCGCCGAGATCGGCGCGGCCGGCGCCGGCGAGAACGTCGCGGTGGCTTCGGGCAAGGAGATCGTCATCGTGACGGTGCCTTACGCCTCGCAGGCCGACACGCTGAAGCAGATCGCCCCGCATGTCGGCAACGCCGTCGTTGTCGACACCACGGTACCGTTGGTCCCGCCCAAGGTCATGCGCGTGCAGCTACCCGCCGCGGGCAGCGCCGCCGCCGAGGCGCGCGAGCATCTCGGCCCCGACGTGCGCCTCGTCACCGCGTTCCACTCGGTCGCCGCGCACATCCTCGACACCGACGCCAAGGTCGAATGCGACGTCCTCGTGTTCTCCGACGACGTCGAGGCGCGCCAGACGATCATCGACCTTTGCCCGGGCATGCAGCTTCGCGGCCTCTCGGGCGGCGCGCTGGTCAACTCGGCCGCGGCCGAGGCGCTGACCTCGATCTTGATCTACATGAACAAGACCTATTCGGCCGACGGCGCCGGCATCCGCTTCACCAACCTGACGACCGCACAACCGCTGCCGTGACCGTCTGGGCGGTCATCCCGGCCCGCCCCCCCGGCGAAGGCAAGAGCCGCCTGGCGGAAGTCCTGAGCCCCGGCGAACGCGAACGACTGAGCGAAGCGATGCTCGCGCACGTCGCGGCGGCGACCGTGGCGGCGCGCAACGTCGGGGCCGTTTACCTCCTTGGTCCGGAGCGGCCGGACCTCGCGCCCGCGTTACCGGCGATTGCCGACCCAGGCGGCGGGCTCAATCCCGCGCTCCGGGCGGCGTTGACCACCGCCGCGAAGGCCGGGGCGACGCGCATCGTGTTCGTCGCGGGCGACCTGCCCCGGCTCACTACGCGCGAGGTCGAACTGCTCGCCGCGGCGGCGCCCGGCACGGTCGCCATCGCGCCCGACCGCCACGGCACCGGCACCAACGCACTGTCGCTGCCGTTGCCCGAGGCCGCCGCGTTCGCCTTCGCCTTCGGCCCCGACAGCTTCGCCCGCCATCATGCCGAGGCCCGCCGGCTCGGCCTGTCGATCGAGCCGATTCACGGCCCCGGCTTGGCCCGCGACATCGATGAGCCCGCCGACCTGCCGGACGCCGCCGCGCTGCGCGGTCCGACATCGGGCGCTTGACTACCCGGCGCGAAAATCCAACACATGCGGCAGCTTCAGCCAGCGGGCACCGTCCGCCGGCCATCCTGGAATCGAGGAACAACCGCACGATGATCGCTCCGAACCGCGTCCGCGTCTGGGACCTGCCGACACGGCTGTTCCACTGGCTGCTCGTGGCGCTGTTCGCGGTGTCGTGGTGGAGCGCCGAGAACCGGGAGATGGAGTGGCACTACCGCTCGGGCACGCTGCTGCTGATGCTGCTCGCCTTCCGGCTGGTCTGGGGCGTGATCGGCGGCAGCACCGCGCGCTTCAGCCATTTCCTGCCCACGCCCCGTCGGCTCCTCACCCATTTCCAGGCTGATCCCGAAGGGACCGTACGCGCCGGCCACAACCCGCTGGGCGCGCTCAGCGTGGTCGCGATCCTGCTGTTGCTCGCGGTCCAGATCGGCACCGGACTGTTCGCCGGTGACGTCGACGGTCTCGAATCTGGCCCGCTCAACTACCTCGTCACTTTCGAGCAGGGCCGCGCCGCGGCCGAGATTCACGAACTGGCGTTCAACGGCCTGCTGGCGCTGGCGGGGCTGCACATCCTCGCCATCCTCTATTACCAGGTCATCCGCCGCCGCAATCTGATCGGCCCGATGGTGACCGGCAAGGACACCGCCGTCGCCGGCGATTCGGCACTGGTCCCGGCCGCCTGGTGGAAGCTGGTGCTGGCGCTGGCCATCGCGCTCGCGCTCGGTTGGTGGATCAACGCCGGCGCGCCCCTGGGCGCAGCCTGAGCTCTTACCCGCGCGCCATCGCCTCGCCGAAGGCGCGCACCGCGGCCGCCTCGTCGCCGTTCCACACCGCGCCCGAGACCGCCAGGAAATCGGCGCCCGCCTCGACCAGCGGCGCGCAGTTGGTCGGGGTGATCCCGCCGATGGCGACGCACGGCACTTCAAACAGCGCCTGCCACCAGCGCAGTAGGTCCGGCTCGGCGTGGTGCTTCACCGCCTTCGTCTCGGTCGGGAAGAACGCCCCAAAAGCGACGTAGTCCGCCCCCGCCTCGCCCGCCTCCATCGCCAGGTGCCGGCTGTCGTGGCAGGTGACGCCGATCTGCGCCCCCCTCCCCAGCCGCTCGCGCGCCTCGGCCACGCTGCCGTCGTCCTGGCCGAGATGGACCCCGTCGGCGCCCAGGCGCTTGGCCAGTCCGATCGAATCGTTGACGATGAACGCCACCTCGCGGTCGGCGCAGATCCGCAGCAACGGCTCGGCCAGCCGCGCGGCGGCGTGCTCGTCGAGACCCTTAAGCCGGAACTGGAACGCCGCCACCGGCCCCGCATCGAGCGCGCGCGCCAGCCGATCGGGAAACAGCCCGCCCACCTCGAGCGGGGAAATCAGATAGAGCTGCGGTGGAGCGCGTTCGTCATCGGACATGCGGCGATGCCTTATCGCAGGCCGGCGCACCCGCCAAGAGCGAGCCCTTCGAGAGCGGTCCCCGAAAAACGAGGGGCGGCTCGTTGGCCGCCCCTTCCTCTCCGAACCGGTCAAATTCGTCAGGCGACGGCGGTGGCCACCTTCTGGGTCGAGCCCTGGTAAATTGCGTCGATCGCCGCGCCGAGCGAGGCGGCGAACTCGTCGTCGCTCATCTGGTGGCGCAGGTCTTCCAGCAGCGCACGGCTGAAGCTGGCGATGATGCCGCGGTTCTTGGCGAGCTCGGCGCAAGCCTCGGGGCGGTTGTAGCCGCCCGACAGCGCGACCACGCGCAGCACGCGCGGGTGATCGACCAGCGCGTCGTACTTCCCCGGCACGACCGGCAGCGACAGCTTCAGCATGACCTTGGCGTCGCCCGGCATCGCCGAGAGCTGCTTGGTCAGCTCATCGAGCAGGATGTCGTCGCATTCAGCGCGGGTTGCGCTCTTGATGTTGATTTCGGGCTCCAGCATCGGCACCAGCCCGCCGGCCAGCACCTGGAGGCCGACCTCGATCTGCTGCGCGACGATTCTCGCGATGCCTTCGCGGTTGGCGCTGTTGATCACCGAGCGCTCCTTGGTGCCGAACACGCCCAGGCCCTTCGCCTTCGCGAGCAGTGCGTCGAGCTCGGGCATCGGCTTCATCATCTGGACGCCGTCCACCTCGTCCTCAAGGCCCTTGTCGATCTTGATGAAGGGCACGATGCCGCGCTCGATCAGCGCCTGCGGGGTCGGCTTGCCGTCGACCAAGCCGTCCATCGTGCGTTCGAAAAGGATTGCGCCGATCACTTTCTCGCCATTGAAGCAGGGCGACGTGATGATGCGGCTGCGCATGTGGTGGATCAGGGCGAACATGCCTTCGTCGTCGGACCATGCGCCTTCCTCGATGCCATAGCCCTTGAGCGCCTTCGGCGTCGAGCCGCCCGACTGGTCGAGCGCGGCGATGAAGCCGTGGCCGGCGGCGATTTTGGCGGTCATTTCGGCGGTCTGCATATTTCCTCGCATACGTATGGGATCGATAAAAAGAAAGAGCCCCTTACGGAAAAACGTATCGGGCTCGGGATTGCTAGGCTCGCTGGAGAACCGCCACCCCGGGCAGTTCCTTGCCTTCCATCCATTCGAGAAAGGCGCCGCCAGCAGTTGAGATATAAGAGAAATCGTCCGCGACGCCCGCGTGATTCAGCGCCGCGACGGTATCGCCGCCACCCGCCACCGAGACCAGCGAGCCTTCGCGGGTCAGTGCCGCGGCGGTGCGCGCCAGCGCGACGGTGGCCTTGTCGAACGGCTCGGTCTCGAACGCGCCGAGCGGGCCGTTCCACACCAGCGTGCGGCAGGTCTTGAGCACGTCGCCCAGCGCCTCGACCGCGCTCGTCCCGACGTCGAGGATCATCTCGTCGGCCGCGACTTCGTGGACGTTGCAGACCCTCAAACTGGGCGGATTGGCCGCGAACTCCCGCGAAACGACCACTTCGTAGGGCAGATGGACGGTGCAGCCGGCCTTGTCGGCCTCCTCGAGGATCGCTTCGGCGGTGCCGGCGAGGTCATGCTCGCACAGCGACTTGCCGACATCGACGCCGCGCGCGGCGAGGAACGTGTTGGCCATGCCGCCGCCGATGATCAGATGATCGACCTGGGTCACGAGGTGCTTGAGCACGTCGAGCTTGGAGGAAACCTTGGCGCCGCCGACCACGGCCGCGACCGGACGCTCGGGCGTGCCGAGCGCCTTTTCCAGCGCGTCGAGCTCGGCCTGCATCGCCCGGCCGGCATAGGCGGGCAGCACGCGGGCCAGGCCCTCGGTGGTGGCGTGGGCGCGGTGTGCGGCGGAAAAGGCGTCGTTGACGTAGAAATCGCCGTTTGCCGCGATGGCCTGGACCAGCGCGGGGTCGTTCTTTTCCTCGCCGGGCCAGAAGCGGGTGTTCTCAAGCAGGGCGATGTCGCCGTCGCGCAGGATGCCGATCGCCTGCTTCACGATGTCGCCGGCGATCTCGGGGACGAACATCACCTCGCGGCCGAAAACGTCCTGGACCGCGCCGACCACCATGCTCAGCGACATCTCCGAATGGCGCGCGCCCTTGGGCCGGCCGAAGTGGGCGAGCAGCAGCACCTTGGCGCCCGCATCGGCCAGTTCGAGCACGGTCGGCAGTGCCGCGCGGATGCGGGTGTCGTCGGTGACGGCGCCGTCCTGCATCGGCAGGTTGAGATCGACGCGCACCAGCGCGACCTTGCCCTTCACGTCCGTCAGGTCGTCCAGCGTGCGAAAGCTGCTCATTCCTCGATCCTCACTTCATCGCCGACGGCGATCTCGCCCTCGTCCAGCACCCGTCCTAGCACCCCGCCCCGCCAATCGGGGGTGAGCGCCGCCTTCAGACCGGGCGCGATCTCTTCCATGCGGCTGCAAGGATCGCATTCGCGCGTCACCTCGATCCGCAAGTCCTTGCCGATCGCGATCACCGCCCCGGCGGTACGCGGCAGCCGCAGCCCCTCGACCAGGAGATTGGCGCGCCGCGCGTGCCACGGCGGCGCTTCGGCGCCGCCCAGACCCAGGTCGGCCAGTGCCGCCGCCCAACTCTCCGCCTCGATCAGCGAGACCTGCCGCCGTGCAGGCTTCCCGGGACGGGCAGCTCCGCGAAAGTCGCCGTGAACGCCCTCGACGCGGCTCACCGCAACGCGATCGAGCGTCTCAATGGGCCCGCGCGGCCGATCGTGCCGCGCTATCCCAAGCAACCGCCCAATCACCCCCGCCTCCGTTCGTGTCGAGCGCAGTCGAGACACGCCGCGCGACGGTTCTCGATTTCGCTCGAACCGAACGGGGTGGGGGTCTTCGGCATTAAAGGAACTCGGCGATCACGCCCGCAGTGTCGATCATGCGGTTCGAGAAGCCCCACTCGTTGTCGTACCATGACAGGACGCGAACCAGCTTGCCGTCGATGACCGCGGTTTCCAGGCTGTCGATGGTCGAACTGTGGCTGTCGTGGTTGAAGTCGATCGAGACCAGCGGCTCGTCGGTGTAGCCGAGAACGCCCTTGAGGGGACCTTCCGCCGCGGCCTTGAGCAGCGCGTTGACCTCTTCCTTGGTGGTGTCGCGGCTCGGCACGAAGGTCAGGTCAACGACCGAGACGTTCGGGGTCGGCACGCGGATCGACGAACCGTCGAGCTTGCCTTTCAGCTCCGGCAGAACCAGGCCGACCGCGGCGGCTGCGCCGGTGCTGGTCGGGATCATCGACATCGCGGCGGCGCGGGCGCGGCGCGGATCGTCATGGATCTGGTCGAGGATCTTCTGGTCGTTGGTATAGGCGTGGATCGTCGTCATCAGGCCATGCTCGATGCCGATCTTCTCGTGCAGCACCTTGGCGAGCGGCGCGAGGCAGTTGGTCGTGCAGGAGGCGTTGGAGATGACTTCGTGGGAGGCCTTGAGCTGGTCGTGGTTGACGCCGTAGACGAAGGTGCCGTCGACGTCGCTGCCACCCGGCGCGGAAATGATGACCTTCTTGGCGCCGCCGGCGAGATGAGCCCCGGCCTTGGCCTTGCTGGTGAACAGCCCGGTGCACTCCAGAACGACGTCGACGCCGTGCGTGCCCCAGGGCAGCTTGGACGGATCACGCTCGGCGAATACCTTGATGCGGTCGCCCTTGACGACGAGTTCGCCGCCGTCGACGGCCACGTCGAACGGGAACTTGCCGTGCGCGGTGTCGTAGCGGGTCAGGTGCGCGTTGGTCTCGGCATCGCCCAGGTCGTTGATCGCGACGATCTGGATTTCCTGGTTGCGGCCGGCTTCATACAGCGCACGCAGTACATTGCGTCCGATACGGCCGTAGCCGTTGATGGCAACTTTCACCGCCATGGTGAGCTCCTGAAAGGATGGGGGATGGGCGAAAAGACACGGGATTGTAGCAATCGGCGGGAGCCGGCGCCCGGCATATGGGGGCGGGCAGGGAGTTCGGAGCCGTCCCGCAGAAACCATCCCCACCCCGCCCTCCCCTTGAAGGGGGACTTCGAGGAAAACGGGGCAGGTTCACTTGCCGCG
>DASVMK010000110.1:0-23159 GCA_036384395.1 Novosphingobium sp.
ATTACGAATGATGTGCTCTACCAACTGAGCTAAAGCGGCGGCAGCGAGGCTTGGCGGTCTCGGCTTGCGGGGCGCGTTTACCGGGGGTGGGGACGTGGTGCAAGAGGGGATTGCGCGCGGCGCGCGGGCTCGTGCTAAGACCCCACCTTCTCGAGCATGGCCATCAGCAACGGGCGCAGACGGCGGATTTCTTCGGCGTGGATCGCGGTCAGGCTGGAGAGCACCGCCTCGGCCTTGTCGGTCAGCCGCAGCAGCGCCTGGCGGCGGTCCGCGGGGTTGGGCTGGCGTTCGAGCAGGCCCAGCGCCATCAGCCGGTCGACGAGCCCGCTGGCGCTGTGCGGCTTGAGGATCAGCCGCTCGGCCAAGTGGCCGACAGTCGCGCTGCCGGGCTCCGCCGCCTTGAGCGCGAGGAGCGCCTGGTGCTGCTGCGGCGTCAGCCCGAAGGTGGCCGCCTGCCCCTCGCTGAACACCAGGAAGCGGCGCAGCGCATGCCGGAAATCGGCGAGCACGGCGTAGTCGGCCGCAGTCAGTTCGGGCGTCATTTCCGGCGTCACTCCGCTCTTCATCGCCCGATCTCCATTCCGTTTGAATTATATCGCAGTACGATATAATGGCGCCGCGTCGTCATTTCGCCCCTGATGAGGCCCGCCGTGTCATTCTCCAAGTCCCGAACGCTCGCCGATCACAGCGCCGACCGGCGCATGCTCCTGCTCGCCGCCGCCGCGCCGGTGGTGGGCACCAGCGCGGCGGCGGGCGCCTGGCTGCTGCTGCAATCGATCGCGATCGCCACCAACCTGTTCTGGTTCGGCCGCCTGTCCGCCGCCCCGGCGGACATCGTCGACAACCGGCTCGGACTCTGGCTGGTGCTCGTCCCGGTGCTGGGGAGCCTGATCATTGGCCTGATGGCGCGCTTCGGATCCGACAAGATCCGCGGCCACGGCATTCCCGAGGCGATCGAGGCGATCCTCTATGGCGAAAGCCGGCTGTCGCCCAAGGTCGCGCTGCTCAAGCCGCTGTCTTCCGCGATCTCGATCGGCAGCGGCGGGCCGTTCGGCGCGGAAGGGCCGATCATCATGACCGGCGGGGCGATCGGCTCGCTCTTCGCGCAGCGTTTCCACCTCTCGGCGGCCGAACGCAAGACGCTGCTGGTGTCGGGCGCGGCGGCGGGGATGACGGCGATCTTCGGTTCGCCGGTCGCCGCGATCCTGCTGGCGATCGAGGTGCTGCTGTTCGAATGGAAGCCGCGCAGCTTCGTACCGGTGGTGATCGCCGTGCTCGTCGCGCTCGCCTGGCGGCCACTGCTGATCGGCTCGGGCGCGCTGTTCGCCTTTATCGCGCCGACGCCGACGGGCGCGATGCCGCTGGTCTATGCTTTGGGGGTGGGCGCGCTGGTCGGCATCGAGGCGACCGTGCTGTCGAGCCTGCTCTACCGCATCGAGGACGCGTTCCACCGCCTGTCGATCCACTGGATGTGGTGGCCGGCGCTCGGCGGCGTCGTGGTCGGCATCGGCGGGCTGATCGATGCGCGCGTGCTCGGCGCGGGGTACCAATCAATCCAGGCGCTGCTCGACAATTCGCTGGCGCTGCGCTCGATCCTGGCGCTGCTGTTCGTCAAGGCGGTAGTCTGGCTGATGGCGCTGGGATCTGGCACTTCGGGCGGGGTTCTGGCGCCGCTGCTGATCCTGGGCGGGGCGCTGGGCCTGCTGCTGGGCCAGGTGCTGCCCGGCGGGCCCGGCTTCTGGGCGATGATCGGCATGGCCGGCATCATCAGCGGGGCGATGCGGGCGCCGATGACCGGCGCGGTCTTCGCGGTCGAACTGACCGGGCACTTCGACGCCCTGCCGCTGACCGTCGCCGCCGCAGTGGGCGCTTATGCGGTCAGCGTACTGCTGATGCGCCGCTCCATCCTGACCGAGAAGATCGCCCGGCGCGGACGGCACATCCTGCAGGAATACACGGTCGATCCGCTCGACTTCCTGCAGGCCGAGCATGTGATGACGCGCGATCCCACCTGCCTGGCGGGAGAGACGACGCTGCGCGAGGCGGTCGTATTCTTCGCGGAGCAAGCACGCCACCGCAGCTATCCCGTGATCGACGCGCAAGGCCATCTCCTCGGCCTGGTATCGCGGACCGATGCCTTGAAGTGGCAATCGGCGGAAGGGCCGGCCGAGACGACCCTGCAGGACGTGCTGTCGGACGCCTCGCAGCCTTTCGGCCTGGTCACCTCGCCAATCGGCACGATAGCCGACCTGATGATCGAGACGGGGGTGGGCCGGATTCCGATCGTCGATTCGCGAACGGCGCAAGTGGTCGGCATCCTCACCCGGCACGACCTGCTGAAGGCGCGCCACCGGTTCACCCAGGCGGAAACCGCGCGCAGCCGATAAGCCCAGGGTGGAGCGCCCCGGAGTGCATCAACTTTTCTGGAAAGGATGGAGGCCCGAGCCGGAATCGAACCGGCGTGCAAGGATTTGCAGTCCTCTGCGTAACCACTCCGCCATCGGGCCATCCGGGGGCAGGTGCCGTGGAAGAGCGCGCCCTAACCGAGCCAGAGCGCGGGCGCAACGGGATTCGGCGCGCGGGCGGGATCAGGCCGTGCGTTCGAACCGCAGCGCGCGCCGGGCGAGGTCGGCCTCGGCCAGCCGGACGGTGATCCTGGCGCCGGGCACCACGCCATGCGCGGCCGTGCGCGCGACCACCGGGAGGTCGCGCAGCTGAAAGCGCGCGCCGTTCTCGCCGAGGTCGGTGACGACCGCGGCGAAGCTATCGCCCTCGCGGCCGGACAATAGCGCCACTTCGGCGAGGTCGATCACGGCGCGCTCGATCTGGCCGGCGCGAGCCTCGGCCTTGCGCATCGTTTCGGGCAGACGGGCGAAGGCGGCGGAGACGTGGTCGGGGACCGGGCGACCGTTGGCCACGGCCAGCACCGCTTCGAGCAGGTAGCGGTCCTGCAGGCGGCGCAGCGGCGCGGTGGCGTGGGCATATGTCGCCGCCATCGGCGCGTGCCAGGGCAGCGGATCGCCCGGCCGATAGGCGATGTACGACGCGCCGTTGCCGGCGCGGCGCACCGCCAGCATGAAGGCGGCGTCGGTGGGACGCTGCGGATCGAGCCGCCGCTCGAACTGCGTCAGCGACATCGCCTCGGGCCAATCGAGCCGGAGCGCGCGGGCGCTGCGGCGCAGCCGCGCCTCGGCCTCGGCGTCGGGCGGCGCCATCACGCGGAACAGGCCGGTTCCGGCGGCGAGCAGCGCATCGGCGACCGCGAGGTTGGCGGCGAGCGACAGCGCGGCGTTCCGCGTCTCGGCGGGGCTCAACGGCCGGAAGCGCAAGGCGAAGCGACCCGCGTCGTCGCGTTCCACTTCCTGCTCGGGCGGATCGACGCGAGCGGCGCCGCGCCGGTCCTCGGCAGCGGCGATGCGGGCTGCAAGCTCGGCAAAGCCGGTCGGCAGCTCGTCGTCGCGGACGCTGGCGTAAGCGAGCTTGGCGCGGCTGCGGACCAGCGCGCGGGTGACGGCATCGAGGGTGGCTCCGCCATCGGGCGCGACGCGCACCGTCAGCACGATCGCCGGGCGGGGGCCCCCATGAGGATGATTGGCCGGCAGCAGGCTGGCCGCGCGCTCGCTCAGCACCGACGGGTAGAGTCCGGCGCGGCCATCGGGCAGGTAGAGCGTAACGCCGCGCTTCCACGCCTCGAGGTCGATCGGCCCGCCCTCGTCGACGAACCAGGGCACGTCGGCGATCGCATAATGAAGCAGCAGATCGGCGCCGGCCGGTTCGATAGCGAAGGCTTGGTCGAGATCGGTCGAACGCGCCGGATCGAGCGTGACGAAGGCGCGGTCCGTCCAGTCGGCATGCGCGGTCGGCGCGCGCCGGGCAGCGCTTTCGGCGGCGGCGAGGACGTCGGGCGGGAAGTCCGCCGGCACGCGAAACTGATCGCGGATCGCGGCGAGCCCCGCGCCCAGCAGGCATTGCGGATCGCGCAGGGCCTTCATCGCGCGGCGATCATCTCAGGGGTCGACGAACGCGGGCGGGCGGCGTTCGATCTGGCTCATCACCGCCTCGACCTGGTTGCGCGAGCCGAGGAGCTTGTGCTGCTCGATGCTCTCGGCCTGGAGTATCTCGTCGAGGCTGCAATCGGCGGCGCGGTTGAACAGGCTCTTGGCCGAGCGCACCGCATGCGGGCTCTGCGCCGCGACGGCACGCGCGATGTCGAGCGCGCAGGCGAGCGGGTCGGAATCGACCTGGGTGGCGAAGCCGAGCGTCAGCGCCTCCTCACCCGAAAACTCGCGGTTGGTGTAAGTCAGCGCGCGCAGCACGTCGTCGCGCACCAGGCCGCGCCACAGCGCGAAGCCGCCCATGTCGGGGACGATGCCCCACTTCAGCTCCATCACCGCCAGCCGCGCATCGGGCGCGACGACGCGGATGTCGGCGCCGCCGGCGATCTGCAGCGCGCCGCCCAGGCAATAGCCGTGGATCGCGGCGACGACCGGCACCGGCAGCTTGCGCCACTGCATCGCCACTTGCTGGAACATGTTGGCGTTGCCGTAAGTCCGCTCGCGCAGTGTCGGGCCTTTGTCCGAGAGCAGGGTCTTGATGCTGGCGAGGTCGAGCCCGGCGCTGAACGCCCGCCCTTCGCCCGAGAGCACGACGCAGCGCAGCCCCGGCAGATCGAACAGCGCCTTGCCGGCATCGACCAGCGCGGAGAACATCGCCGGATCGAGCGCGTTGAGCTTGTCCGTGCGGATCAGGCGGACATGGGCGACGCCGTCGCCCAGCAGTTCCACGCTGACGCGATCGTTGGCAGGAAATTGATGCTTCATCCCGGTCTCCCGTTCACCGCACCCCCATGCTCGTCGGGAACTCTATAACAGTCCAGTGCTGAATCAGCCGTTACCGTCGTGGTCGCATAAGGGCACGGCAATCCCGGTAGATCAAGCAGATAGGACGAATCGACGGTGCGCAGCGCGCCGCCCAGCCCGGCGACGGCGAGCTTGGCGCGCAAGCGGAAGACATGGACCGGGATGCTGTTGGTCTCGGGCATGTGGCGCAGCCGCCAGACGCATCGGCGCAAGTCCCGGCCCAAGCCGAGCCCGCCCGCCGACAGCCAGCGGAAGCGCCGCATCGCCCCTCCCCCAATCGCCCGCGCCGGGATCGGCGCGGGCGATTGGGGCAAGCGAGCGCTTCGCAACGGCGCGCGCAACGAGGGATCGGACCGAAACGGAGGAGGTTGGCGCCTCCCGTCAGCCAGCCCGCTCAGGCGGCGGTGCTGTTGACGCCCATGCTGGCCAGGTAGCGGCGGATGTTGCGCGCGGCCTGGCGCAGGCGCTGCTCGTTCTCGACCATCGCGATCCGCACGAAGCCTTCGCCGTCCTCGCCATAGCCGACGCCCGGCGCCACCGCCACTTCGGCGTGGGTGAGGAGCTGCTTGGAGAACTCGAGGCTGCCCATCTCCTTGAGCGCCGGCGGCAGCGGCGCCCAGGCAAACATCGACGCCTTGGGCTTGGGAATCTCCCAGCCGGCGCGGCCGAACGCCTCGACCATCACCTCGCGGCGCTTCTGGTAGAGGTTGCGGTTCATCTCGACGATGTCCTGCGGACCGTTGAGCGCGGCGCAGGCTGCCGCCTGGATCGGCGTGAAGGCGCCATAATCGAGGTAGCTCTTCACCCGCGTCAGCGCGGCGATCAGCTTGCGGTTGCCCACCGCGAAGCCGACGCGCCAGCCGGCCATCGAGAAGGTCTTGCTCATCGAGGTGAATTCGACCGCGACGTCCTTGGCGCCGGGGACCTGCAGGATAGAGGGGGTCGGGTTGCCGTCGTAGTAGAGCTCGGAATAGGCGAGGTCGGAGAGGATCCAGACCTTGTTCTCCTTCGCCCAGGCGACCAGCCGCTCGTAGAAGGCGAGGTCCACCGTCTCGGCGGTCGGGTTCGACGGGTAGTTGACGATCAGCACCGAGGGGCGCGGCACGGTGAAGGCCATCGCGCGGTCGAGCGACGCCCAGTAGTGCTCGTCGGGCGTGGTCGGCACCGAGCGGATCGTGGCGCCGGCAATGATGAAACCGAAAGTGTGGATCGGATAGCTCGGATTCGGGGCGAGCACGACGTCGCCGGGCGCGGTCATCGCGGTCGCCATGCTGGCGAGGCCTTCCTTCGAGCCCATCGTCATCACCACTTCGGTGTTGGGATCGAGCTCGACGCCGAACCGGCGGGCGTAATAGTTCGCCTGCGCCTTGCGCACGCCGGGAATGCCCTTCGACGCCGAATAGCCGTGCGCGTCGGCCTTCGTGGCGACTTCGCACAGCTTGTCGATGACGTGCGCGGGCGGCGGCAGGTCGGGGTTGCCCATGCCGAGGTCGATGATGTCGCGCCCTGCCGCTCGGGCCGCGGCGCGCATGTCATTCACTTCGGCGATGACGTAGGGCGGCAGGCGCTTGATGCGGTAGAACTCGTCTTCCATGACCTCGTAGAATCCAAAAAAATCCGCGGCGAAATTGCCGCCCGGCACCTGTAGGGGATAACTCGCCTCTGGCAAATGGGCGATGTGGGGCTATCCTGGCCCAAGCGGAGGAGCCGCGGCGCTAAGGAGTCCCGCAGATGGCCGATCACAAGGTAACGGACGACGGGCCGAGCGGTGCCGAGCCGATGCAGGCGTTCCGGGAGCTGCTGCGCGAACAGTCGCAGGCGGCGATGGCGCTGTGGGGGCAATTCGTTCCCGGCCAAGGCACTATGGCCGATGCGGACGGCGACGCGGCGCAATGGGCGCACACCGCGCAGCGGCTGCAGGCGATGTGGTTCGAATTTCAGACCGACCGGGCGCAAGTGATGGCGCGCACGCCCGCCTACCTGTGCGATCCCGCGCGCTGGCAAGGGCTGGTCGAATCCTGGTATCGCCGCGCGCCGCTGGCCGATCCCCAGCGACAGAAGGCGCTGTGGACCGAGGGCCTGGCCCTGTGCCAAAGCGTGCTCGGCGCGGCAACGGGCGACAAGGCCGACGCGGCGGTGCTGCCGCGCTCCGACCGCCGCTTCGCCGACGCCCGCTGGCGCGATCAGCCCGCCTACGCGATGATCCACCAGCTTTACCTGATGCTGTCGCAATACTTGGCCGAGATGGTCGACGACGTCGAGGGCGTCGATCCCGACAAGAAAGAGCAGCTCCGCTTCGCGACCAGCGCGCTGGTCGATGCCTTCAGCCCATCGAACTTCGCGCTCACCAACCCGATGGTGCTGGAGCGCATGCTGGAGACCAAGGGTGAGAGCCTGGTCAAAGGGATGGAGCACCTGATCGCCGACCTCAAGCGCGGCCAGCTCACCCACACCGATCCCGACGCCTTCCGCCTGGGCGAGAACATCGCGGTGACGCCGGGCAAGGTGGTGCACGAGACGCCGCTCTACCAGCTGATCCAGTACCAGCCGACCACTGAGAAAGTGCTGGAGACACCGCTGGTGATCTTCCCACCGTGGATCAACCGATACTACATCCTCGACCTCAACCCCAAGAAAAGCTTCGTGCGCTGGGCGGTCGAGCAGGGCGTGACGGTGTTCATAGTCTCGTGGAAATCGGCCGACGACCAC
This sequence comes from Novosphingobium sp., assembly GCA_036384395.1. Lineage (GTDB taxonomy): Bacteria > Pseudomonadota > Alphaproteobacteria > Sphingomonadales > Sphingomonadaceae > Novosphingobium. Next base: position 7,569 of record DASVMK010000110.1, read on the forward strand.
AGCGGCGAGATCATCTGGGACGACTACATCGCCGCCCAGATCGACGCGATCGACACCGCGCGCGCGCGGTGCGGCGCGCCCGCGGCACACGCCATCGGCTATTGCGTCGCCGGCACCACGCTCGCCGCGACGCTGGCGGTGCTCGCCCGCCGCGGGGAGGCTGATCGCGTCAAGAGCGCGACCTTCTTCACCGCCCAGGTCGACTTCACCGAGGCGGGCGAGCTCAAGAATTTCGTCGACACCCCCCAGCTCGACGCGATGAGGCAGCTCTCGGCCGACGGCTACCTTGACGGGCGCTACATGGCCGCGGTGTTCAACCTGCTGCGCGGCAACGATCTGATCTGGGACTACGTCGTCAAGAACTACCTGCTCGGCGAGGACTACCCGGCGTTCGACATGCTCCATTGGAACAGCGACGTCTCCAACCTGCCGGGGAAGTGGCACCAAGCCTACCTACGCGATCTCTACCGCGACAATCGCCTGGTGACGCCCGACGAGATGTCGGCGCTGGGCACGCCGATCGACTTGCGCCGGATCGAGACCCCCGCTTACATCCAGGCCGGCCGCGAGGATCACATCGCCCCGCCCGGTAGCGTGTGGAAGATGACGCGCCACTTGCAGGGGCCGACGACGTTCGTGCTCGCCGGATCGGGGCACATCGCCGGCGTGGTCAACCCGCCGGCGTCGGGCAAATATCAGTACTGGACCAACGACGGGCCGGCCGATTCGCTGGATGCGTTCCTCGCCGGCGCCGTGGAGCATCCGGGAAGCTGGTGGCCGCACTGGGTCGACTGGCTTCGCGCGCAAGACCCGCGCGAGGTTCCCGCGAAGGGCAAGCGCAAGCCCGGCGGCCGCGGCGATCCCGTGATCGAGGACGCGCCCGGACGCTACGTCAGGACGCGCTAATCCGCGTCGGAGCGGGTATTCCGCAATTTATGCTGCACTGCACAATTTTTTCTTGACCCGGGATAGCGGGAGGGGTATTTGTGCACTGCAACAAAACGCTCCGCATGGGCGGGGCGTATGTCATAAGGTGATCACTGTCATGGCCGAGGCCCAAGGAACAGAGACCGAGAACTCCGCCGAGAAGGCCTATGCCGCCGCTGCGGAAGCGATTTCCGAGAAGACCGTAGCCCAAGCCGGTGCTGTCGAGCAAGCCCCCGAAGCCGTCGCCGCTCCGGCGGTCGAGGCCAAGGCCGAACAGCCCGCCGCTGCGCAGCCGGCCGTCGAATTCCCATCGAAGGCCAAGCGCGGCCCCAAGCCCGCCGTCACCCTCCCCGGTCTGACCGACCAGGATGCCGGCCGCTTCCCCGTGACCAAGACCGCCAAAACGGTGGCCCCCGCCGCCGAAGCGCCGAAGCCGGTCGTTGAAGCCGCTCCGGCACAAAAGGCCGTCGAGGCCAAGCCGGTCAAGGCTGCCCCGGTGAAGGTCGCGAAGGTCGCCGTCGCCAAGCCGGTCAAGGCCGCCAAGGCTCCGGCCGCCGCCAAGACCGTCCCGGCCAAGCAAGTGGCGGCGCCGGTGAAGGCTTCCGCCAAGGCTCCGACCGCCAAGGCCGACAAGATTGTCACTGCCAAGAAAATACCCACCGTTTCGCTTTTGAAGGAAAAGATCATGGCTACCAAGAACGCTACCAAGGGCAAGAACTTCGCCGAAAACCTCAAGGGCCGCTTCGCCGAGGTCCAGGAAAAGGCCAAGGCCACCTTTGAGAAGGGCTCGGCTGCTTTCGGTGAATACACCGAATTCACCAAGGGCAACTTCAATGCCGTCGTCGAATCGGGCAAGATCGTCGCTGCCGGCTTGCAGGGCATCCGCACCAGCAACGTCGCCGACGGCCGCAGCGCCCTCGAGACGCTGACCGCCGACGTCAAGCAGTTCGCCGCGGTCAAGAACCCCGCCGATTTCGTCAAGCTGCAGCGCGAGCTGACCCAGCGCAACTTCAAGCAGGCCGTCGCCTTCGGTTCGAAGAACAAGGACGCGCTGACCAAGCTCGCCAACGAAGCGATCGCCCCGATCACGGGCCGCGTGAACCTCGTCGTCGAGAAGTTCAAGAAGGCCGCCTGAGCGACCTGACACGTCACGCTCGCGCCGCGCTTTCGCGCAGCGCAGCGTCTCCCGCGGGCCGGGCGATCCCACGATCGCCCGGCCCGTTCGGCGTCGGTTCGGCGCGCCCCGCCCCGGCCGCGCGCACGCGGCGCTTGTCCAAGCCCCCCGCGATGCGATATCCTCATGCGATGCTGATTTGCCGATCTCTTGCCGATTACGCCGTCCCGCCGCGCGTCCGCGCCGCAGGCCTCTGCGCCGCGACCCGGGTTTCGGCGGCCGATTCGGGGGATGACGACAAGAACGGCGGCGCGGGCGGCGGCGACCAGCTCGGCATCGCCACCAAGACCCGGGCCAAGTCGAAGAAGCCCAGCCAGTTCAAGGTGCTGTTGCTGAACGACGATTACACGCCGATGGAATTCGTCGTGATGGTCCTCAAGCGCTTCTTCCACATGGACCTCGAACAGGCCACGCGCGTCATGCTCCACGTCCACCAGAAGGGCGTCGGCGTTTGCGGCATCTTCCCCTACGAGATCGCCGAGACCAAGGTGAACCAGGTGATGGACTTCGCTCGCCAGAACCAGCACCCGCTGCAATGCACGCTGGAGAAGGCTTGAGCGCGGCCTCGCCTGACGACTTCCTTTGGCGCGGATGATCCGTTGCGAGCCATCGGCCGAGACTGATCGCGTCGAACCCGTTCCAAGGAGACACCGGCCATGCCCACCGAAATCCTGATCCTCGCCTGGGGCGCGGTGTTGCTGCTGGTCCATGTGTTCCTGGCCGGCCATCTCAAGACCAGGCAGTACGGCGCCGCCTGGAACGTGGGCCCACGCGATGCGCCGTTGCCGCCGCTCGCGCCGCAGGCCGGGCGCGTGGTGCGGGCGCAGGCCAACTTCGCCGAGACCTTTCCGGTCGCCGTGGTCGCGCTGCTGGGCGTCGTCGTAGCGGGGCGGACCAGCGACACCACCGCGCTGGGCGGCTGGATCTGGCTCGGCGCGCGCGTCGTCTACCTGCCGCTCTACTGGGCGGGAGTCCCGGTGCTGCGCACGCTGATCTTCCTCGTCAGCATGGTCGGGCTGATCATGGCGCTCTGGCCGCTGCTCATCCCGTGATCGCGCCTTAGCACTTGCCGACCCCGTCCTTGCGGGGATAATGCGGCCACCCGTTCGCAGAGGCAGCCGCCCGCTTGAAGTTTCTCACCGCAACCGACCGCTATATCTTCCGGCTGGTGCTGATGCCGATGCTGGCGGTGTTCGTCATCGCCGCGTCGCTGCTGGTGCTCGACAAGATGCTGCGACTGTTCGATTTCGTCGCGACCGAGGGCGGCCCGGTCAGCGTCGTGTTCAAGATGCTGGCCAATCTGCTGCCCGAATACGCCAGCCTGGCGATCCCGCTGGGGCTGATGCTCGGCATCCTGTTCGCCTTCCGCAAGCTCGCGACCAGCAGCGAGCTCGACGTGATGCGCGCGCTGGGGCTCAGCTACACGCGGCTGCTGCGCGTGCCCTACATGCTGACGTTGGTGCTGGCCGCGGCGAACCTGTTGATCGTCGGCTATCTCCAGCCGCTGTCGCGCTATTACTACGAGCAGCTCCAGTTCGAACTGCGCTCTGGCGCGCTGGGCGCCTCGATCAAGGTCGGCGAGTTCACCACGCTCAAGGACCGCATGGCGCTGCGCATCGAGGAAAGCCGCGACAACGGCCGCCAGCTCATCGGCATCTTCGCCCGCGTCGCCAACGCCAAGGGCGAAGTGCTGACGATCTCCGCGCGACAGGGCCAGTTCCTGGCGCTGCAGAACCAGCCGGACACGATCATCCTGCGGCTGACCGACGGCCAGATCATCCAGGACGCACCGGGCCAGACGCCGCGTGTGCTGGCGTTCTCGCGCCACGACCTGCCGATCGACCTGCCCAGGATCGAGAAGTTCCGCCAGCGCGGCGACAAGGAGCGCGAATTCATCCTGCCCGAGCTGCTGCGGATCGGCTGGAACGATACGACTTCGGCCGCCGACCGCGCTCTGACGCTCGCCAATCTCAACTACCGCCTGGTCGAAGTGGTGATGATGCTATTGCTGCCGCTGCTCGCGGTGGCGCTGGCGGTGCCGCCCAAGCGATCGACCTCGGCACTCGGCGTGTTCCTCTCCATCGTGATGGTCGTCGCCTATCACAAGGTCAACGAATACGGCCAGGGCGTCGCCGCGCTCGGCCGGGTCGATCCGGTGCTGGCGCTGTGGGGGCCGTTCGTGGTGTTCTCGGGGCTGATCCTGTGGATGTATCGCACGATCGCTCACGTCCCCGGCGGCCAGCCGATCGGCGCGCTCGAGCGCGTGGCGGGCAACACCGCCAAGCGCCTGCGCCAGCTTCTCGCCCGCCGCCGCGCGCACCACCGGCCGGCCTAGGGAGACCGCCGCCTTGCAGTTCGATTTCTTCCCCTCGCGCACGTTGACGCTCTATCTCGCCAAGCTGTTCGTCACCCGCACCTTGGCGGTGCTGATCATGCTGGTGCTGGTGCTGCAGACGCTCGACCTCTTGAGCGAGAGCGGCAAGATCCTCGCCTATCCGGGCAACGGCGAGGGCGAGCTGTGGACCTACGTGGTCCTGCGCGCGCCACAGCTCGTCGCGCGTTTCCTGCCCTATTCGGTGTTGCTGGCGACGATCATCACGCTGGCGACGCTCAACCAGAACAGCGAAGTCATCGCGATGAAGGCCGCCGGCCTTTCCGCGCACCAGGTGCTGGCGCCGTTGCTGGTCTCGGCGCTGGCCATATCGGTGCTGAGCTTCACCTTCAACGAGCGCGTCGTCACCCGATCGAGCGCCATGCTGCAGGCGTGGAGCAACGTCGATTATGGCCCCGTTCCCAAGGATTCGGACCAGCGCAGCAACGTCTATTTCCGCGACGGGGCCAACATCCTGACGGCAGCGACGCTGCGCGGACGCGGCGCCGGCACGGTGATGGAAGGCGTCACCTGGTATCGCCGCGACGCCCGCGGCACGGTGGTCGAGCAAGTCCGCGCGCCGCGCGCGACCTGGACCGCGCAAGGCTGGCGGCTCGACGGGGTGACGCGCTTCGACGTCGCTTCCACCCGCGTCACCCCGGCCGCGACCATGACCGTGGCGCCCGAGCTCGGCCCGGCGGAAGTGGCGGTCCGCACGGTCGACGCCGACGCGCAGAACATCTTCGAGCTGTCGCGCTCGATCGACGAGTTGCGCGCCTCGGGCCGCCGCACCGCCGAGCTCGACGGCCAGTGGTGGCACAAGATCTCTGGGCCTCTTTCGGCGGTGCTGATGCCGCTGCTCGGCGCCGTGGCCGCCTTCGGCCTCGCCCGCTCGGGCCAGCTCCTGATCCGCGCGATCATCGGCATGGCGCTCGGCTTCGCTTATTTCGTGGTCGACAACGCCGCGCTGGCGATGGGCAGCTTCGGCGGTTATCCGCCGCTGGTCGCCGCCTGGGCGCCGTTCCTGCTGTTCGCGCTGCTGGGCGAGACCGTGCTCGTCCGCACCGAGGAATAACCGCGTCCCGATCGACGCTTGCGATAAGGAGCCCGCGATGCCCAAGACCTATCACGGCAGTTGCCACTGCGGCCGCGTGACCTTCGAGGTGGACATGGACTTCACCGGCACCAGCAAGTGCAACTGCCGCTACTGCTGGAAACAGCGGAACTGGAACGTCGCCAACCTCAAGCCCGCGCAATTCCGCCTGACGCAAGGCGAGGAGCACCTCGGCGATTACGCGCGCAGCGGCGAGGGGTTCGAGACGCATCACCGCTTCTGCGTCCACTGCGGCACGGCGACGCACGGCCACGGGCGGATCGAGGCGATGGGTGGCGATTTCGTGGGCGTGCGCGTCGCGGCGCTGGACGACCTGCCGCTCGATAGGCTGATGGCCGAGCCGATCACTTATTGCGACGGCCTCAACGACAACTGGTGGAACGCGCCCGAAGACATCCGCCACCTCTGACCGCGCGCCCGCTCCCCAGCGTCAGACCTTGCGACCGGTCCCCATCGTGCTGCGCACCAACCGCCCCATCAGCGGCAGGAGCCCCGGGTAGCTCGCGTTCTCATAGGTCGAGCCCGCGCCGAGGTGTCCCGAGATGCGGCGGTGGGCCTCGGCCAGCGAATGATAAGGCAGCGAGGGCAGCAGGTGGTGCGTCGCGTGATAGCGCAGGCCGACCGGCGCCCACAATTCGGCGAAGGGCACCGGCGGCGGCACGTTCACCGAATCGAGGAACTGCGCGGTCACCGTCATCGGCTCGCCCTCGTTGACCCAGAGGTGCGCGACGAGCGTACGGACCTGATTGAGCACCGCCGTGACCGAAACCACCGTCATCGCGATCAGCAGCGGCCGCCAGCCCCCATTCAATCCCGGAAAGACGCCCAGGCTCGCCGCCAGCACCGCGATAGCCCAGGCGCTGGCGCCCAGCTCCTGCCAGAACACCATCCGCGCGAACGCGCCTTCGGGCGGGCGGCGGCGGAAGGCCGGGTTGATCGACAGCGACGAGACGCGCTCCCACACCAGCTTGCGCAGCGGCGGGATCATCGCGCCCAGCGGCACCAGGACGGCGGAGCGGAGCAGCAGGCCGGGCGGCAGCAGCATCGCCATCAGCGCGAAAGTCGGCAGCGAAGCGGGCTTCATCAGCGCCAGCGGCAGGTACTCCGGATCGTCCCCGGTGCCGTAGCGCGTGCGCGCATGGTGCAGCGTGTGGACCCCCTCGTACATGAACGAAGGGGTGAGCAGCGGGATCCCCACCAGGAGGTTCCACGCGGTCCGGAAGCCGGGCAACGCGTCTTTGTGGATGTGGGTCAGCTCATGGATGAACAGCAGCGCCCGATAGAGCGCCAGCGCGGCGACGACGCCGGCCACCGCCGCCAACCACGGATTGGTCAGCAGGATCGCCGCCGCCAGCGCGCCGTAGCCCAGCGTGGCCGACACCAGCATGTCGGACCAGTAGATCGCAGCCCGCGCCTCGGCGATGTCGCGCGTCAGTTCGACCGCGGCGCGCAGCATCGGCATGTCGTCGGGAATGCGCGATGGCGGCGCCGCTGCGCTTGCGCCGGTGTCCGCGTCGGGGTTGATCGCTTGGTAGGCCGTCATTCGGGTCGGTTCCGCTAAGGTCCCAGATTTTCGTGCGCCGGCGTCTCGGCTCCGCTGGAATTCGCTGTCGGGATGGTCCACAACGCGCGCCATTGCAAGGGCTGGGACGGGGCTGAGGCGGGGATGCGCCGCGTCCCTCGCCGGTCGATACATACAGAAAAGGCAATATGGTGGCCCCTGCCGAAATTTCCATCGTTCCCGTAACCGACGCGGCGGCGCGCGAGGCTTTCGTCGACTACGGTTTCGCGGCGAACCGCGCCGATCCCAATTTCGTCGCCCAGCTCCGTTCGGACGAGCTCGCGAAGTTCACCCCCGGCAACAATCCGTTCTTCGAGCATGCCCGTGTCCAGCTGTTCCTCGCCCGGCGCGGCGGGGCGATCGTTGGCCGCATCTCGGCGCATATCGACGAGCTGGCGCTGAGCCAGCCGGCCGAAAAAGGCTTCGGCCCGGGCACCGGCCACTGGGGCGCGCTCGAGGCGGAGGACGAGGCGGTCGCCCGCCAGCTCATCGCCACCGCGGAGGACTGGCTGCGCGGCCAGGGCATGACCCGCGTCGTCGCGCCGCTCAACCTCTCGGTCTGGGAAGAGCCCGGCCTCCTGGTCAAAGGCCACGACCATCCGCCGATGGTCATGATGGGGCATCATCACCCCAAGTTCGAACCGTGGGTCGAAGGCGCCGGCTATGGCCTGGTCAAGAAGCTCCACACCTACGATCTCGACATCACCAGGTCGTTCCCGCCGCTGATCGAGCGGATCATCGCCTCGGGCGAGAAGAACCCGCGCATCCGCATTCGCAACGTCGATCTCAAGCGCTTCGACGAGGAGGCGGCGCTGATCGTCGAGATCCTCAACGAGGCGTGGTCCGACAACTGGGGCTTCGTGCCCTTCACCCAGAGCGAGATCGAATACACCGCGAAGCACCTGAAGCCGCTGGTCCGCCCCGACCTGATCCGCATCGCCGAGCTCGACGGCGAGCCGGTGGCGTTCATGATGACGCTGCCCGACGCCAACGAGATCTTCGCGCAAGTCGGGCGCGGCACCGGCAAGCCCTCGCCGCTCGGCTGGGCCAAGCTGGCGCTGTGGCTCAGGAAGCCGCGCGGCATGGGCATGCGCGTGCCGCTGATGGGCGTGCGCAAGCGCCTCCAGGCCTCGCGCCTGGCCAGCCAGCTCGCCTTCATGATGATCGAATACATCCGCCGCGCCGCGATCGCGACCTACGGCAGCAAGCGCAGCGAGATCGGCTGGATCCTGGAAGACAACCAGGGAATGGTGGCCATCGCCGACGCCATCGGCAGCCGGGTCAACAAGCAGTACAACCTCTACGCGAAGGTGCTCTGAACCACACGCCAGCGCGCAAGTGCTTGAGCCGATTGTGCTTGCGCCCGGCATCATCCGCGCCATTGTGCGCCCCACAAAGAACAGAGGGAACCACAGTTCATGCCAGTCACCAACCAGATCGCGATCTTCTTGCCGGTGCTGGTCATCGTCGCGCTGACCTTCGTCGGGTTCTTCCGCATGGCGTCGGGGCGGGCGGCGGCGATCAAGGGCGGGCACGATCCGGCGTACTACCGCGCACAGCTCGGCGCGCCCGAGCCCGAGGCGACCGTCGTCGCAGTGCGGCACTACAGCAATCTGTTCGAGCTGCCGACGATCTTCTACCCCGCCTGTCTCACCGCCTTCCTGCTCGGCTCGGTCGGCGTCTGGACGCTGACCTTCGCCTGGGGCTACGTCGTCGCACGGCTGGTGCAGAGCCTGATCCACCTGACCTACAACAACCCCGCCCACCGCGGTCTGGCGTTCGTGGCCGGGGTGGTCTTCTGCCTGGCGCTGTGGATCAACGTCGCGATTTTCGTGTTCGAGCGGATCTGACGCGCAACGGCCGGCGGGGCCGCGCGTTGGCAGGGCATGCCCTCCACCGCGATCCGCCGGTTCGATTACGACGCCCAAGGACGCGCGCTCGACGTGACTTTCGTCACCGGCCGGCGCTACCGCTATTTCGGGGTGCCTGAGCGGGTGGCGGCGGGCCTGCGTGAGGCGCGGTCGAAAGGCGGCTTCTTCAACGCCCGCATCCGCGATCGCTTCGGCTTCGAGGAACTGGAGCGCGAGGATTAACCGCCGCACCAGTCGCCGCGATAGCCCCGCCAGGTCTCGGCGAGGCCCTCCTCCACCAGCATCTCGCCCAGGCTTTCACCTTCGCGGGTGACCTCGCGCAGCAGGCGGCCATAGCGGTCGCGGTCGCGCCCCGGATCGCCGGGGGCGAGCGTGAACGGCCCGGCGTTGAGCAGCCCCGCGAGCCGATCGGTGGCGCGGGCGCCGAGCGCGGCCTCGGCGGCGCAGCCCGGCGCGCTCACTTCGGGCGCGTTGATGTCGGCGATGCGGACTTTCTCGCCGCGATACCAGAACGTGTCGCCGTCGATCACGCAGGTCTCGCGGATCGGTCCGGAACAGAGCGAAAAGTGGGCGACCTCGCGGTCCGGCCCGGGCGCGGCGGCGCGCGGAAAGGCGAAGGCGAAGCCGTCGGGCGGGCCGTCGACGGCGATGACCCCGACCAGCGCGGCGAGCGGCAGTCCAAGAAGAGCGAAAGGACGCCAGGGACGGCGTCGTTGGCAGGAGCGCTTGAAGCGGATCGGGCGGGGCATGCTCCCGCGCTAACCGAACCGGGTGAGCGAAGACTTAAGCGCTGCCTCCGGATCGGCAGATTAAGCGACAGATGGAAACCTGCGCCCGACCGCCTATCTTGGAGGGCGGGAGGCTGGAGGAAGGAACCAAGATGCGTAGTGAGGCCGAAGTCGCCGCGATGGCCTGTCCCGTTTGCCGCGTGCCGCTGGCGATGAGCGAGCGGCAGGGGATCGAGATCGATTATTGCCCGCAGTGCCGCGGCGTCTGGCTCGACCGCGGCGAGCTCGACAAGATCATCGCCCGCAGCGTGCCGAGCGAGGCTCCCGCCGCCGCGGCGCCGCAACCCTCGGCGCCGCTCCACCCAGGCGGCAACCAGAGCCCCTGGGCGGCGGGCGGCTATAGCCACGGGGGGCAGGGACATGGCGACTACGGCGACAGCCGATACGGCCACGGCAAACCCTACAAGAAGCGCAAGCACTGGCTGTCCGAGATCTTCGACGACTGACGGCTAGAGACCGCGCACCGCCTGGTGGCCCATCGGCCCGTGCCCGCCGCCCAACCCCGGCGCGGCCAGCAAGGCGGCGCGGACGAAAGCGCGGGCGCGGGCGATCGCCGCTTCGAGGTCCAGCCCTTGCGCGAGTCCGGTGGCGATGCCGCTGGCCAGCGTGCAACCGGTGCCGTGGGTGCTGGTCGTCGCGATGCGTGTGTCCTCCCAGCGCGCGACCTCGCCTGCCGGGGTCAGCAGGCGGTCGACGATCGCCTCGCCCTCGGCATGGCCGCCCTTGACCAGCAGCGCCGGCGCATGGGCGAGGATCGCCGCCTCGCCGCCGAGCGCGTCGAGCTCGGGCAGGTTGGGCGTGACCAGCGCGGAGAGCGGCAGGAGGTCCGCCATCGCCCGCGCGGTGCCCGCCGCGCTCAGCGCGTCGCCGCTGGTCGCGACCATCACCGGGTCGAGCACCACCGGCACGCCGCGCGGCAACGTTTCGAGCAGGCGCCGCACCGTGTCGGCGAGATCGGGCGTGCCCAGCATGCCGATCTTGACCGCATCGACGCCGATATCGTCCACCACCGCGCGGAACTGCGCCTCGACGATTCCCAGCGGCAACGGCAGCACATCGACGACGCCGCGCGTGTTCTGTGCGGTCACCGCGGTGACCGCGGTCATCGCGTGGCCGCCGAGCATGGTGACGGTCTTGATGTCGGCCTGGATCCCGGCGCCGCCGCCCGAATCCGAACCGGCGATGATGAGGACGCGCGCGGTGGTCATGGTTGCAGGGAAGGTTCCGCGATCACCCCCGCAACTTCCGCTCGGTGGAGGCCGGATACTCGGCCTGCAGCCGCCTGGCGCGGGTGGGCCGGTCCATCAGGTCGCCGCCGCAATTGGGGCAGCGATCGTCGAGGTCCTCGGCGCATTCGGCGCAGAACGTGCATTCGAGGCTGCAGATGAACGCGCCGGCCGCATCGGCGGGCAGATCGGCACCGCAGCATTCGCAATTGGGGCGCATTTCCAGCATAACACCCTCCCGCTCGTCAGGCGGCCGCTTCCGCCACCGCATCGCAGATCGCGCCGACCGCCGCTTCGACCTCGCCGGCATCGTCGCCCTCGGCCATCACCCGGATGACCGGCTCGGTGCCCGAAGGGCGGATGACCAGCCGGCCGCGCCCGTTGAGCTGCGCCTCGACTTCGGCGATCCGCGCCTTGACCCGCGCGTCCTCCAGGGGCTTCCCCCCGGCGAAGCGCACGTTCTTCAGAAGCTGCGGCACCGGATCGAACAGGTGCAGCAGCTCGCTCGCGCGCCTGCCAGACTGCACGAGCGCGCAGAGCACTTGCAGCGCCGCGATGGTGCCGTCGCCGGTGGTCGCGTGGTCGAGCAGGATCATGTGGCCCGATTGCTCGCCGCCGACGTTGTAGCCGTGCTTGCGCATCGCCTCGAGCACGTGCCGATCGCCCACTTTGGTGCGCAGCAGGCCCAGCCCCTGGCTTTGCAGATAGCGTTCGAGCCCGAGGTTCGACATCACCGTGGCGACCACGCCGCCGCCGCGCAGCTTGCCGCTCTTCGCCCAGGCGCCGCCGATCAGCGCCATGATCTGGTCGCCGTCCACGGTCTGGCCCTGCTCGTCGACGACGATCAGCCGATCGGCATCGCCATCGAGCGCGATGCCGATGTCGGCGCCCGAGGCGACCACCGTTTCCTTGATGAGATCGAGGTGGGTCGAGCCGACCTTGTCGTTGATGTTCTTGCCGTCGGGCGAGACGCCGACCGCGACGATTTCCGCGCCGAGCTCCCACAAGGCCGAGGGGGCGACGTCGTAGGCGGCGCCGTTGGCGCAATCGACGACGATCTTCAGCCCGTCCAATCGCACGTTGTCGGGCAGCGAGCCCTTGACCGCGTGGATATAGCGGCCACGCGCATCGTCGATGCGGCGGGCGCGGCCGATGTCGGGCGACGGGGCGAGCGGCAACGCGCCGCCCAGCATCGCCTCGATCGCCTCTTCGTCGGCGTCCGAGAGCTTGAAGCCGTCCGGGCCGAACAGCTTGATGCCGTTGTCCTCGTAAGGGTTGTGGCTGGCCGATATCATCACGCCGACGTCGGCGCGCATCTCGCGGGTGAGCAGGGCGACCGCCGGAGTCGGCATCGGCCCGAGCAGCACCACGTCCATGCCGACGCTGGTGAAGCCGGCGACCATCGCGCTTTCGAGCATGTAGCCCGACAGGCGCGTGTCCTTGCCGATCACCACGCGGTGCTTGTGCTTGCCGCGCAGGAAGCGGGTGCCCGCCGCCTGGCCGACCTTCATCGCCACTTCGGCCGTCATCACGCCCGCGTTGGTGCGGCCGCGAATGCCGTCGGTGCCGAAATACTGCCGTCCCATCGTCACTCCCCGGGCGCAAAACTGCTGCGGAATTGTCATGTCGCGGTGCGCGGTTATTGTCACCTTCGCAAGCCGAATTTTGCGGGGGGACGAGGGCATGGCAGGGCCGGCGACGCAAGCGACCACGCTACCGGCGATCCGCGTGCCCGCCGGGTGGACTTTCGCCGGGCTGGGCGCGGGTCTGCTGCTGGGCCTGGCGCTGCAAGGCCGCCCCGCGCTGGCGCCGGTCGCCGCCGTCGCCGGGCCGATCGGCACGCTGTGGCTGCGGGCCCTGCAGATGACCATCCTGCCGCTGGTCGCCGCGCTGCTGTTCACCGGCATCGTCCAGACCGTCGCCGCCGCGCGCGCCGGCGCGCTGGCGCGGCGCACGCTCACCGCCTTCGTGCTGATCCTGCTGAGCGGCGGGGCGATGGCGGCGCTGACGATGCCCGCGCTGCTCGCGGCCTTCCCCATTCCCGGCACGGCCGCCGCCGCGCTGGCGGGCAGCACCGCGACTTCGCCCACGGCGCCGCTGCCGGGCATCGCCGAATTCCTCGGCCAGATCGTGCCGGCCAACGTGATCGGCAGCGCGGCGGAAGGCGCGATGCTGCCGGTGATCGTGTTCGTCGCGCTGTTCGCGCTCGCCAGCACCCGCCTGGCCGAGGCGCCGGCGGCGCAGCTGCGGCTGCTGTTCGAAGGCATCGCCGGGGCCATGATGGTGGTGATCGGCTGGGTCCTCAGGATCGCCCCGCTCGGGGTCTTCGCGCTGGGCTTCTCGGTCGCGGCGGCGAGCGGCGGCGCGGCGGTGCAGGCGCTGGCGCATTACATCGTGCTGGTCGTCACCGTCGGCGCGGTGGTGCTGCTCGCCGCCTACGCGGTCGCCGCGCTGGCCGGGCGCACCGGGCTTTTCCGCTTCGCCCGCGCGGTGCTGCCGGCGCAGGCGGTGGCGATCTCGACCCAGTCCTCGCTCGCCACGCTGCCGGCGATGCTCGCGGTGTGCCGGACGCTCGGCGTGCGGCAGGACAGCGCCGACTTCGTGCTGCCGCTCGCGGTCGCGCTGTTCCGCGCGACCAGCCCGGCGATGAACGTCGCGGTGGCGATCTACGCCGCCGCGCTGGTCGGCATCGCACCGACGCCGCAGGCGCTGATCGCCGGCGTCGCCGTCTCGATGCTGACCACGCTGGGCGCGCCGTCGCTGCCCGGCTCGATCAGCTTCGTCACCTCGACCGGGCCGATCGCCTTGGCGATGGGAGTGCCGATCGAGCCGCTGGCGCTGCTCGTCGCGGTCGAGATGATCCCCGACGTGATGCGCACCACCGGCAACGTCACGATGGACGTCGCCGTCACCGCCGCCGTCGATCGGCGCGGGTATCGGGCGCTCTGACCCGCATTCCGGAAACATCGGGCCGCCCAACGGTTATCCCTTGGATGCATCAAACAAGGGACGCCCCGATCATGCCTATCATCCTGCCCCCGCTGCCCTATCCGCACGACGCGCTCGCGCCGGCGATCTCGGCCGAGACGCTGCGGTTCCACCACGGCAAGCACCACAAGGGCTACGTCGACAAGGTCAACGCGGCCGTCGCCGGCACCCCGCTCGAGCCGGCCAGCCTGGAAGAGCTGGTCGCGGCCGCGCGGCGGCGCAAGGACAGGAAGCTGTTCAACAACGCCGCGCAGGCCTGGAACCACGGCTTCTACTGGCAGAGCCTGACGCCCGAGTGCACCCGGCCCTCGCCCGCGCTGGCCGAGGCGATCGCCCGCGATTTCGGCGGGCACGACGCGCTGGTCGAGGAACTCGCCGGCCAAGGCGCCGAGCACTTCGCCTCGGGCTGGGTGTGGCTGGCGCTGGAGGACGACAAGCTGGCCGTGATCCAGACCCACGACGCCGAGACGCTCGCCGACCAGCCCGCGCTGCCGCTGCTGGTGATCGACCTGTGGGAGCACGCCTATTACCTCGACCGCCAGAACGACCGCCCGGCCTACCTCAAGGCGGTGCTGGGCGAGGTGCTGAACTGGGACCTCGCCTCGCGACTCCACGCCGCGAACGAGCGCTGGACCTACCCGAGCGAGCAAGTGGCGGAGCGGGTCTGAGGCCCGCCCCCGCGCGGCGAAGTTGACACGGTTGACGGTGTCCAGGGGAAAGCTGTCACCCCCTGTCACCCGGTGTAACCTTGTGTCACCCGGCGTCACCCGCGCGGGCGCGGCGGCGGCGGGAAAGTGCGGGGCGGGACGGGGCGCGACCATGCCCGAAAGCTAACCGATGCGGTTCGTGTAGGACAGCGCCCTACCCCGCGAAGCCGCCAACCGACCACCACCCGATCCCGCCCGCCAGCGCCGCTACCTGCAACCCCGCGATCATGTGCAACTCGCGCGAGAACGGCTGCTTGCGGGTCTTGTGCCGAAACACCGCGCGTCCCGCATAGGCGCCGGGCGTGCCGCCGAGCAGCGCCAGCCCCAGCAACGTCGATTCCGCGATCCGCCGCGTGCCGGCCTGCGCTTTCATCTTGTCGAGCCCGAACAGCGCCAGCGTCGCGCTGTTCAGCGAGACGAGCGCGAGTGCGACGACGGCGGGAGACAGGAACTGGCTCAAGCGGCCGTCCCACGCGCCTGCGTCCGATCGCCGTGGCCGGCGATGGGGGCCACGATCGTAGGCAAGTTATTTCGCCCCGTTGATCGGCCGCTCTTCAATGTGCGTGCTGCGCTCGCAGGCATGACAAAAAGCGTAATCATAGACGGCACCCAGCGTCCAATCTTGCGCCTCCGCATCCCATTCCGCCCAAGCATCCCGCGTCACGACTTTCGATCCACACGTTCCGCATACCATTTGCACCCGCTCGCTTGCCATCGCCTGCTCTCCGCTTGCTGCTCTTTACGGTGGCAGTCGCCAGACGGAGGACAATGGGTGGCAGGGGCAAACTGGTCCAAAGCGGTTGAAATTGCAGTGCGCCGCGCCCCGGCCCGGGCCTTCATCTTGTCGAGCCCGAACAACGCGAA